>NZ_JBQENZ010000007.1:0-302432 GCF_052044935.1 Ensifer sp. 22460
GTCACCGATTTTGCGAGGTTGCGGGGCTGGTCGACGTCGGTGCCCATGAATACCGCCGTATGGTAGGCAAGCAACTGGATCGGCAGCGAGAAGATCATCGGCGCGATGATCTCGTCGACATTCGGCAGCACGATCGTTGCCATCGTTTCGAGCTTCGAGGCGGCAGCCCCCTTCTCATCGGTGATCAGGATGATCCGACCGCCGCGCGCGGCCACTTCCTGCATGTTGGAAACCGTCTTCTCATAGAAGCGGTCATGCGGCGCAATGACGATGACCGGCATGTTTTCGTCGATCAGCGCGATCGGTCCGTGCTTCAGCTCGCCGGCGGCATAACCTTCGGCGTGAATATAGGAGATTTCCTTGAGCTTGAGCGCGCCTTCCATCGCCAGCGGGAAGCTGGTGCCGCGCCCGAGATAGAGCACGTCGCGGCACTTCGACAGCTCGCGCGACAGAAGCTCGATCTTCGGCTGGATGGCGTTCAACACCTGGCCCATGATACGCGGCATTTCCGAGAGGTAGCGAACCAGCACCTGCTCCTCGTCTGCACTGACCGTGCCGCGGGCGCGTCCGGCGCCGATCGCCAGCGACGCCAGGACGGCCAGCTGGCAGGTGAAGGCCTTGGTGGAGGCGACACCGATCTCCGGACCGGCGAGGATCGGGAACACGGCATCGGACTCGCGTGCGATCGTCGATTCGCGCGTATTGACGACGGCGCCGATCTTTAAGCCCAGCTCCTTGCAGTAGCGCAGCGAGGCGAGCGTGTCGGCGGTTTCGCCCGATTGCGAGATGAACAGTGCTGCCGACTGCGCCGACAACGGGATTTCGCGATAGCGGAACTCGGAAGCGACGTCGATTTCCACCGGCAGGCGGGCATAGCGCTCGAACCAGTACTTGCCGACGAGGCCGGCGAGATAGGCCGTGCCGCAAGCGGAAATCGCCAGACTCGGGACCTTGGCAAAATCGATCGTGCCGCCGAGTGCCTTGATGCGGTTGCCGGCAAAATCGACGTAGTGACTGAGCGCGTGCGCGATCACCTCCGGCTGCTCATAGATCTCCTTCTCCATGAAATGCCGGTGGTTGCCCTTGTCGATCATATAGGCGGCGGCCGACGAGATCTGCTTCGGGCGATCAACGGCATTGCCGGCGAGATCGAAGATATGCACGCCGTTTGCGCCGATCACCGCCCAGTCGCCATCGATCAGATAGGTGATCTCGTTGGTGAAGGGCGAAAGTGCGATCGCGTCGGAGCCGAGGAACATCTCGCCCTTACCGTGGCCAATCGCCAGCGGCGGACCGTTGCGCGCCGCCATGATCGTCGACGGGTCGTCCTCAAAGAGCACGGCGAGCGCATAGGCGCCGGTGACCCGCTTCAGCATCGCATGCATCGCCTCGCGCCGGCCAAGGCCTTCGCGGCGGAACTTGGAGAGCAGATGGGCCACGACCTCGGTGTCGGTGTCCGTCTCGAACTTGGCGCCGTCAGCGATCAGTTCGTCCTTCAAATCGGCAAAGTTCTCGATGATGCCGTTGTGGACGACGGCGACACCGTCGGTGAAGTGCGGATGCGCGTTGCGCTCGGTCGGCGCACCATGGGTCGCCCAACGCGTGTGCGCAATGCCGATCGCGCCGGCGAGCGGCTCTTCGCGAAGCCGGATCTCGAGATTGACGAGCTTTCCCTCGGCACGCCGGCGCTCCAACGCTCCACCATTGATGGTCGCAACGCCGGCGGAATCATAGCCGCGGTATTCGAGGCGCTTCAGCGCATCGACCAGGCGCTCCGATACCGGCTGGTTGCCAACGATGCCAACAATACCGCACATAGTCGTCTCCGATTTGTCCCCGCGCCCGTCGTGGCGCCTCAGCCGATGAGGGCGGATGTCCCGCCCGTTGCGCTGCCTTGGTAAAGCATTTGTCAGGCGAGGCAATCCGCCCCGATTTCACTTTCGGTTTCAGTATTTAACGCTCTGCAGGCTTCCTTGAATCGCAGCCGATTCAGGCAAGAAAACATGCAGCAATCAAAGCGCCACAGCGACCTTTGCGCATCCGATTAGGCGCGCGGCGCCGTAGATCTACTCGGCCGTTTTCGCAGCTTTCTTGGCCGCCTTCACAGCCTGGTAGCGCTCGCGCAGCAGCCGCGCCCGACCCGGCTTGATCTCCTGGCGCGCGCGGCCGAAGGCAACGGCATCTGCCGGAACGTCCTCGGTAATCACGCTGCCCGAGGCAACCAAAGCCCCATCGCCGATCGTCACCGGCGCGACCAGCGACGAATTCGACCCGATGAAGGCATTTTCGCCGATCCGGGTCTCATGCTTGTTCACGCCATCATAGTTGCAGGTGATGGTACCGGCCCCGATGTTCGAACCCGCGCCGACGAAGGCGTCGCCGATATAGGTCAGGTGGTTGACCTTGGCGCCGGCGCCGATCTCAGCCTTCTTGACCTCGCAAAAATTGCCGACCTTCGAGTTTTCGCCAAGATCGGCGCCCGGGCGCAGTCGGGCAAAGGGGCCAACTGTCGCCCCTGCCCGGACCGTCGCGCCCTCGACATGCGAGAAAGCGTGGATGATCGCGCCGCTCTCGACGCGCGCGCCGGGACCGAAGACGACATTCGGCTCGATCAACACATCCTGCTCAAGCACCGTATCCCAGGCGAGGAACACCGTTTCCGGTGCGATCATCGATACGCCCGACAACATCAGTTCGTGGCGCCGCCGCTGCTGCCAGAGCCGCTCGATGAAGGCGAGTTCGGCACGCGTATTGCAGCCGGTCAGCTCCTCCTCAGGCGCCTCGACGGCGATCGCCCGTCCGCCGATCTCGCGCACGATCTCGACGAGATCCGTCAGGTAATACTCGCCCTTGACGTTGGCGTTGCCGATGCGCCCGAGCAGATCGAGCGCCTTGCGCCCGTCGATCGCCATCAGTCCACCGTTGCAATAGGTGATCCGGCGTTCTTCTTCGGTCGCATCCTTATGCTCGCGAATGGCGAGCAAGGCACCGTCCTTCACGATCAGACGTCCATACCCACTCGGATCCGCCGCCTCGAAGCCGATCACCACCACGTCGTTGCCGGCGGCAAGGCCATCACGTGCGGCCTTCAGCGGCTCCGGCGTGATCAGCGGCGTATCACCGAAGACGACGAGAAGATCGTCATAGCCTTTCGCTATGGCATCACGCGCGGCCAGCACTGCATGGCCCGTGCCCAGCCGTTCCTTCTGCAGATAGGAAGAGAGTGACACGCCGCCGACATCGGCCGCCGCCGAAACCGATTCCGCATCACGACCGACCACCAGGGCTATATCGGAAATCGAAGCGCTTGCCAGCGCCTGGACGACATGAGCGATCATCGGCCGGCCGGCGACCGGATGCAGCACCTTCGACATGGACGATTTCATCCGCGTGCTTTCACCCGCAGCCAGAATGATGGCCAGGCACGTCCGTTCCATACAATAGTCTCCTTGGTCTTTCCGAGGCCGACGCCTCCTGCACAATTTCTTAAATCGAAATCGCCTCAAGTACAAAGTCACGCACGATTCGGCGCTGTGGTATCGCCAAGATATTGCGAGAAGCATAATTCTCACAATCACGTCGCATTAACCGGCTTAAAACCGGATGATGGCATAAGAAGGCGCGGAGCCTGTGTCAGCAAGCAGTGCGGGTGCATCGCTCCCCGGGGGAACGATACCGCAATGCATAGCCGCACCGAACTGGAGGTACAGGCACGACAGGCGAGCGTGGCCCTCACCTTCATCCGCTCACCGTTGTTCTTGCTTGTCGTCACCCTCGGCGTGCTCGCGCTCCTGCTCTCCATCACGATTCCGCAACCGATCGGCCCGATGTACTGGGATCACTACCTTTATCTCGATGCCGCCAACCGCATACGAGACGGGCAAGTGCCGTCAGTCGACTTCTTCACGCCCGTTGGCGCGCTTGGCTACTACCTGTTCACGGGTCTGCAGGGCATCTTTCCCAACGGCCAGCCGTTGTTGCTGGCGAGCTGGTGTTTGCTGCTCGTCACCGGGCCGGCGATCGCGCTCGTCGTCTTCGACGTGCAAAAGCGCTCGGCGCTCCTTGCCTATGCGATCCTGCTGCCGTTCCTAGTCTTCTCGGTGCTGCCGTTCAACACCGGCGATTTCTACCCCTACCCCGGCTCCGACGGCTTCGGCATTTACAACCGCCAGGTCTGCCAGCTCCTCTACGTGCTGGCAGCGGCATTGGTTCATGTTCGCGACCGTCGTATTCTCGTGGTCGTCGTTGCAGGGGCGATGGCCGCTCTCTTTTTCGTGAAGATCACGGGCGTTGTCGCCGGCACGGTTCTTTGCCTGATGGCATTTGCCGCAGGCCGTATCCCCTTCAAATCAGCGGTAGCCGCAGCGTTGCTGTTCTTCGCCGTGCTGGGCGTGGTCGAGATTTCGATGGGCGCGGTGTCTGCCTATATCGACGACATCCTTGCGCTGCTGGCCGTCAATGACGGCAGCCTCTTGCCGCGCCTGCTGCAGGCAGTGTCGCTCAATGCCGGCCTGCTGATTCCGGCCGGACTGCTCGCGCTGATGCTTTTCGCGGCGCACCTTCTATCCTTTGTGCGGTCCTTGCGACAGCTTGGCGGGAACCCCTCTGCATCAGCACTCGCGGACGTTTTCGACCAATCGTTCCTTTGGCTGGCGGCCTTCGTTTTCGCCGGCATTCTTTTCGAAAGCCAGAACACCGGCAGCCAGGCCTTTATCTTTCTACTGCCTTTGCTGCTCAAGATCGTTGTCGACGAGGTCAGCGGTGCCGTGCCCAAGCCACGTGCGATCACAGTGGCCATTCTTGCCCTGGCGACGGCCCTGCCGCCGGCCACCGCTGTTGCTCAAAAGAGCGCTCGCGCCTGGATCGGCGCCGTCAACAATGTGCCGCTCGAGAGCCGAAACCTCAAAACGATGGGGGCAGTCAATCTCCGGCCGATTCTCGCACTGCGCGCCGAGCGCCTGCGCGATATCTATGCGGCACATCGCCCCACATTCGATGCCTTGGCGGATGCCGGCGAGCTGCCGTCTTTCCTGCTTTACAGCGATTTCGATTTCCAGGCCGGCTGGTTGACGAATGTAGACGAAGCCATCGATGCGATGCGCGCCTATGAAACGGCGAATGGCGTGCGTTTCGAGACGATCCTCAACATCGATTTCACCAATCCGTTTCCGTGGCTGATGGATCGCCGCGCTCCGGAACATGTCGCCATCGGTGCCGATCCTTTCCGGGCCGTGCCACCGCCGGATGAAAATGTCCGTGCCGCCATCCGCTCACTCGACATCGCGCTGGTGCCGACTTGTCCGGTCACCAACGTAAACCGCATGCTGCTTTCGCTCTATCAGCCGAGCCTTGAACCCGGCCACACCCGAGTGGTGCTGACGAAATGCTATGACGCCTTCATCCGCAACGAATTAAAGGCCGCGGCGCCCGCCGCCAGCGGCTCTTGAGATCTGACGACTAGGGTTCGGGCCGCAAACGGCTTTCGGTCAAAAGCCCGCTCTCCTCCAGGATCGGATAGGCGACGGACGCGATATGCGCGTTGACGCGCTTGAGATCGCGCAACATGTCGAGATGCAGCGAACTGGTCTGCAGGCTTTGAACCAGCCCGTCGCGCAACCGCTCGATGTGCCGCTCGGCCGAACGCTTCTCCATGTGACGAACGCTCACCTTCACCTCGATGAGCTGGCGGGCAAGGTCGGCATTGCGGCTGACGAAGATGGATTGGGCAACACGAAGATTGTCGATCGTAAGATTGAACAGGCTTTTCAGCTCCTGATAGCCCTCCTCCGAGAACTTCAGACCGTTGTTGACCTTCTTGGCGATCTCCTCGCAGAGCCCCTTCTCGATGATGTCGCCCATATGCTCGAGGTTGATGGCGTAGTCGATGATGACGATCGAGCGCCGGCCGTCTTCCTGGCTCAAACCATCGCGCCCCAAGCGCGACAGGAAGATCTTCACTTCCTGTTGCAGCTGGTCGACCTGTTTTTCGAACTTGGCGATGTCGCGAATATCGGAGAGATCGTTGTTCTCGAAGGCATTGGCTGCGCGCATCAGCATCATCTCGACCAGATCGCCCACACGCAGCACCTCCCGGGTCGCTCCGGAAAGCGCCATGACCGGGGTGTGCAGGGCATTTTCATCGAGATAGCGCGGCCCGCTCTCTTCCGTCTCCGTATCGGGAATGAAGCGAACCATCAGTTGCGACAATAGCCCGGCAAAAGGCCAGGCAAGGATCGCGACGGCGAGATTGAAGGCAAGGTGGACATCGACGGGCAGGTTCTGGCGCGGCAGCGGCAGGCTCTGCAGAAATTCGACACTCATGCTGGTCAGCGGCAACGCGATCAAACAGCCGACCGCACGAATAACGAGATTGCCGAGGGTGACGCGGCGCGCGGACGGGGCAGAAGCCAGGGTCGCCATGACCGGCGGGATCGCTCCTCCGAGGTTCGCGCCAAGCACGAGCGCCACCGTCAGCCCCACGGTAAGAATGCCCGCGGACGAAAGTGACAGGACCAGCATGACGACCGCCAGGCTGGAAGATGAAGCGAAGGCAAGCCCGGCAGATATGATGAGCGCGACGGGCCAGGCGCTGTCGAGCATGCCAAGGAACGCCGCAAGCGCCGGAGAATCACGCATCGGCTCGGTCGCCGAGCCCAGCAGATGCAACGACAGCAGCATGAGGCCGATGCCGACAAGGGCCGCCCCGAGACCCTGGCGGGCATTCGAACGGCTGGCACGGTGCAGAACCACGCCGACAAGGATCACGAGCGGCGACAGCCACTCGATGCCGGTCGCAACGATCCAGGCGGTCACGGCGGTTCCGACATTGGCGCCGAGGAGCACGATCTGCGCCATGCGCGAGCGCACGAGCCCCTTCTCCACGAAGGAAGCGGTCATCAAGGCGGTGGCCGTCGAACTCTGCAGGGCCAGCGTCGCCACAAGGCCGGTCGCGAACGAGCGCACGGCCCCGTTGGTTCCTTGCGCGAGACCGGCGCGCAAGCGCGCACCGAAGGCGCGTGTCACGCCATCCTTGACGAGCGACAGGCCGAAGAGCAGCAGTGCGACCGCTCCAAAAAGATTGACCATCACGATTGTCGACTGCATGGCATGCCTTCCTGCGGGGTCTTCAGAATCGCCCCTTGCCTTGCAACAGAACCACAGTTCCAAGGCGTATTCGACACAATCTGACAGATAAATTTCGATTGCCGGCTAATGAATCCGACATGGATTGTACTGCTCGCGCCCGACGGGTTGGCAGGCGGACCGGCGATCTCACCCGCGCGTCGCAGTGCGCCGGTAGCAAGCGCTGAAAACCGGGCGATCGGGATCGACCAACGATCCCGTGAGCGTGCGCAATTTGCGGCAAACAACCCTTCATTTCCTGTTTCGTTTGTTTTAAGGAACGAATTCGTTTTGGCCAATGGCCGCCGCATTGCAACGAGGTTTCTGCCCCCATGCTCGAATTCCTGAGAACTGCCGCCCAGACCTGGGTTGTCAAAGGCCTGCTAGTCATTCTCGTGCTGTCGTTCATGGTGTGGGGCGGCTCATCTCTGACGATGACGAACCAATCGGATGCGGTGGTGGTCGTCGGCGACGTCAAGGTCAAGGCGCCGGAGTTCCGGCTTACCTATGAAACCATGCTGGCTCAGGCCTCCCGCCAGCTCGGCACGCGACTGACGCCGCAACAGGCACGCGCCTTTGGCATCGAACAGCGGGTCTATTCGCAGGTCGTCGCCGGTGCTGCTCTCGACCAGCTTGCAGACGACATGAACCTCGGGCTGTCGCAGGACCGGCTGGCCAAGCTGATCGCCGACGATCCGGCGTTCCACAGCGTCAACGGCCAGTTCGACCGTCTGACGTTCTCCAGCGTTCTGCGCAACGCCGGCCTGCGCGAACAGGACTACATCAACAGCCAGAGCCAGACCGCGATCCGTTCGCAGATCGTCGATGCCCTCTCGGACGGTTATGCCGCTCCCAAGGTCCTGACCGACGCGATCGGCGCCTACCGCCACGAAAAGCGGACGGTCGACTACCTGCTGCTCTCGAACGCCAATATCGACGCTGTGAAGGCACCGGGCGACGACGTGTTGACGCCCTGGTACGATGGCCGCAAGGCAAACTATCGCGCCCCCGAATACCGCAAGGTCAGCTATGTAAAGCTCGAGCCGGTCGACGTCGCCGACACCGCAGCCGTGACGGAAGATGAGATGCGCACCGAGTATGACCGGCGCAAGGAGAGCTTCCGCACCGTTGCGACGCGGACCATCGAGCAGCTTACCTTCCCGTCGCGTGCAGCGGCTGACGCCGCAGCGGCCAAGCTCTCGTCCGGCACGAGCTTCGACGATTTGGTGAAGGCTGAAGGCAAGACGTCGGCGGACGTTCTTCTCGGCGAATTCAGCAAGGATCGCGTGCCCGATGCCAAGGTCGCCGAGGCGGCCTTCGCAGTTGCCGCAGACGGCGGCGTATCTCCGGTTGTCGACGGCGCCTTCGGCCCGGTCATTCTCCGCGTGACGAATATCCGGCCGGAAGCGGTGCGCAGCTTCGACGAAGTCAAGGAAGAGCTGCGCAAGGACATCGCGCTTTCCGCGGCGAGCGAAGAAGTCATGCGCCTCCATGACAAGATCGAGGACGAGCGCGCTTCCGGGGCTCCGATCAAGGAAGTGGCCGACCAGCTCAAGCTGAAGCTGGTGACCATCGATGCGATCGATGCAACCGGCAAGGACAAGAACGGCGACGACGTTGCCGGTCTGCCGGAGCAGGCAGCCCTTCTGCAGGAAGTCTTCAAGGCGGATGTCGGCGCAGAAACCCTACCCGTGAATGTCGGCCGCGACGGCTATGTCTGGTTCGACCTCGATGAAGTTACCCCCGCGCGTGATCGCACGCTGGACGAGGCTCGCGACGAAGTCGGCGCCGACTGGATGGCAGAACAGCAGCGCGCAGCACTTGCCAAGAAGGCCGGTGAGCTGAAGCAGCGTCTCGCGCAGGGTGCAAAGCTTGCCGACATTGCCAATGAACTCGGCCTCGCCGTCGAAACGAAGTCCGGCCTGATGCGCTCCACTTCGGACGCCGCCCTTAGCCCGGCGGCTGTCGTCGCTGCCTTCTCGGGCCCGAACGGTTTTGTCACCAACGCTGCCGGCATCGGTGGCGAGGGACAGGTGCTCTTGCAGGTAACGGCGGTCGAGGATGGCGGCCCGACGGATGCCCTGCAGGACGATAGCCGTCAGATCGAGGCTCTGGCCAGCGTCAGCGGTGCAGATATTGTCGATCAAATGGTCGCCACGCTGCAGGCCGCCTATGGCGTGACGATCAACCAGACGCTCGGCGAAACCGCAATTGCGCAACGATAGGCTTCGAGGAAACAAACGATGAGTGATCTGAAGCCATTCGTCGCCAAGGTGGCCGCCCGTGAGGCGCTGAACCGCGAAGACGCGCGTGCCGCCTTCGAAATCATCATGTCGGGGGCCGCGACGCCATCGCAGATCGGTGGCTTCCTGATGGCGCTGCGCGTGCGCGGCGAAACGGTCGATGAGATCGTCGGCGCGGTCGGCGCAATGCGTGCCCGCATGCTGCCGGTCGATGCACCTGATGATGCCATCGATATCGTCGGAACCGGCGGCGACGGCGCCGGCACCTACAACATCTCGACGCTCGCTTCGCTCATCGTCGCCGGCGCCGGTGTACCGGTTGCCAAGCACGGCAACCGGGCGCTGAGCTCGAAGTCGGGCACCGCCGATGCGCTCTCGTGCCTCGGCGTCAAGCTCGACATCGGCCCCGAAGCTATCTCGCAGTGCATTCGCGAGGCGGGCGTCGGCTTCATGTTCGCACAGCAGCATCATTCGGCAATGCGCCACGTCGGCCCAACGCGGGTGGAGCTTGGCACGCGCACGATATTCAACTTGCTCGGCCCGCTCTCCAATCCGGCGGGCGTCAAGCGACAGCTGGTCGGCGTCTATGCGCCGCAGTGGGTGCAGCCGCTCGCGGAAGTGCTGCGCGATCTCGGTTCCAAAAATGTCTGGGTCGTTCACGGCGAAGGCCTCGACGAGATCACCACGACCGGGACGACGCAGGTCGCTGCCCTCGAAGACGGCAAGATCTCGACTTTCACGCTGACGCCGGCCGATTTCGGCCTTCCGACCGTGACGCTCGATGTACTGAAGGGTGGCGACGGCGCGCACAATGCCATTGCGCTCCAGGCCGTGCTCGATGGCGCCGAGAACCCCTATCGGGACATTTCCCTTGCCAATGCAGCGGCATCGCTGATGATAGCCGGACGGGCGAAAGACCTCGGCGAGGGTATGGCACTCGCCCGCCAGTCGCTTTCGAGCGGCGGCGCCAAGATGGCGCTGCAGCGCCTGATCAGCGTTTCGAACGCAGCCTGAAGAAGGATCGGCAACGATGACGGATATCCTGCGCAAGATCGAAGCCTACAAGCGCGACGAGATCGCAGCCGCGAAAGCACAGACGCCGCTTTCCGAACTCAAGGCGCGTATCGCCGAACAGTCTGCGCCGCGTGGTTTTCACTCGGCGCTCACCGCGCGCCAGTCGGCCGGCACATTCGGGCTGATCGCGGAGATCAAGAAGGCAAGCCCATCCAAGGGGCTCATTCGCCCGGACTTCGACCCGCCGGCGCTTGCCAGGGCCTACGAAGCGGGTGGTGCCGCCTGTCTCTCGGTACTCACGGATGCGCCGAGCTTTCAAGGTGCACCGGCCTTCCTGGAAGCCGCACGCGCGGCCTGCGGCCTGCCGGCACTGCGCAAGGACTTCATGTTCGACAGCTACCAGGTGTTCGAGGCTCGGGCCTGGGGCGCGGACTGCATCCTGCTGATCATGGCTTCGCTCAGCGACGACGACGCCCGCCGCCTTGAAGATGCGGCCTTCGAGCTTGGCATGGATGTACTGGTCGAAGTGCACGACGGCGAGGAAATGGAACGGGCGCTCAAGCTGGCCTCCCCCCTCGTCGGCATCAACAACCGCAATTTGCGCACCTTCGAGGTCGACCTCGCCGTCTCGGAGCAGCTAGCAGGCATGGTCCCTTCCGACCGGCTGCTGGTCGGTGAAAGCGGCATCTTCACCCATGAGGATTGCCAGCGCCTGGAAAAGAGCGGCATCACCACCTTCCTCGTCGGCGAAAGCCTGATGCGCAAGAGCGATGTGGAAGCGGCAACGCGTACCCTGCTGACCGGCGCTGCAAACACGTTGGCGGCCGAGTGATGGGTAACCCGACGCTCACGCATCTTGGTGGCAGCGGCGAAGCGAACATGGTGGATGTCGGCGACAAGGCCGAGACGGTGCGCATTGCGGTCGCCGAGGGCCATGTGCGCATGAAGGCGGAAACGCTGACGCTCATTCTCGAAGGCGATGCGAAGAAGGGCGACGTCATCGGCACGGCGCGGCTCGCCGGCATCATGGCCGCCAAGCAAACCGCCAATCTCATCCCGCTCTGCCACCCGCTGATGCTGACGAAGGTTGCCGTCGACATCACGCCCGACCCCACGCTTCCCGGCCTCCGGGTCGAGGCACTCGCCAAACTCACCGGCCGCACGGGCGTCGAGATGGAAGCGTTGACGGCTGTGAGCGTCGCGTGTCTTACCATCTACGATATGGCGAAGGCCGCAGACCGCGAGATGGAGATCGGCGGGATCCGGGTGGTCAGCAAGTCCGGCGGTCGGTCCGGCGACTTTCGGCGCGAAGGGAACTGAAGTCATGTCGCTGCTGTCCGTCGAAGATGCGCTCGACCGAATTCTCGACAGCGCAACCCCGAGACCACTGGCAGAGCGTGTCGATCTTCACGACGCTGTCGGCCGCGTCCTTGCCGAGGATATCTCGGCACTCGTCACTCATCCCGCCTTCGACAATTCGGCAATGGACGGCTATGCGGTTCGCCATCAGGATATCGAGACCGTTGGCGCGGAACTTATTGTGATCGGCCAATCGGCTGCCGGCCATGGCTTCAAGGGAGAGGTGGGGCCTGGAGAGGCCGTCCGCATCTTCACCGGAGCACCCCTGCCTGCCGGTGCCGATACGGTCATCATCCAGGAAGATACCGAGCGCCGGCCGGAAGACCGGATCCGCACCAAGTTCGTGCCCGGCAAGGGCCGCCACATCCGCTTGGCCGGACAGGACTTCGCTCGGGACGAAACGGCGCTATCGGCTGGCGACGTACTCGATGCCGGGCGGCTGACACTGGCCGCCGGCATGAACCACGAGAATCTCCCCGTTTTCAAGCGGCCGAAGATCGCGATCCTTGCGACCGGCGACGAGCTTCTGCCTCCGGGGAGCAAGCCGGGGCCGGACCAGATCATCGCCTCGAACAGCTTCGGCGTCGCGGCAATCGCGCGCGACAATGGCGCGGAGGTCATCGACCTTGGCATTGTCGCCGACGACCAGCAGGCGATCGCCGCCGAGGTCGCGCGGGCTCAAGCTGCCGATGTCGACGTGCTTGTCACGCTCGGCGGCGCGTCGGTCGGCGACCATGACCTGGTTCAGGCAACTCTACTTTCCTGCGGCATGACGCTCGACTTCTGGCGCATCGCCATGCGGCCGGGAAAGCCGCTGATGGTAGGCAAGCTCGGAGGTACGACCGTGCTCGGCCTCCCCGGCAACCCAGTCTCGAGCCTCGTTTGCGCGCTGCTGTTCCTGGAGCCGCTGACACGCAAGCTCGCACAGCTACCGTTCCGCGAACGCATGACGACGGCGAAACTTGCAAGCGCCTTGCCCGCCAACGACATCAGGCAGGACTATGTGCGCGCGCGGCTCACTAAGGGTGAGGATGGTGACCTTATTGCCCATCCGTTCTCGCGGCAGGACTCGTCGATGATGAAAGTCTTTGCCCAGTCCGACTGCCTGATCGTGCGCCGGCCGCACGCTGCAGAAGCACCCCAGGGCGCATCCTGCGATATCCTCAGGCTTCGCTGAACCGCGCATCAATTCTGCTGGCATCCGCGGACTGCGGGCGAAGCGTCGCCGATACTGGGCGGACTCATTTCTTCCGGAGCCGTGGCTGGTGTCATGGCGCCGACATCATAGCTCTGTACAAGGAAGCTACTTGATCATCGCCGAGGACCTCCGACTACGGATGTACTAGCGGACCCGCGGTGATCTGGAAAAAGGTCGGGTTTAGCCCGGCCTTTTGCATTTGCGGCGGGTGAGGCAGTCCATAGCGACGCTACCGCCTCGCGCCGAGAGCAACTGCGTCCCCGGCCCCCTCGACACGTTTCATGGACTGTATCAGTTAGCCGCTTCGTCGCTTCGGCTGACCAGGATCTTGTCGATCCGGCGTGCATCCATGTCTATTACCTCGAACCGGTAGCCGTGAGCGATGGCGATATCGCCCTCCTCCGGCGTCTTGCGCAGCTGCTGTACCAGGAAACCGGCGATCGTCTCGAAGTTACCGTCGGCATCGATGCCTTCGATGCCGATCGTCAGGTGAATTTCGTCGATCGGCGTGCGGCCGTCGACGAGGTAGCTGCCATCCTCACGCACACGGATCAGCGCGTGTTCGATGTCGTCGTAGTTCGACGGCAACACGCCGACGATCGCTTCGAGGATATCGGCGATGGTGATGATGCCTTCGGTGCTGCCATATTCGTCGACGATCATCGCCAAATTGATGCTCGACGACTTGAAGGCTTCCAGTGCCTTCAGGCAGGAAGCCGTCTCCGGCAAGGTGTGGATTTCCTTTATGTACCTGCGCACATCGAACGGACTGGAGGTCGGGGCGTTCAGGACCTCCTTCGCCAGGACTGCGCCAAGCACGTCGCCGCTCGGTCCATCGACCACCGGATAACGGGAATGGTTGAATTGGCCGATCTTGCGGCCCACCGTCTCCAGACTGTCGTTAACGTCGATGAAGCTCACCTCGGTCCGGTGGGTCATAATCGACTTCACGTTGCGGTCGCCAAGCCGGATGATGCGGCGGAGCATCTCGTGCTCCGACTTCTCGATCGCGCCGCTTTCGACACCCTCGGCCATGATCGCGTGGACTTCCTCCTCCGTTACATGGTCCGGATCATCCGGACGCATGCCGAGGAGGCGCATGGCGACCGATGCGGCCGTTTCGAACAGATAGACGATCGGAGCCGCGATCCGCGACAGAAGATGCATCGGGCGCGCGACGAACATCGCCAGCGCTTCGGAATTCTTCAGTGCCAGTTGCTTCGGGATAAGCTCGCCGATCACGACCGAGAGGAACGTAATCAGGGTGACGACGAGCGCGACGGCGACCGTATTTCCGTAGGGATGAATCCAGGCGATTTCATCGAGGGTCGGTGCGATCTTGGCAGCGATAGTCGCACCGCCATAGGCGCCGGCCAGCGTGCCGACCAGCGTAATGCCGACCTGTACCGTGGAAAGGAATTTACCGGGATCTTCCGCCAGCCGCAGCGCCACCTCGGCGCGAGTGTTTCCCTGTTTTGCCATCTGGCGAAGCATTGGCTTGCTTGCCGAGACGATTGCCATTTCCGAGAGAGCAAAAAATGCATTAATCAAAAGCAGGACGAAAATGACAAAAAATTCGGACATGGTCTCCAGATCACCGTTGACGAAAGCCGCTCCGCTGGGAACGACCAATCACCAGATAAGGCCAGCGGGCGATCTGAGCAAGCGCAAGCATTGAAATCTATGCGATCTGCTGAACATTGGAGATCATCAATAGCGGGATTTCGAACAATCCCGGAGAAGCTGAACTCAGGCGCGGTTATGCAAGGCGCTGCGGACCCGCTCGCGACCGATCTTGATCACATTCTCCATCGCGAGCCGGGCGCCGACTTCGTCGCGCCGGCCGATTTCCTCAACGATGCGGATATGGTTGCGGGCGACCTCGTCGATGCCGCCCCTTTCGGCGACAGGCGAGCTCAGCTTGAAGACGCCAACCAGCGCCGCTTCAATCAGCCCGCCGACCGTCCGCATGAACGGGTTTCCGGAGGCTTCGGCGACCGCCAGGTGAAATTTCAGATCCGCCACGGCAAGGCTCTCTGCCGTGTGTCCCTCTTCGCCCATGGCAACGGCGAGCCGCATCATACGGCTGATTTCCGCTTCCGAAGCGTTTCGCGCGGCCAGGGCGGCTGCATGGGGTTCGAAGGCGAGGCGCACTTCACTCAGGTGGTAGAGAAAATCTTCATCGACCCCGCACTCGAAATGCCAGGTCAGGATATCGCTGTCGAACAGGTTCCAGTCGTTGCGCGGCGTTACGCGCGTGCCGATGCGGGCACGGGGCACGACCAGCCCCTTGGCGGCAAGCGTCTTCATGGACTCGCGCAGTACTGTTCGCGACACCTTGAAGCGCGCGGCGAGCTCCGGATCTCCTGGAAGGATCGAGCCCACAGGAAACTCGCCGGATATGATCGCCTTTCCAAGTTGATCGACGACATGCGCATGGCTCGTGCGTTTGCGCGAGCCGGACACAACGGTTTCCAGCAAACTCCTGTTCAATCCATCTCCTCCAGGCACTCCCCTGCCTGACTTTGCCGACACACGGATATCGGTGCTGCGAAGCGCCGCCGACGTTTGCCCAAACTTGCGCAAACGAGTGTAGTTTGATCGACCGATTCCGGAAAGCCCCCGGAAAGACAAGCGAAATCGGCGTTGGCAAACGATGTCCGATCGTAGCCGCACAGGCTTGCCATACCCCATTCTGAAACGAACAAACCCCGCCACGCGGCGGGGTTTGCACAACTTCACTTCTGTGCAGCCGCTTACTTCGGCAGCTGGTCGTCGACGCCCTCGACGTAGAAGTTCATGCCGAGCAGGGTGCCGTCATCAGACGTTGCACCGGCTGCGAGCCATTCGCTGCCGTCCTGCTTCTTCAGCGGGCCGGTGAAGGGCTTGAGCTCGCCCGACTTGATCTTGGCTTCGGTTTCCTCGGCCAGCTTCTTCACGTCATCAGGCATGTTGGTGTAGGGCGCCATCGTCAGGATGCCGTCCTTCAGGCCGTCCCAGCTCGATGTCGTTTCCCACTTGCCGTCGAGGAAAGCCTGCGTGCGTTTGATGTAATAGGCGCCCCAGGTGTCGACAATGGCCGTCAGCTGCGTCTCCGGGCCAGCCTTGATCATGTCGGAAGCCTGGCCGAACGCCTTGATGCCACGTTCGGCGGCAACCTGCATCGGAGCCGTCGTGTCGGTGTGCTGCGTCAGGATATCGACGCCCTGGTCAACCAGCGCCTTGGCGGCGTCGGCTTCCTTGCCGGGGTCAAACCAGGTGTTTGCCCATACGACCTTGATCTTGAAGTCGGGGTTTACCGAGCGCGCGCCGATGACGAAGGAGTTGATGCCCATCACCACTTCCGGGATCGGGAAGGATGCGATGTAGCCGGCGACGCCCTTCTGCGACATCTTGGCGGCGATCTGGCCCTGGATGTAGCGGCCTTCATAGAAGCGGCTGTTGTAGGTCGCGACGTTCGGCGCGGTCTTGTAGCCGGTGGCATGTTCGAACTTCACGTCCGGGAACTTCTGCGCGATCTTGATGGTCGCATCCATGAAGCCGAACGACGTCGTGAAGATCAGGCCGCAACCCGAGCGTGCCAGGCGCTCGATTGCGCGCTCCGCATCGGGGCCTTCCGGCACGCTTTCAAGATACTGGGTCTCGATCTTGTCACCGAGTTGCTTTTCCAGCTCCTGACGGCCGATGTCGTGCGCCTGGGTCCAGCCGCCATCGGTCTTGGCACCGACGTAGACGAAGCAGACCTTGGCCTTTTCCTGAGCGCTGGCACCCGTGGCGAAGCCGATCACCGCCGCGGTGCTTGCGAGAGCGAGCAGTAGTTTCTTCATTTTTTTTACCCCTGTCGGTTTGAGAAACGTTTGTCTGAAATTCTTGAAATCAGCGGTCCGGCACGAACGGTTTGCCGAGCGATGCCGGTGTATTGATCAAGGTCATGCGACGGTTGTGCGAAATGAGAATGAGCACGACGATCGTCGCCACATAGGGAAGCGATGAAAGGAGCTGTGAGGGAATACCCAGACCGAAGGCCTGCGCATGCAGCTGGCTGATCGAGACCGCACCGAAGAGATAACCGCCGGCCACCAGCCGCCAGGGCCGCCAGGAAGAAAAGACCACCAGCGCCAGCGCGATCCAGCCGCGCCCCGCCGACATGTTTTCCACCCATTGCGGCGTGTAGACGAGCGACAGCTGCGCACCGGCGAGGCCGGCGCAAGCGCCGCCGAACATGACGGCCAGATAACGGGTGCGGATGACGTCGACGCCGAGCGCGTGCGCGGAAGCGTGGCTGTCGCCGACAGCCCTGAGCTTGAGACCGGCGCGGCTGCGAAACAGGAACCAGTGCACGCCGGCGACAATCGCAATCGATAGATAAAAGATGATGTCCTGTCGGAACAGCAGCGGACCGATAACCGGAATGTCCGCCAGAAGCGGTATCGTGATCGGCTGCAGCTTGATGCCCTGAAGGCCGAGGAAACTCTCGCCCATCATGCCGGAAACGCCGATCCCGAGCAGCGTCAGGGCAAGGCCGGTCGCCACCTGGTTTGCCACGAGCGTCAACGTCAGGAAAGCGAAGAGCTGCGAGAAGATCGCGCCGCAGGCAACACCTGCAAGCATGCCCAGATAGGGCGAGCCGGTAATCTGGGTGATCGCGAAGGCGGAGACCGCCCCCATGATCATCATGCCTTCGACGCCGAGGTTGAGAACGCCTGAGCGTTCCGTCACCAGTTCGCCGATCGCGGCGAGCACCAGCGGGGTCGCGGCGGTGATGACACTCAAGAGGATCGCTTCGACAATACCCATCAGCGGCTCACCTCGGTGTTTGTCGCGGTCAGCCGGTCGAAGACCAGTTTGATGCGGTAGTGGATGAGGGTGTCGCAGGAGAGCACGAAGAAGAGCAGCAATCCCTGGAAGACGCGCGTCACCTTTTCGGAAACGCCGATCGAAAGCTGCGCCGCTTCACCGCCGAGATAGGTCAAGGCGAGCACCAGGCCGGCGGCCACAATGCCGAGCGGATTGAGGCGACCAAGGAAGGCGACGATGATCGCGGTGAAGCCGTAGCCGGGCGAGATGACCGGGCGCAGCTGCTGGATCGCACCGCTGACCTCGGATATGCCGGCGAGCCCAGCCAAGGCGCCGGAAAGCAGCATCGAGAACCAGATCATGCGGCGCGACGAGAAACCCGCAAAGCGCCCTGCCCGCTCCGACTGGCCGAGAACGGAAATCTCGAAGCCCTTCAGCGTGTAGCGCATCATGAACCAGATGAGGACTGCCGCGATGATGGCGAAAGCGAAGCCCCAATGGGTCCGTCCCGAGGCGATCATCTCCGGCAGGATCGCATCGACGGCGAAAGTGCGCGTCTCCGGAAAATTCATCCCACCCGGGTTGCGCCAGGGGCCACGCACCAGCCAGTCGAGAAAGAGCTGAGCGACATAGACCAGCATCAGGCTCGTCAGGATTTCATTGGTGTTCATATGCGCCTTGAGGAAGGCGGGAATTGCCGCAAACAAAGCGCCGCCGAGCATGCCCATTAGCATCATCAGCGGCAGCACCAGCGGCGACTGCCAGTCGTAGAAGACCACCGGCAGGATCGAACCGGCGATGGCGCCCATGATGAACTGGCCCTCGGCACCGATGTTCCAGTTGTTGGAGCGGAAGCAGACCGAAAGCCCGACGCCGATCAGGATCAGGGGGGCTGCCTTGATCGCCAGTTCGTGCAGCGACCAGACCTCGCTCAACGGTTCGACGAAGAAGCTGTAGAGCGCCATCACCGGGTTCTTGCCGAGCAGCGCGAACATGATGCCGCCGAAGACAATCGTCAGCAGGAAGGCGATGAACGGCGACAGGATCGAAAACAGCGTCGAGACCTTGGCGCGCTTTTCCAGTTCAATGCGCATGTGCGGCCTCCGTGCCTTCCGTCTTGCCGTACATGCCGCCCATCAGCAGGCCGATCTTTTCGCGCGAGAGTTCTTTCGCCGGATAGGGATCGGAGAGCCGCCCGTCGCTGATGACGGCGATTTCCGTCGCCACCTCGAAGATCTCGTCCAGATCCTGGCTGATGACGAGAACAGCCGAGCCCGCCTTGGCAAGGTCAACGAGCGCCTGGCGAATGCGGCTGGCGGCGCCGGCATCGACACCCCAGGTCGGCTGATTGACGACCAGCACGCTCGGCTGCCGATCAAGCTCACGGCCGACGATGAACTTCTGCAGGTTGCCGCCCGACAGCGAGCCCGCCGGCGGGTCTTCGCCGCTCTTGCGCACATCCATCGCCTCGGAAATGCGCTTCGTGGCACTCGTCACCGCATCGCGGCGGATGATCTTGAGGAAACCGCCACCAAGGAATGCCTTGGCGTCCGAACGGCTGCGGGCAAGCACGAGATTGTCCGAGAGCGGCAGCGCCGATACGGCGGCATGGCCGTGGCGCTCTTCGGGAACGAAGCCCGCGCCCATCAGGCGGCGGGCATTGATGTTCCTGTTGCCGACCGGCTTCTGCCGGATCTGTACGGCATTCTCGTCAACGACCGGATACTCGCCCGACAGCGCATCGAAGAGTTCGCCCTGGCCATTGCCGGCGACACCGGCGATTGCCAGCACCTCGCCGGCGTGGACCTTGAGACAGATGTTCTTCAGCGAAACGGCAAAGGGTGTGCGGGCCGGAACCGTCAGATGCCGCGCCTCGAGCTGCACCTGGCCCTTGGCGCTCGTGCCTTCGGCCGTCACGGCCGCGACGTCACTTCCAACCATCATGCGCGCCAGCGACGACGGGGTCTCCGCCTTCGGGTCGCAGGCGCCGGTCACCTTGCCGTGACGCAGCACCGTCGCGCGGTCGCAGATGCGCTGAACTTCCTCGAGTCGGTGGCTGATATAGAGAACCGAGCGGCCCTCCGCCTTCAGCTTGTAGAGCGTTTCGAACAGGCGATCGGCTTCCTGCGGCGTCAGAACCGAAGTCGGCTCGTCGAGAATGATGAGGCGCGGGTTCTGCAGCAGCGCCCGCACGATCTCGACCCGCTGGCGCTCGCCCACGGAAAGATCGGCAACATGCGCCTTGGGGTCGAGCGGCAAGCCGTAGGCATGCGACAGGCGCGAAGCTTCTTCCGCCACCTTCGCGAGCGAGATATTCGCATCCATGGAGAGCGCAATGTTTTCGGCGACGGTCAGCGCCTCAAACAGCGAAAAATGCTGGAAAACCATGCCGATGCCGAGCTTGCGCGCGGCGGCGGGATTGGCGATGCGCACGCTCTGGCCCTGCCAAAGGATCTCTCCTGCCGTCGGCGCCAATACGCCGAACAGCATCTTCACCAGGGTCGATTTTCCGGCACCGTTTTCGCCGAGAAGGGCGTGGATTTCGCCCTGTTCAATCTGCAGATTGATCCCATTGCAGGCCGCGAAGCTGCCAAACAATTTCGTCAGGTTGCTCACAGCCAATAGGTGACCGTTCGCCGCTACTCCCTCAACAGGCACGCTGCCCTCTTTCCCCTCTGTTGATCCGCGTCCGCCTTAAGGCTTCGATCACGGAATCAGCAGTGTTGTTCCACTTGTTTTTCTTGTCTCGAGATCCGTATGCGCCCGCCCTGCATCGGCAAGCGGATAAGTCTGATTTATATTGATACGCACTTTGTTGCTTTGCACAATATCAAACAGGGAATTTGCACACGCTTCCAGCGCAGGCCGCGTGGCAACGTAACCGAAGAGTGTCGGGCGGGTCGCGAAAAGCGATCCCTTCTGCGCCAGAATGCCGATGCTGAACGCTTCCACCGGACCGGACGAATTGCCGAAGCTGACCCACAGACCGCGCGGCTTCAGGCAGTCCAGCGACGCCGGATAGGTATCGCGCCCGACGGAATCGTAGACGACATCAACACCGCGGCCATCGGTCAATTCCTTCACCCGCGCGACGAAATTGTCGGTGCGGTAGTTGATGACGTGGTCGTAGCCGTGCGCCAGGGCCAGATCGATCTTGTCCTGCGAGCCCGCAGTGCCGATCACGGTCGCGCCAAGCGCCTTTGCCCACTGGCCAGCGATCAGACCGACGCCGCCGGCGGCCGCATGGAACAGGATCGTCGTGCCCGGACCGACCTGATAGGTCTGGTTGAGCAGGTACTGCGCCGTCATGCCTTTCAGCATCATCGCCGCTGCGGTCTCGAGCGTGATGCCGTCTGGCACTTTCACGAGTTGGGAGGCATCGACATTGCGCTCACTGGCATAGGCGCCGTCGGCCGAGGCATAGGCGACGCGATCACCAACGGAGAAGAGGCTGACGCCATCGCCAACCGCCGTAACGATGCCCGCGCCCTCCTTGCCCGGCACGAAAGGCAGGCCAGAGGCGGATTTATAGAGGCCGGTGCGGAAATAGACGTCGATGAAGTTGAGGCCAACGGCAACCTGGCGGATCTGCACTTCGCCCGGCCCCGGCGGCGAGAGGGTGACGCCTTCGAGTTTCAGGACCTCCGGTCCACCGAGTTCGCGTACCACAATCGCCTGTGCCATTGCCTGCTCCTATTTCTGGCCGAGACTTGGAAAAATCTGCAGCACGAAGCCAATCACGTAGAGATAGATGCCTGTCACGACAAAACCGGTCACGACCCAGGCCGGTGTCGCAAAATGCAGGAGCAGCGCATAGACACCCAGCGCCGACCAGACCAGGAAGACGCCGAGGTTCAGCGGCCGCAAACGCTGGACGCGGACCGGGTGGAGGAAATTGATCGGCAGGAAGGTGAGCACCACGGAGACGAAGACGACGATCGACGCCGTCACCTCGCTCGCCTGGATGACGAACAGCGTGAAGACCACCATGTTCCAGACGACGGGGAAGCCCGAGAAGAAGTATTCGTCCGTTTTCATGCCCATGTCGGCATAGTAGATCGCGCTCGAGACGACGATCGCACCCGCCGCCACGAAGGACCATGGCTCGCCGATCATGCCACTCTGATAGAGCGCAAAGGCCGGCAGCAGGACATAGGTCACGTAGTCGATGACGTTGTCGAGCGTGTCGCCCGACCAGTTGGGCAGCACTTCCTTGACGCGGACCTTGCGGGCGATCGGCCCATCGATACCATCGACGAGCAGCGCCAGGCCCAGCCACCAGAACATATCGACGAAGCGGTGCTCGGCCGCCGCAACGACGCCGAGGAAAGCAAGAAACGATCCCGAGGCGGTCAAGATATGCACGGAAAAGGCGCGAATCTCGGCGTAGGGAACTCGTTTGTAGTTAAAGAACTTCATCTGCGGACGCCGCCCACCCCTGCTGTTTTCCCCGTACGGACCCGGAAGCCCGCCTCAACCGCTCTGCGGCGCATTGCGCGTAATATGCACCCTTTGCAACGCATCGCCACTAAAATTCAAGCTCGGTCGCTTCCTGCAGCCCCATTGTCCTGTGGACACTTGCAAATTGCTTCTGCGCTGATTCTACCCATTTATTTCGCTCTCGCCCGCGACTAGAGGTATGATCGAGGCTCGGCCAAGACGCCTCGAAGCGTGCGTGAAAGGTTGGTTGCCTCATGGATCACTACGATATCGCCATCATCGGTGCAGGTCTTGCGGGATCGCTCGCGGCCATCGCGCTTGCCGACGCCGGTTACCACGTCGCCTTGATCGGTCCAGAGCCGGCGGTCGCCGACGGACGCACCACGGCGCTGATGGACCAATCGATCGAGTATCTCAAAAAGCTCAACCTTTGGGAAAAGGTAGAGCCGCTGACGGCAGCGCTCTCGACCATGCGCATTCTCGACGGAACCAACCGGCTGCTGCGTGCGCCGCCGGTCAATTTCCGCGCCTCGGAAGTCGGGCTCGACGCCTTTGGTTACAACATCCCGAACGCGCCTTTCATCGACATTCTCCGCCAGCGGGCCGAAGAGAGCCCGACGCTGACGCGCATCGCCACCTCCGCAATCGGCTTCGACCTTTCGGATACTGTCGCGACGATCGAGCTGGCAAACCGCAGCCAATGCAGTGCCCATCTGCTCGTCGGCGCCGATGGTCGCCGCTCGCCGGTGCGCGAAGCCGCGAAGATCTCCGTCAGCACCTGGTCCTATCCCCAGACGGCGGTCGTTTTGAACTTTGCGCACGAACTGCCGCACCAGAACATCTCGACCGAGTTCCACACCGAAAGCGGCCCCTTCACCCAGGTTCCCCTGCCCGGCAACCGCTCCAGCCTCGTCTGGGTGCGCAAACCCGACGAGGCCGCACAAACGCTGACGCTGGACCTTGCTGCACTCTCCCGCGCGGTCGAGGACCAGATGCAATCGATTCTCGGCAAGGTGACGGTCGAGGGCACGCCGCAATCCTTCCCGCTCTCGGGCATGACTGCGCAGCGCTTCGGCAAGGGGCGTGTCGTGCTCCTCGGCGAAGCCGCCCACGCCTTTCCGCCGATCGGCGCCCAAGGCCTCAACCTCAGCCTGCGCGATGTGATGACGCTCGTCGATATCATCGGTACGGCCAGTGGAGAAACGCTTTCCGGCGATATCGGCGATCGTTTCGATAGCCGCCGCCGGCCGGACATCATCAGCCGCACGGCGAGCGTGGACCTGCTCAATCGCTCGCTGCTTTCCAGCTTCCTGCCGGTGCAGGCGCTACGCGCGCTCGGGCTGCATGTGCTTTCCGCCGTCGGGCCGCTCCGCAGCCTGCTGATGCGCGAAGGCGTTCATCCCGGCAGCGCGCTTCACGCCTTTAGGGATAGCCTACGGGAAAAGATCGGGCGGAAGAGCGCCTGAGCGGATCAGGTAAAGCAGGCCGGTGACGGTTGCGACCGACAGCGTGGTGGTGATCAAGATCGTCGCCGAGGCCCGCTCCTGCCATACGCCATACTGGTGGCCGATGACGAAGACGTTCGTTGCCGTCGGTAGTGCTGCCAGCAGCACCGCGGTCTGCACCCAGATCGGATCATAGTTGCCCGTCAGGCTCATGGCCGTGAACATGACGAGCGGATGTAAAAGCAGCTTGGCCGGAACGATGTAGCCGATCTCGACGGGAATGCGCTTGATCGGGCGCAGCGCCAGTGTCACGCCCATGGCAAAGAGCGCGCAAGGTGCTGCACACTGCGCGAGATAATCGATGAGCCGCTGAACCGGCACCGGCGGCTGCACCGCGAAGAAGGCGGCGACGACGCCGGCGAGCGTCGCAAGGATGAACGGGTGCAGGATGATCTTGCGCGCGACACTTGCGGCAAACACCAGCGGTTTTTCCTGTCGGCCGCCTGATATCGCCATCATCGCCGGCGCGACGGCGAAATGGGCTGCATTCTCGAAGCTGAAGATCAGCGCAACCGGCACCGCGGCCGCATCACCCAAAGCAAGAAGCGCCAGGCCGGGGCCCATGTAGCCGATATTGCCATAGGCGGCGCCGAAGCCCTGGATCGTCGCCTCCGCAATGGAGTTGCGCCTGATATAGACGCCGATGAGAAAGATCAGCGAGAACACGATGTAAGTCGCCCCGACCGTCGTCAGGATGAAGTCGGCGCGCGCCAGCTGCTCGATCGGCGTGCGTGAGACGAGCTTGAAGAACAGTGCCGGCAGAGCGAGATAGATGATGAAGGTGTTGAGCCACCCCATTGCCTCGCCCGGATGCTGGACGAAACGCGCCGTCAGATAGCCGAGAAAGATCAGGCCGAAGAACGGCATCACCAGGCCCGCGATTTCCGTCATCTTTCCCCTCGCATCTTTCACTTCCCCGCGCCGGCACCTATACAGCGCCGCGCGTCTTACCAGACGCGCAAAGGTCGCTGTAGCACTTTGAATTGCAGCATGTTTTTGTACTTTAATCGGGTACGATTAAACGAAACACGCAGTAGCCTTCGCACGCCTAGCCCATGAACCGGCCTGACGATTAGGCTGGCCCCTTAGGAAAAGTGATTCCGAAATACGAGGGTGTGCCCTAGCCGATTTTCATCAGGATCGGGAAGGTCGTCTGGAACCAAATGGCGACGGAACTGATGAAACCGAAGAGGAAAGCGAGGCCCGCCAGCACCAGCAGGCCGCCCATCAGCTTCTCGACCAGGCCGAGATGACGGCGGAAGCGCAACATGAAGCGCATGAAGGCGCCAGAGAAGCCAGCCGCGATCCAGAACGGAATGGCAAGCCCGAGCGAATAGACGGCCAGCAGCATGGCGCCGTCAGACACGGTGTCGCGCGCAGCGGCAACACCGAGGATCGTGCCTAGCACCGGACCGATGCAGGGCGTCCAGCCGAAGGCGAAGGCTAGCCCCATGATATAGGCGCCGGAGAGCGTCGCCGGCTTGCCGCCGCCCTGGAAGCGTGCCTCGCGCGCCAGCAGCCCGATCTTGAACACGCCGAGGAAATGCAGGCCCATGATGATGATGATCACGCCGCCGATGCGCGACAGGAGATCCATATGCTGCCTGAGCAGCATGCCGACCGACGAGGCCCCTGCCCCAAGGGCCACAAAGACAGTTGCGAACCCGAGCGTGAACAACAGCGCCGCCGGCAGGACCGCACGCCGGGTGCTTCCGACCGTCGCCGCATCGCCGCTACGAAACTGGTCGACCGAAACGCCCGCCATGTAACAAAGATAGGGCGGCACGAGTGGCAGGACGCAGGGGGAAAGGAACGAGAGGGCGCCGGCAAGAATGGCGGTCCAGATGGAAATATCGGCGATCGACAACGGCAAGAACTCCGGCATGCGGCATTTGGGCCATTCCTTAGCCGCAGGATCATGATGATACCAATCACCTTTTGGCGATCATTGCGCCATGCACCGTTTCTTCACAAAACCCGCAATTTTTCGGTTGACCGACAGGAAACACGCGTGCATATGTCCGCCCACTTCCGCCGGGCTTAACAGCCGCGGCCAGGGAGCGCGTAGCTCAGCCGGTAGAGCAACTGACTTTTAATCAGTAGGTCCAGGGTTCGAATCCCTGCGCGCTCACCAACGAATTCAAGGGGTTATGGCCATTCCTAGCCCTTTTTCATGCGCCCCAGCAGTAACATGCTTTCCCTTATTCTCCGGGCTTTTTCAGGCGCTTCCCGCCCTTCCCGGTATCAAAATGGTCTCACGAAAACATGAGGGCGGAACGCCTTCAGAGCCGTAGGCTCCAGAGACCCTTGCATGCGCCCGGAAGTTGCCACTTGGATGTGGCGCGGCGGAGGCTTTGGCACACATTTGGCACTAGCTTTGTCACAACGAGAAATCCGTAGCGCGCTTTTTTGGCGACGCTCACCCCGAGGCCCGCAACTTCCGTCTAGTTGCATTGCCGCAGTGTCGGCTCATAATCGCACCATCGCGGGCGTAGATGAGGGCCTCGGCGGCTGGAAGATCATCACGCTTTCGCCCCAGTATAGGAGGTCGCGCGATGTCTCCGACGACCAATTCGAAGATGCTTCTCCCCCACGAAATCGACCAGATAGACCAGATTTTTAAGGACGTCCTGTGTGGGCTCGGCCTGTCGCGGAATAGTGAGGCCGCTGAGGCGATCGCAAGCCGCACTATCAATTGCTACCAAGGCGGCGTTCGTGAGAGCGGCGCTCTGAAACACATGATCGGATTCTACAAATCCGCTGCGTTGGATCCGAACGCGGACACTTTCGGCAGGGCAACCAAGAGGTCTCGATGGAGGAGATTGCGGGAGGCCTAAACAGCCGGATCACCCCGGACGAACTAGACATGCTCCAACGGACGTTCGACCGGGTGTGCATCTGGTGCAGTATCCCGCGTCATGGAAAACGCGCCGATTTACTGGCCCGGTACATCACCGATCAATTCCGCGAGGGACTGAGCGACGAAGCCGCATTGTTCGGCGACGCCATGTGGCGGGAGCAGAATTCCGACGCCCCTCGATATCGCCCGGATGCCTAGCTCCGTTTCGGGATATCACACTGGACTTAAGTTCAAGATCTCCAGCAGGCTATCTGATCTGCAATAATGTGAGGCGCGTTGGCAGCTTACATTGTGCATTCTCGCCACTATGCCGGGGTCATGCCCGAGCGCAAGCCGACGACCTCATCGACCTGCTGAATGTCCTCACGCGATTCCCGCTAAAAATCGAAGTAGACCGTAACGCCGGATCGACGCTGGTAGCGGTAATAGTCGCGGTAGCCATAGTAGCCGCGGTCACGGTAGCCACCATAGTAACCGTAATGGCGGGGGTAGCACCTGCCATAGTAACCGCAGGCGTACCGCCTATCCCACCGACGATCCCACCGGCGATCCGCACGCCAATGACGATGACTCCGGTGCTTAACCAGTTCGACAGTGTCCGTCTGCACTTGGACGGGTTTCGGCACGAAAATCGGAGCGGCGCTTAGCGGCAACGCGAAAGACGCAGCCAAGCCAATCGCTGCGAAGGCGGATAAGAGTTTTTTCATCGTAACTCCTCCTATCTGCCAATTACTGTGTGCTGATCAGCCTGAACCTCCGATGAACAATGGACCCCGCGCGGGCCGAGCGGTCTGGCACCATCGGAGCAGTCCCGGCGAGCGGTATGGCGGCGGCGCAGGCGTGCAGTTCCGGAACTTCCTGTCGAATCGACAGTTCCTTCCCTGACCACCACAAGGAGAAACATCGTGGCGAAAGATCTGAAAGCGGGCTTCACCGGAAAACCCATCGAACCACCTACAGGCCCCCGCAAGGTCGCAAAGACAGCCGCCGACGCCGTGAGCCGTGAGGCAAACGCCGCGGCGGTCGGGGCCGCAGATCACCCGTACACTGCAGCCGGACTAACGCTTGCCGTCGGCTTGCTTGCGTTTGCGATTGGCTACGTCATGGGCCGATCGTCAGTCGACAGCGAGCAAAGCTACTGGCGATAGTTGCCCTGCGCTTGGAAGGCCCGCCGCCGGTTGGTAGACCGCCGGCTGGAGGCCTTGAGCGAGCGGTCGCATAATCGTCAGAGATTCCTTGCTCCCAGCAAAACACCACTATCGACAATTGCGCGCGTTGCGTAGATGCTTAAGCTCGCGCTGAGGATGCAGAGTGGTGAACTCCCAGGTTGATTTGTAGCAAAGGGGTGAAAGCATGAAAAAGCTTATCATTGCGATTGGAATGATTGGTACGCTTGCGTCCTGCACGCAGACCGAGAAAGGGACGGCGATTGGCGCTGGCACCGGTGCCATCATCGGGGGCGCCGTGAGCGATAGCTGGGGCGGCGCGGCAATCGGCGCTGTCGCCGGCGGCGTCATAGGCAACCTGATCGGTCGTTCGCAAGAGCGCGCCGGCTATTGCATCTATCGTGATCGCTACGGTCGGCGATACGAAGCACGCTGCCGATAACAGCAACATTCGGAGCGGACGGGGTGTCAATTTCGACGCTCCGTAGCTTCGAACCTGGCCAGGGGGGCCTTCCCATCGCCAAAAACCTGGCCGCCGCGCGTAGCGCCTGGGCGGTCGGGCCATGTTTTTGGATGGGGCCAAGCCATGCCGGCACCAGCTTCTCGGTGCCAAGTACAAGATGACGGTGACGACTAGCATCGATGCCCGCTGGAGCAGCGATAACTGCCGAACAGCATGAGACGTCCTTTATCAAGCGTGTTAGACTGCGGAAATGACTGACGAAGAGCAGACGTACGAGTATTCAGAATTTTCCGGCCAGTTCAGTGACGACGGCGTCGTCGTCGAATTGCGCATTTATCGGCCAGCAGGCTCGAATCTCGATTGGGTCCTCGAGGTTATCGATGAGGAAGGTTTTTCCACCACGTGGGAGGAACCCTTCCCCACCGATCGCGAAGCCTTTGAGGAGTTCATTGCGACCGTGCGGCGAGACGGCATCCAGGCGTTTACCGACGAACCGCCGCAGACGGTCCACTGACCCCTAGTCCTGATCTGAATATCTGAGATGTCTACAGCGCCGCGCGTCTTATCAGACGCGCAAAGGTCGCTGTAGCACTTTGAATTGCTGCATTTTTTTGTCCTTTAATCGGGTACGATTAAAGGACAAGAACATGCGGCAGGCGCGTTTGGCCTTTGCCAACGCTAAGCCGCAGCCGCTCGCCGCGCCAGCCGCATCTTCAGTGGGCTCATGCCGTATTCGCGGCTATAGGCACGCGAGAAAGCCGACAGGCTGTCGAAGCCGCAGCGGAGTGCAATCTCGCGAATCGCGCTGCCAGAATCGCGAACCAGACGGTGTGCGACCTGAAGGCGAAGGCGCAGATAGTAGGCGCCGGGACTGGTCGACAGTCCCCGCGCAAAAAGTAACTCCAGCTTGCGCTGCGAAATCGACAGCCGCTTCGTTAAAGCCGCGATCGTCAACGGACGCTCAAGGGTGCGCTCCATCAGCCGAATCGCCTCGGCGAGCTCCGGGTCGCGCGTCTCGATGCGCCCAAGCGAAACGAATGGCTGAACGTCGGTCGCGTTGTGCGTCTGGTCGTAGACGAAGATGCTGGCGACATCGAGTGCCAGCGCCGAACCCAATCTCTGCGTGATCCAGTGCAGCATCATGTCGAAGGTCGGCGATGCGCCGCCCGATGTCCAGAACTTGCCGTCGGCGACGAAGCGGTCGCCAAGCACGGTCAAGGCCGGAAAAGCCTGGCTGAAGTCTTCGAGTTCTTCCCAGTGGGCAGTCGCCCGCCGGCCATTGAGCAGGCCGGTTCGCCCGAGTAGCCAGCAGCCTGACTCGATGCCGGCGACGATGTCGAAATGCCGGGAGGACTCCTGCAGGATCCCGATGAATTTTTTTCCCACATGCCGGTCGAGATTGAAACCGCCGATCACCAGCAGCGCGTCGCCGGCGAGCGGCTGGGCAAACGTGCCATCGACCACGATCGGCACGCCGCAGGTCAACGTCACCGGCTTTCCATCCGCCGAAAGCAGCCGCCAGCGAAATACATCACGACCGGAGATGCGGTTGGCAGCGCGCATCGGATCCAGCACCGAGGCGAGCGACATGATCGACGACTCCGGCAGGATGACGACAGAAACTTCGATCACAGATTGTGGACGTCCATCGGAGGGCATGCGGGAAATGTCAATTTTTGAGCGATAAATGTCAATTCCGGAAATGGCGTTCGGGCATTATCAGTCCGTATCGATCTCCCTACGCGCGGCGCTGCAGCCCCGCGCAGAGACGTTCCCCTTTCCGCCTTTTGCCGGAACGGGCCGGTTGGAGCTATCCACCGGCCCGTTTTTTTATGTGCCATCACAAAAGGAAGGGCCGCAGGCAGCCGCATCCATTATCGGCCAGGCTCACCTGGTCCAGTCTTCGTGCGGAGGTCAAGGATCGGTACGGCGTGAGCAAATACAGACCAATTACAACTTCTACCGCATATTAGCGAACATATCCGCCACTGGCTCCGGACGTTTCGCACCATCCGCTGACACTGCAGTACTCAGCATCAATATTTTCGGATATTTCGATCGATGTGTTTTTTTGACGGAGACTCTTCCATCCCTGTAGCTGGATGTGGCGTCATGAGCATCACAAGATTTCTACTCATCTTTTCGCTGGTGGCGGTGCTGACCTATCTCGTTCTTCTCGGTCTCATCTATTTTTCGCAGCGCACCCTTCTCTATCCCGGGGCCGACGCCACTGCCGCACCGAACCCAGCGAGTTGGGGTGAGAACGTCTCCGTCAAAACACCAGATGGTGAGACGCTGCACGCGCTTTATAGTGAAGGTAAGCCCGACAAACCCGGTGTGCTGCTCTTTTTCGGGAATGGAGATCGAACAGACAACTATGGGTTTCTCGCACAGGCATTGGCTGCGCGGGACATTGGATTGCTTGCGATTTCCTATCGCGGCTATCCGGGATCGACCGGCTCACCAGGCGAGGACGGTTTGCTGACCGACGGCATCGCGGCGTTCGACTGGCTGGCGCACCGCACCAAAGGGGGCATCGTCGTGCTCGGCCGCTCGCTCGGCACTGGCGTCGCCGTGAACACGGCGGCACAAAGGCCAGTCTCCGGCGTGATCCTTATCTCCCCATATCTGTCGGTTCTGTCGGTCGCCGAAGCGCGCTATCCGTTCCTGCCGGTCACGCTCCTCATCAAGGATCCCTTCCGCTCCGACCTCAAAATAGCGGCGGTGACGCAACCAAAGCTTTTCATTCACGGACGGTTGGACGACAGCATTCCCCTGTCGTCGGGCGAAGCGCTCTATCGCATTGCGCCTGAACCCAAGCAGATGCAGATCGACGAGCGCGCCGGCCACAACGACATCTGGAACGACAATACGGTAAGCGAGGTTATTCACTTCGTGGAGGCGTTGAAGCGGAACGCCACATAGGCCGCCCTGCGCACCTCGTGACAGGATCCACAATTTCTATCGAAGAAACAGATCGTTAGAAACTTGGCGACCCCTGCAGGAATGCAAGAAGTCCGTATTTTCGCAATGAAAACAACGCTTAGCGGGAAAAGTGAGGGGCGATTAAGTCCCTTTGAATCATTTGAGAAATTTTAAACTCACCCCTCACCGCTCAGCGCTCCCGGAGGTAGATGACCGGGGCTCAATCGCCGATGACCAGGGCCATCTCGGCAAAGCGCTAACAGCACCAGCCCCACGTCAACAAGCTGGCCCCCGAGCGATTGCCCATTGCGGTAGACGTCGCGTAGCTTGCGCCCGTATTTATAGCCCCCTTTTGCGTGACGCGGTTAAACAAGAGGAGCGAAACGAGATGGGAGTACGTGAGAGGTCACGCCGCCCGATTACTCCTGCCTTTGGCGTAGCTCACGTGAGCAACTGGCGCTGAATTTCAGTGGCTGCTAATTTAACTCTGAAGGTCAAACCCAGCTTATGGCGGGGGCTTTCCAGGAGGCTGGAATGCACAGGGACGATCCTCGGATCAAACAAAAGCTGGCGCAGATCGACAACCATCGCCGCCATGCGAAATTCGCGGAAGACCAAGCCTATATGCTGTTGGAGGATGCGCAGTATTCGTATGCGCACATTGCGCGTCTGAAGCGCGAGATTTTCGAAATCGAGAGCAGCCAATCCCAAAGCGGTTTCTTGCTGCCCCAGTAGATTGTCATGGATGCGCCGCACTACAGGCCGATCATATCGACCAAATCTTGCACCCGATATCGGACGTATTGGCCTTCTTCATTCGCTCCGCGCCAAACCGCGCTGCTATAGCGCCCCTCGGATGCGATCCAGTCGACCGCCAGGAGCCCACTCAGCACAACAATCGAGAGCAGCAAGCCACGCATGTCGCTAGTTTATCAATGAGCGCGTCAGAAATCTGTAACCTTTTCAATAGCCAGTTTGGGCTGTGCCCTACTCCTTGACTACATGGTGTGCTGTGCGAGCCTAGGTGCTCGGCTCAGTTTTGAGCCCAGCGAGCATAGACGCGGAAGGCAAGATGAATGGAAGCCGATCTCGAGGACGCTCGTCGGCGCTACAACGAACTCTACCCGGATCGACCGATTCCGCGGCTCGGTCTCAATCGGAGCGAAGTTGCTACCGCGATCGGGGTGAGCATGAACACAGTGGACGAGATGGTGCTGGAGGGTTTTCTTCCCAAGCCGCGACGATGGCACAGCCGCAAGATATGGATCGTCTCCGAGATCGAGCTTGCTTTGATGGAATGGCCGGTGGATGGCGTCACTGCCGATGACGATGACGATTGGCGCGCCACCGCTTGATAGTGGAGTGATCCCCGCCGCCCTCAAAATCCCCCTGCAGGAGCCGGATTTCCGTCGTCTGGCATGTCGCGGGTATCAAGACATAGGCAAGGCGTTGCCCGAGCGTTTTCCCTCTGTAGGGAGGCTTTCGAGTTGAAAGAGTTTGGCATTGAGAGATGGGAGGAGTATAATCCCTTTGCCGGTAGCGTCTGGCTCGCGTCAAGCGACGACAAAGCTTGATTTGCGGTATCTCCAATGGGTTTCAAAAGGCTCATCGGAGGAACCAGAACCACCCGCTACCGGTTCTCGGAAGGTCGGGTTCAGCCCGGCCTTTTTTGTTACAACCGCATCGCTCTCCTTAACGAAGCTGCCACGAAAGGCATCGCGGGTTCGATTTCCTCCACGTCCTGCAGCCGCATCTCCTTATCATGCTGCCAGCCGTTCAGTTTCGCATGCTCAATGTGCCGAAGCATATGCAACGGGTCAGGAACCCCGCAATCAAACACCCTGATGAGCACACATTTTTTCTGGACTTTCACCTCTGCGAAGATCCGACCGCAATGATAGCCGATGCGCGCTCGCGCGTGGTGACGGCCGGTATGCCCGGCTGCAACGGACCTTGGGCCACGTTCAGCTCCTGATACTGGATGATTGGGGGCTCGAACCGCTCAATGAACAGGCCCGTCACGATTTGCTGGAAATCCTCGAAGATCGCTACGGCCGTCGGTCGACGATCATTACCAGCCAACTTCCCGTATCCGCCTGGCACGGTGTCATCGGCGACCCAACCTATGCCGATGCCATACTCGACAGGTTGGTCCACAATGCCCACCGCATCGAATTGAGCGGCGATAGTCTGCGCCGAAACCTACCCCGCAAAGCTTGACACCTAGCCTAATTGAACTGACAACAATCATCGCCCGCAGACCTCCCTAGACAGGGGGCGAGATCATCCCGGAAACTGGGAGCGCAATCATCTCGGAACGAAGGGGCGGCTTCATCGGAATCGGCACAAGCGGTGTAAGAACCAGCCGATTTCCGTCGGGTGATCGTTCGTCACCGGCTTGTGGGCGTAGCTGCCAAGGCTGGCCTTGTCGAAGACCTGATCGGCGGAGCGGTAGACCTTCACAGACTGCATTTCCGGCTTGCCGACCTCACGGCCAGTATAAAGCTGGATGCCAGTACGAGCGGTGCGGACGTCCGCAACTAGGTAGCCGTCGGCGGTCCGTCGCGTGCCCGCGATCGGCGCAGTGTCTGTGAATTTCATGAGTAGTACCTCAGAAGAAAAACGATCTGCGGCGATGGCGGTCCGACACACCGTCAACGAAAGCAGCGAGATCAGACCATGGTCCGATACTAAAATTTCAGCGCTGGGCTAGGTTTTGGACCCGCACAACAGTCGAAGGAGTTTTGTCGTGACAAAGGTTCTGGTTGCCGCGATGGCGCTGGTAATGGTTGGTTTCTGGGGTTCTGTCGGCGTTCTTATTTACTCGCTGCTTGCGTCTTAGTTAGTAGCGGAGCCGTCGTCTCTCCCCTATAGTTCCTCCCGGCAATGGAGGTTGCCTACGGAGGATTGTATGAGCGACACCACGTTTGGGTTTCTGTTGGCGGCCGAGTTGTCGGCCTTACTCTGGGCCGCAATTTTCATGGTGATATTCTCGGCCTCTTGATGAGCCTATCCGGTTCATCGCTCCTGAATTGACTGTGCGACTGCTGCGGCCGCAAGCTCGTCCTCGGAAGGCTCCTGCTCGCTCAGCTTGCCATGTTCCTCGATCGCCGCGTCCAGGCCGGGTAGCGACCCATCTTCGACGAGCGCATTGACCAGAGCGTCGGACACAGCCTCACGAGGGATAATTTCCTGTCCCGGCGAAGTGCCCACCAACTGGCGCGCGGCGTCGGCCTTCGTCTTGAAGACGTCAGCCTTTTCCTTCTCCGACATGCCCCAGAGCGGTGCCCACTCGTAGTAGATACCCGGGTCGCGCGAGCCGGTCCCGCTGCGGATGATGCACTCGTCGAGGCGCATCATTGCCGGTGTCATCTCGACCTCCTGCATGGCCTGCAGGCGATCGTAGTAGTTGCGCAGGTCGCTTTCACCAGTGGCGTTCATGCCGGCAGGCGATTGGCCGAGCAAGCGGGTTGCCGGGATGTCGGCCGCGCCTGATACCAGCTGCATGAACGACATAAGCACGTCTGGCAGCGTGGCGAAGCTCGCCGTCTTCTGTTCGAACTCCTCTTCCTTGTCGAGGAGGAGGTCGCCGTTGATGCCTTTGGCCGTGGCCGCCAGTGTGTAGCGTTCAAGGATCTTGGCGCGGTACCGCTCATCCCCCACGTTCTGCATGAAGTCGGGGATGCGGATGACATTGACCTTGGCCTCGAAAACGAGGCTAGCAATGTTCGCCGCGGTCCCGTCTGCCTGCTTGATGGCCTCGACGACCGACAGAAGGACGCTATCACCCCAGCCAGGGAAAGCAGTGGTGTAATCTCTTCGTCCGGCTGCGCGGCACCATTGAAGATGACCAGGCGCGACGGATGAATATCGACCTGCCGGCCGCCGGACGAGCTCACCTGATAGAGCATTGGCTTGCCATACCATTCGGAGGCCGGATCGCGGTCGATCTCGCCGGCTGTCAGGCTACGCCGCGACATGACTGTGAGGTACTTCAGCCCGCCTTTGCCAACACGCTCCACGTCGAGTGGCTCGGTCAGGTTCTGGTCACCGGTACCGATGACAACGGCCGCGCCGCCCCAGAGCCGAGCCTTGATCTTGGCTTCGAGGATCTTGCCCTTGACGTTGAGGCGCTTCTCCTCGGCCTCGATAAGCTCGATCTGCTGCTTCTTCGCCTGCCAATCACGCCAGGCGCGCACGCTGTCGAATGCCGGGATGTCGACGATCTTCCGCGGTAGCCATGCGCCACGGTAGGCGTTGAGCAACTCCTCGTCCGAAAGCATCGGCATCGAGTAGAAGGTCGACGCCGCCTTATCTCGGCTGGTGCCGATGTTCGCAACCATGTTCGTCAGGCTGTCGCGGACGAAAGCGATGATGTTTCCCATGCCCGCTTCCGCCTGGGCAGAGAATGGGCTGAACCGTGTGACCATGTCACCGGATTCGGGCGTGGCCCGCACCGTGAAGCCAGCCAGCAGCTTCGTCAGGTTGGTGACCTGCGATTTGCCAGCCTGCCCCGGGTCCTGCGGCAGCGATATCTGCACGTCCTTGCCGTCGGCTTCCGCCGTGTTCCGGATCAACCGCTCGACGCCTGACGGTGACAGGAAGTCGTTGCAGTGGTGCGCAACGATGTAGCGTCCGTCTGACAGCTTGCCGACCTTGGTGCCTGCCGTGGCATCTGGGTCAGTGCCCTCTGTCTTCGGCGTCGCCGCCATATCCCAGCCGCGCATCCACTTGACGACCCCTGCCGGGATCGCATCGACGACCTCACACCAGCCGCGCTGGAACAAGAGCCCTGCCGCCGGCCTGATCTTCCAGTTGCCGCCGAGGAGGCGCTCGCGCTCGACCGTCGGCAGGGCCATCAGGTTGGCGAGGTAGCCGGGGTCGGCCGCCATCAGCGCCTTGTTGTCCGTCAGCTTGGCCGGGACGAAGGTCACCGACTTTGGCTCGATCGGCTTCCGGTTGCCGTTCTCATCGGGTGCCGTGTACTCGGCGAGTTCCGACGGATGATCGGCCCATATGATCGAATCGCCGATGCGGACGAAGTATCGAAGCTTACCGGCCCGCTCCGGGATCGGCAGACCGGTGTCCTGGTTGATCCACCACGAAATGAACTCGGCGACCCAGCTGTCTGCATCCGGGTTGCAGGTTGCCCTGACATACGGCCGGACGCCGCACATCGAGCGGTTACGTGACAGCAGGTACCAGAACTGCTTTGCACTGAAGTGCGTGAGCTCGTCGAAGCAGATCAGCGGGATCTGCGAGCCCTGCCAGTTCGATACCGTCTTGTCGTGCTCGAGGTGGGCAAAGCTGACGGACGCCCCAGATGGGAACGTCCACGATAGGTCCGGCGCCACCTTCGGCTTTGCGTTCAAGCTGGGATAGAGCTTCTCGCTCTCGTCCCAGAGGCCGCCCTCGTTTCGTACCTGCACCAGCGTGCGCCGAAAGAACACGGCGCCGAACTGTGGGTTCGCGACATGGCGCAGCGGCTCCATGAGCAGAGCCCATGTCTTGCCGCCACCTGCCGACCCGCCGTAGATGGCAATATCCGCCGGCGAGCCAAGGAATTGTGTCTGCGGGCCAGCCTGCGGCCGGATGATTGTCTGGGCGCCCTGCCCTTGCTCAACCCCTGCCATTATCGGGCAACTGGAAGATCGTCACCGGAGAGACCGGCGTCGGAAGATCCTTGCCGTCCTTGCCTGTGATCTCGCGTCGGTTCGTATAGGCGCCGCCGACTTCTTCCGCCGCCTGCTTCAGCAACGATGATGCTAGCACCATGTTGCCCTGGGTTTCTGCCTTGTCTGCCATGCGCTGAAGAGCGCGGAGACGAACGGCGCGATGGCTGATCGCGATCGAGGCGGTGTCCTCAAGGAAGGTCTTGCGGGTCTCTTCGAAGAGCATACGAAACCGCTGCGAGAGCTTCTGCCCTGCGCGCTTGGTCGGATCGTAGGCCTCTACCGCCTGCGAACTGATGACGACGTCAAACTCGGCCTTGACTGCCTTCGCTACGACAGCTGGACTGTCGAAACACGCGAGAGCCTGCACTACGTACGTCTTTACCTGGTCGGAGTACTTTGGATTGGCCATTGAACTGTAAAGGCTCCATCAAGGCTCGCATAGGAGGCACCTTTGGAAGACGCAGAGATCGAACGACGCGCCAAACAACTCTGGACCAAAGAAAACCCAGGGCGGCCATGGCTGCCCGTCGCGCAGCGTGTCGAGCTAGGGCAGGATTTGTCGGCTGGCGCGTCAGAGGAGGACAGGAAGCGCTACATGGAGCGGGTTCGTAACGGCGAGTAGTTCAAGCCACCCTAAGCTGGCAGGTGCCGCATGCATGCGCGATCTGCACTCTGGCGATCTCGGGTTTCTGGTTGGCCGCATCGACCATGGCGCGGACGCCAGCGGCATCTGCCCCGTAGCGTCTGACCACACCGACGAATTCCTCGACATCGTGTCCACGGATGACGAACACCGGGCGGCCAGTCGAGCGGCTGAACTTGGGCGCGCCGAAAGCATCGACGTCCTGGGCGGCGTGATAGAGCTCGTGCTCGACCAGCGCCATGAACTCCCCCACACTCTCGGCAGTAGTTAGCGTCCAGCGTGATGATGAAATCCGGGACGTGGCCGAACCACTGCTTGACCTGCATCTCTGCCCGAGCGCGTGACCACTTGCCCATCGTGCCCTGCGGCGATCCTGTCTCGCACTGGCCGATTACGCGGCGGCCCTTCTTGCTGTTGCCGACTGTGGTCCAGAGGAAGCCGATGTCGGCGAAGCGTAGGTGCGCATGGTCTGGATTGTGGACCGGTGAGCCCGCATCGATGAAGGTCTCGCGCACCCAATCAGGCATATCCGCGGCGGGGGCAAAGGCTGGCGAACTAATGTCGTCGAACATCGACGCTGGCGGTTGTGGGCGCATCAATCACCACTTGCCTCAGCGCTACCGCTGAGCAAACTTGTTTTGCCTGGTGCTATAGCACTGATGCAGCAACCGTGGAGGAGAATGAAATGTGGCTTGAACTTACCAGCGAAGACGGACAACCGATATTCGTCAATATGGACAACGCCACGGACTTCTATGACGGCATGGGGGATGCCCACAGAGCCATTATTCAACTCGCTATCGACGGCGGCCGCGTCGTGTACGTCAAGGAACGAGCCCGCGACATCATGAATATGATTGTAGAGGAACAGCGTCGTCTTGCGGGCCTGCCCCAAACTGTACGCTGATGTCGCAACCTCTACCCTCTCCTGAGGGCACAAGTTGAGACATCGGGGAAGCATTCTGAATGCCTGGAACAACGAAACGGCGGGATAAACTCCGAGAGATTTGTGAGCGTCTTCTCGCCGGAGGACGGCTCCACAAAATCCTCATTGTGATCGGCATGTTATCATTAGGGCCTGGGGCGCTTTATGGGGTTATCCATGCGCTCGTTACCGGCGAGGTCCGCAGGCGTGGGGCCGTCACATTGACCGCCAACGAAGACCCTTTCGAATTCTACGCCCTGATGCTGGTTGGTGGCGTGGGCGCTACCCTTGGTACCCTTGTGGCTGCTGGCTTACTGGTAGTGGTGCTGAAAGGGCGCGCGTCACGAACCGGTTCGTCGTCAGGGCCAAAACAACAGGACTGACGCGGCGATAAAGACAAGCGAAAGCAACGCAAATCCTATTCTGTTTTCGCCGGCCGATACCTTCCACCGGTTTGTTTCAGGATCTCGTAGTTCCCACTTAATCACGATAAAGGCTGCGAGAAGGAGCAGGATCCCAAACAGATACCCCCTCACCAAGCGTGTTCCTCCGCCAACGGTCCTTGGTGTATCTCTACCCTGACGGGATCACGACTACCATGCAGAAGTTGGGCCATAGGTCCGGCTCCCTATTCAGGCATGCGGGATCACCGCCGGGCGCGCCTCTGGTTGCCGTGATATAATTTGCAAGTCGTCGCATGTATGCGTCTATGAGGAGCCGAGCATGAGCCGTAATACCGCCCTGGGAATCCTTGCTGCTGCTGTGTTGATTGTCCTCGCGATCCTCTTCCTCATGCCATGGAAGGACGGGAGCGCGGAAAGGGCAACACCGCCCACTACCACGGCTGAGCCAACGACATCTCAACCGTCGACTACCCAACCCTCAACTACGACGCCCGCTCAATAGAGCCCATAAGCGCCTTCAACCCAGTAGATCTATGGGCTTCGGCTTTCGCGGCGAAGGCGCCCACCCTGCGTCATAGACGGCGGTCCTTGTGTGGTCGCGATTTCCAGGGGCACAACTTGCATTTGTTGCGACGTTGAGTGAACGTTCTGCCTGGGGGAAATCTCGAGGGGCAACTGTGAAAAACACGTTGACTGCTACATTACTAATAGCTGGGGCGCTCTCGCTTTGTAGCGCGAACGCGATCGCCGCGAAGAACGGCATTTTTGTCTATGGCTGCACTTCTGACGGGAAACCCGCGCGCATGCGCGTGGTTGCTCCACTCAAGGACAAGGGCGCCGTCGAGGCAGGATTTCGCAACATGATACGGCAGAAAACCTCAGATTGGTTTCTTGCACAGAAGAAGACTATCGTCCTGACAGAATTCGAGCAAGCCCTCGAAGTCATGATGCAATCAAGCGGCGGTAAGCTCCCAACGCAAAACCCTTCTGCTGTTGCGAGATCTGTTGAGATTGGCAAGCGCGCAGCCTCCCTGAAACTCTATTGCGGCACCTAACATGGTGCTGGAAGCGACCGAAGTTTCCGCGCTCCCGCTTCTCCGGGAGACGGGCGAGGCTCTCTGGCGCCGTAACTCGTTGCGGAGACAGGATTCGAACCTGCGACCTCGTGGTTATGAGCCACGCGAGCTACCGGGCTGCTCTACTCCGACTTGACCGGAATTACCTCAGTTGGGGCAGCTTTTGTGCGCTTGAAATAGCTACGAACAGCGAACAAGTTGCGGCAGCCATCTGCCTCACCACCTGTGATCCCGCGCGGCGCTCGGCGAGCGTGGTATAATCCCAACTTGCTACAGAGCTTCGAACTTTGTTGACCAGTCAGGCCGTCTGGCGGGAAGAGCCCACGTGACGACGTCGCTCTCGTATGTGCAAATTGGTACCGGCCATGTTGGGTCGAAAGAACTTCCATGAACCTGATCATCGCTCTTCAGCAGGGCTGCCGGTCAGTATTCTACTGCTCACGATCTTCGGTATATCGGCCTATCTATGGGTCGAGGGATCTTTACTCGATGGAAAGCGCGTTGCATCCAAGGTCTACCTGCCCGTCCCGCAAACGCAGGATCGTTGAGGAGAAGATCAGAATTTCGGCAATACGCACCTATGGCGGGAGGCGGTGACGTCCTCCCTAAGGCCCGGCGAGTAATCCCTCTAATCGAGGTCCGCAATCAGAACAGCCTGCAAATCACCAATGGTTGCAGGTACTCTAAGCGACTTTGTCGATTAGTTCAAGCGGCAGATCGACGTGGACGAGACCGCCGAGGTACTCGACCACAGCTTTGATCGTGTTGCGGCCGGTGACGTCGAGGACGGTGGCGAGCATGCCGCCGACAAGGCGGTGTTCTGGCGCGATCCGGACGGCGGAATCCTTCGGAAACTCTTGCTGCAGTTGCTTGCGGCTACGCTTCTTCCGGGCATCGCGCTCGCGCTGCAGTGCGGACCCTGCCATCTCCTCGGCCTGGCGGATGCTCGCGACTTCGAAGTCCGAGATACGGAGCGGGTAGCCGGCAACGCCGAGGATCGCCGTCACACCGTCAACGCGTGACAGGCGGTAGAAGTCCCCTGTCGGCAGATACACGAACGAGTAGCCGACGATCATGGCGAAGCGGCGCTCGATCAGTTCCTTGGTCCGGTGGTGTTTGATGTCCTTCCGGAATGACGGCATGTAGATTTCGATGTCCGCGTCACGGAGGTTCCGCTCGATGATGAACTCGCCCTTTCGGTCCTCGGTCTCGCCAATCCGCGGCGTTGCCGGCCGCTGGGTTCCGGGTCGGGTCTTGATTGCGTACCAGCTCATAGCGCCGCTTCCTTTTCTGCTCTGATGCGATGTTGGCTTTCGAGGGACTGCCTGTTCTTGCGCCGCACCCAGTTCTTTGCTTCGTCGTCGCCTTCCGCTGCCTCGACCCTACGGATGGCGTGCAGTATCGACGTGTGGTCGCGGTGCAGGACTAACCCAATCTGCTGAAGCGACAGGCCGCGCTGGCGAAGCTCCAAAATGATGCGGTTCCGCTGGGTCGTGACCGTGCGTTTCCTGGACGGGCCGAGCATCACATCCGGCGAGATCCTCAATTCGAGGCTGCGCATCCGCACGTAATCGGTCGGTGTGAGGTGCGGGCTCTGCTGGAGCCGGTAGGCCCGGAAGGCCCAGACGTGGTCGTCGGCCGGCGCGCGCGGCTTCGGCTTCGGGACATAGACCTTCCGCGGCTTCGGCTTGCCGATCAGCTTGCGACGACGGAAAAGGACCGCGGCGCGATAGACCGGCTCGCTGATCGCGATGTCTTGCGGGAGCTCAAGCAGCATGGCTTGCCTCGTCGTCGGCGCGCACCTCGGAGACCTCGGCTTCGATCTTGCGGCGGAACGCCATCTGATCGGCTCCGATCTCCCACCAGTCGGGCAGTTCTTGGATCTTGGCCCAGTACTCGGCCTTCTCAGGCGACATAGGCTCGTGAATTACGACGCCCCGTTCTTTGGCCTTGGCCTCCTCGTGGTCCTGGCGGAACTGGGCCAGCCGGGCGCGAACGCGGGCCATCACCTCCGGCGAGCGGTCGACCTCCGGAGCGACGCCCTTCATCGCCGAGGCGATCTCGCGCTTGTGGGCCAGATCCTCGCGGGCCGCCCTCGCCTCCTGCTTCGCCAGCGCGGCGAGGATCGGCGGCTTCGGGATCATGCCGAGCAAGATATCCGGGTTGCCGGCGTAGTCGCCCTTGATGAGCTTCTGGGTCGCGATCGTCAGACCACAATTCGGCACGCCGTCGAGGGCGTAGCCGTAGATCACGTCAAACTTCTGGGGGTCGATACCCTGAGGCAGGCTCATGCCAGCGCTCTGCATGACGCCGAGGCTGCGAACGATGGCATCAGCGCGAGCCGGTGCCAGTCGCTCGGTGAGCGTGGTAATCTCCCGGTTCAAGGTCGAAAGCTGGGCCGGTGCTGGCAAATTCGTCATGGCCTGGATTCCCGTTCAGTTTCTGCTGGATGGCTTCTCGAAACTCCCGCTGATGGCGGGCATTCTCGGTTTCTCGCGGGGGCGCTTGAGCTTGGGCTCGCGGCTTCGCCACGTTCCGCATCCAGTTGCGCCAGGTGGCCTCCCAATCGAGCTTGGCGGCGTCCTTGCCGCTCTTGCCGACCCAGAAGTCGCGGAACTTGTCGGCCTCGAAACGGATCGTTGCTTCGGAGTGGCCCTGATCGATAGCCCACTGGCCCCATGCTGCCGGGAGAGCCCAGCCAGCCGGCAAGCGCGTCCCGCGTTTGTTTTCCGAGCGAAGCGAGGATGGGGTGGGGTTAATTTCTTTAGGGGGTGTGGGGGACTTTTCTTTATCAGGGGTGGGGTTGTCCCGTTCGGTCACGTCCTGTCCCGCGACGTCACGTGACATCCCGTGACGTTGACGCTGCTTGCGCTCACGGTCGGACCTGCGCCGAGCCTCGATCGACGCCCCTGCCTCTTCCTTCGTTGCCGTCTCAACGGCCGCGAGCATGTCGGCAACCTCGGCCGCCTGCTCTGCAGTGAGGCCAAGTACCGCCATCCTCATGAGCACCGAAGTCGGGATCAAGTTGCCATCCCCTCTTCACATACCTGGACGATGACGACGCACTCACGCAGCCGGAAGAGCCCCGCTCTGTCGAGGTCGAGCAGATCCGCGCGATGCTGGAATCCGTCGAGCTCCCTCTCCCCAGCTGGGTTGAGCACGAAATCTACGAGAGCGACGGCTTCAAGAACCACCTTCTCGAAGATGCGGCCGACAAGGATGCCATGGCTGCCGAGGACGCAGCTGAGTACCGGCGCGAGTTGAGGGCCGGGCTATGAGCAGCCGTCCCGTCTCCTACGCCTGCGACCCGGCCAATCGATACTGTGAATGTGGCGCTTGCCAACTGCCGCCGGCCCGCAACATCGACCTGGACGGGCTCGCAGAGTTCAACCGCGCCACCTACGGCGTCGCCGCTTTCATCATCCTCCTCGCCGCCTTCCTCGCCTTCATGGCGATCGGCTTTGCGAACACCGAGGAGATCCACCGCAAAATCGTAGCCGAGAGGACCGTCTAATGACCGCTCCCGCAATCGAACACAGCATGCGCCGACAGACCGAGGCGGCAAAGGCCCTCCTCGTCGACCTCCGCAACCAAGGCGCCGACGACGACGCCCAGCTCGTCGCCGACACCATCGAGGGCGAAACGAACCTCATGGAGGCCATCGACGAGGCAATCGCAGAACTCGACGAGTGCGACGTTCTCGTGACTGGGCTCAAGGCCAAGGAAGCCGACTTCGAGGCACGCCGCAAGGCGATCGAGAAGCGCGCCGATCGGATCCGCGCCCTGATCGAACAGGCGATGCTGGCAACCGACCAGATGTCGATGAAGCTCCCGACGGCAACCCTGTCGCTCTCGAAGCGCGCCCCCGGCCTGATCGTCACCGACGAGGCGGATATCCCGGCCAAGTACTGGGTTGAGCAACCTCGCCCCGCTCCCAAGCTCGACAAGAAAGCCCTTAAGCACAGCGAATCCACCGATGGTGAGGGAATTCTGCGACACCCTTGCCGCGCTCCGTCGCGGTGCATGCCCGCGGCGCGCCTCTGGCAATGACGAAAACCAATCTACTGGAAAGGAGGTGACAAAATGGGACGAAGAGCCATTCCAGTCACGCAGGACGCGATCAGCCGCACTATCAAGGCGGTCCAGAAAGCTGGTCTTGAGGTCAAGTCGATCCGCGTCGAGCCCAATGGCGCCGTTGTCATCAATGGCGATGGCGACGGCTATTCACAAAAAGAGCTTGAAGAAAGCGCGGCTGGGTATCTCTAATAGTCGCCATGCCACGGAAACAGTACCCATACATCGTCAAGGAAGTTGACCGGCACGGCAACGTTCGCTGGTACTTCCGCATAGGCAAAGGCAAGAGAACTCGTCTACCTGGCGAATGGGGCTCGGCCGAATTCGCCACAGCCTACCGCAAGCTGATGGCGAATGAGCCCGTGCAGGCGGATGGAGCCAGCAAGAACACCCTCGGTTGGCTGGTTGGCAAATATAAGCTGAGCGCCGCCTTCAAGGGTCTGCGCGCGTCGACGCAGCGCCAGCGAGAAAACATTTTAAAATCCGTCTGCAAAACCGGCGGCAAGCTATTGATTCGTCAGATAGATCGTGTTGCGATTGCGAAGGGCCGCGATCGTCGCGCCGACACTCCCTTTGCCGCAATCAACTACATGAAGACGATGGGCTATCTCTTCGAGTGGGCCGTCGATGCCGGCTATGTGAAGGAAAACCCGGTCCGCGGCGTCAAGCAACCAAAACCCAAGACCGCCGGTTTCAAGCCCTGGACCGCCGAGGACATAGCCAAAGTCTATGAAGTGCACGAGGACGGCAGCCAGGCGAGGCTTGCGATGGACTTGTTGCTGTTCACCGGACTACGTCGCTCCGACATCTACAGAATCGGCCCTCAACATGTCCGCGACGGTATGATCGAGTACCGGGCCGGCAAAAACGACGAGATGGTCTATATCCCAATCCACCCGAATCTCGCGGCGGTGCTCGCTGCCAGGCCAAAGGCGCAAATGGCCTACCTCGTCACGGCGATCCACGGACGTCCGTTCAAAAGCGCTGCGGCGTTCGGCAACTGGTTTGCCGATGTTTGCGTAGAGGCTGGTGTAGATGGGAGAGCTCACGGCCTTCGTAAGACGCTCGCCCAAGTGCTTGCCGAGAGCGGCAACAGCAACAGCGAATTGAAGGCGCGGTTCGGGTGGCGGAGCGATTCGATGGCGAACCATTACACCCGGAATGCGGACAAGAAGCGGCTTGCAGTTTCGGGTGCAGAGAAACTGAACGTGAACATCCTAACCCCTCACTCTGATCTTGGTGAGGGATTGAGCAAAATTTCCGATTTAGAAACAAATACTTAGGAAATGGATGGCGACCCCTGCAGGATTCGAACCTGCGACAACCTGCTTAGAAGGCAGGTGCTCTATCCAACTGAGCTAAGGGGCCGTCCCGGGCTTTGCCCGTCGAATGCGACCGGAGGACTTAGTGGGTCCAGGGCTGCATCCGGTTGAAACGGAAGTTGTCCGGATATGACACGCTCTTTCGCGTCGCTTCCTTCGGCGCGATCACGCGGTATTCGATGCCGTTGCGCTCCGCATAAGCGATGGCCTGCTCGGCGTTTTCGAAGGTCAGCCGCAGTTGCTGTTTCATGTCGCCGGAGCTGGTGTAGCCCATGATCGGGTCGATCGTGCGCGGCTTTTCCTGATCAAACTCCAGCACCCACAGATTCGTCTTGGCCTTGCCAGACTGCATGGCGGTCTTTGCTGGACGATAGATCTTTGCGGACATGGTTTCGAACGGCTCCATACTTTCGCTGGCAACATTCACGGGCGCCAGCATTCCGTCTTCCCATAACGCAGAATGATTTAAAACGGAATGACTTTTGGCCGGATAAATTCGGCTTTTCCGTTAGACGATCGCGCGGGATACAGGTTTCGCTGACACGTCCGTGTAGTCGCCGTTCAACAAGTGCCCAAAAGGCAATATCTGACGAGTGAAAAGACGCAGGGAGATCAGGCACGCCACCTTCGGCGTTACGATGGTCGGAGTGGAGAGATTCGAACTCCCGACCCTCTGGTCCCAAACCAGATGCGCTACCAGACTGCGCTACACTCCGTGCCAACGGCGCCGGAGATACACGCTTCGCCCTTGGCCTGCAACATGTAATTTCGTTGACGTCCACACTGATAAAACCTGCATTCGTCCCGCGCATTGCCCTCGGCTGGCAGAAATGTCCCGAAATGGGACAAACGTGTGTGTTTATCATTCGAGTTTAGTAATCGCTAAATCCATTGCCGCTAGAGCCAAGGGTGCACAACCGCACCGCGCCAGCCTCCCAAGCCCGCCCGAGCATCATCCCATGAACACCGAACTCGATCTCACCACCGTTCTGCTGCTTCACAAATCGTCATTCCTCGTCGGCGCGCTCTGCTTTCTTTATGCCCGCTGGCAATCGCCGCGGGATGAAGGTCTCGGAATTCTCGCGAGCGGCTTCTTCTTCCTGGCTCTTGCGTCGACGCTCGCCGGCTACGGCGAACAACAGCTGCTGCCGGCCTATCTGTGGACGCTTTCGAGCTTCACGCTCGGGATCGGCGGTTATGCGCTGTTCTGGATCGGTGTGCGCCGCTTGAGCGCTGGCCGGCGACGCAAGGCGGACTGGCTGGCACTTTCGATACCGGCCGCGGGCGCAGCAATCGGTCTGGCCACGCATTTCCATGTGGTCAACTACGTCCGCGCCAGTGTCTTCAATGCCACCGCCTTTGCTTTTCTGGCGGCCGCCGCCCTTGCCGTCATCTCCGATCGCAACAGGGAGCCGCTGCCGGTACGCGCGCTGTTTGCGGCGGCCATGGCCATCGGCGCCAGCCTCTGCCTTGCCGTGGTGATCGGTCTTGTGAAGCCGGGCATCATACCGATCACCACCACCTACGCCTTCTTCCTCTCGATCATCTGCCACTTCGCGATCGCCCTTTTCGCGCTAGTCCTCGTCAAGGAGAGGGCCGAAGCCGAGCTCAGGTGTTCGGCCGACACCGATGCCTTGACCGGCGCGCGCAACCGACGCTGGTTTCTCACGCAACTGCCTGGATCAAACTGGCATGGCGACTGCCTCATCGTCATGGATCTGGACTTCTTCAAGCGCATCAACGATCGCTATGGCCACCAAGCCGGCGACCAGGCGCTGATCGCCTTTGCCGATCTGATGAGGAAGAACCTCAGAAAGGGCGATTGCTTCGCCCGCCTTGGCGGGGAAGAGTTCGGCCTCTACCTGCCGCAGACCAGCGAAGCGCAGGCGCTTGTCATCGCCGAGCGCCTGCGTCGCGCCGTCGAAGAACTCGTGGTGATCGGCAACGAGCAACGCATAGCGCTCAGTGTCAGCATGGGCCTCGCAGCCGGCGGCGACGAAGGTTCGTGGGAGGACCTGTTCAACAGGGCAGACGCGGCGCTCTACGAGGCCAAGCGCAGCGGTCGCAACCGCGTCACGTCATTTTCCGCAGCGACTGCACCTGCTTCATTGTCAATGGAGCTGAGTTTCGGCCGCGTCGGCTGAGGAGGAACGGCTACGCCGTCCAAAAAAGAAGCGGCCGTCCTAATGCAGAGGCCGCTCCAGATTGGAGGTGTAATGCCTCATACTACTCCTACTGAGCGAAATTGCCTGTGGCCAAATTTCACCTATTCCGAGCAAAAAGCCACCATGGCGCGTGGGCGTGAACACTCCGCACTTTGCGCGGCACACGTCGAGGTATAGAACAGGCTAGCAGCCACAATCGCGCTGTCTCGCCTGGAGTTTCGCTTTGCCTTTGTAAAATCCGGTCTCGCTAGTTTCACCCCGTACGCCCGATAGCGCCCGACGCTATCGGTGTGATATTTCACGCGTTCGTTGAGGTGACGGTTCGAGACCGGAATGGCATTGCCGATCTCAAGCCCGGTGCAACACCACCAGGCGGAACCATCACCTACAAACGCTGCCAGACCGCGTCCCCGGAACGGGTACTCAAACCGTCGTCTCGATGGACTTCCTATTGGAAGAACCAGACGACATGTCTCACACATTGACGGTCCTGTGGACCATTGAACCACAAGCCGCGCCGCGCCCCTGGCTCGCCTGCAGCCGCTGCCGCGGCGCGCGCCCATTCGAATGCAGCGGCAAGACGCGGCTGAACGCCAACGGCCGGCGGCTGGATGCCTGGCTGATCTATCGCTGCGCCGACTGTGACGACACCTGGAATCGCCCGATCTTCGAGCGGCAGTATGTCCGCGACATCGCGCCCGATACGCTCGACGCGCTTCAGAATAACGACCCGGGCTGGATTCGCCGGGTCTCGTTCGACGTCGAGGGTCTTCGCCGAAGCACCGACAGGATCGAAGAATTCGCCGATTGCCATGTGACAAGGCGCGTCGTCGCTCCACCGCGGGACGTCTGTACCCATCTTGAGATCGTCCTTGAGGTGCCGTTGGCAGTCAGTATGCGGGCGGATCGCCTGCTGTCGGCGGAACTCGGCCTGTCGCGCAACAGGCTCGTCCGGCTTGAGGAAGCAGGACGGCTTACGCTGCTGTCCGGCTCACGCAAGGCGTTGCAACGGCCCATCCGCGACGGTCTGCGCGTGGCTCTCGATCTTTCGGACGAAGGCGATCGAGGCGAAATCGCCGATCGCGCGGGGGGAATATTGCAGCCTGCATGAACGAATCAAGGAAGCGCCAGTGACACGCCGGCGCTTCCTTCATCTAGGCCATATAGGTCAGAATTTTACACCGACGCCGATGGTGAACTGCTGCTGATCGAGATCGACGTTGACGCCGCCGATGTCCTTGTCGCCATAGTCGTTGTAGCGATACTCGGCGCGGCCGAAGACGTTGTCGGTGAACGAATAATCCACACCGGCGCCGATCGTCCAACCGTTGAAGGTCTCTTTCTCCTTCGACGCTCCGGGCACGTCGACGAAGCCGCGGGTGACCGCCCAGCCACCTGCCCCGTAAAGCAGCGCTTTGTCATTCAGCACATAGCCGACACGTCCGCGTATCGCGCCGGAGACATCGGTGCCGACTTCGGCGGAGGTTCCGCCAACATCGAAGCTCTTGTCATTCCAGTTGTAGTTGACGTCGCCCTCGATGCCGTAGACCCAATCACCCTGCTGATAGTTGAACCCGGCAAAGGCACCGAGCAAGCCGCCATTGAAATCTTCTGAACCGCTGCCGCCGGGCGCGCTGAAATCGCCATTCAGCCAGCCGCCCCCGCCCTGAAGACCGACATACCCGCCGGTCCATACGAAAACGGGCGGCGTTTCCACAACCGGCGCCGGCTCCAGCGCCGGCGTCAGGTCTGCCGCCATCATGTTTTGCGTGAACGCAGCGGCCGCCACGATCGCAACAAGCACACTCCGGACCATCACAGATGCCTCCTGTCGTCTTCGGCAGAACATTAGCAACTTATTAAGTTGAAGTCTGCCCAAAAGGCTTTGCAGTCATCATCGAAAGGATCGATTCGTCTCGGTACAGGTGATTTAGGCGCTGATCCCCAAACTACAAGGCCAACGGATACCAGCTGTCGATTTGTGAGCATCTCCCCCGGGGATCATCGCCCCGGGATTCGAGCGCCTTCAAGACGATCTCCGGCCCGAACATCGAGCCGCTTGACGGTACCGGCATTGAGCTCGAGAACGAAGGCGACCGGCTCGCCGGAATCAATGATCGCTTCGGAAAATGGGACGGCGTCCTGGCGGATCGTCCGCACGACGCCCTTGTTGTCGATGAACAGCATGTCGAGCGGAAGATAGGTGTTCTTCATCCACATCATCACGCGGCGTGTTTCGCCGAAATCGAACAACATGCCGTGATCGGGCGCCATCGACCGGCGGAACATCAGCCCCTGCTCGCGCTGGTCGGGATCGACCGCAAGTTCGACTGTCAGTTCGTGCACCTTCCTGTCGGCGGTCACAATCCGCATCTTGTCCTTCGTGAACTCCACCTCGGCCAACGCGGCAGCGGTAAAGACGAACAACAAAAAAAGCGCCACCAGGGCGCTTTTTCCGGAAAGATCTCGTGCCGCGAGCATCAGTGCGACCGGCTCGTCGGCGACGGGCCGTCCGGATGGATTTCGGCCGCCATCAGGCCCTTTTCGCCATCGCCGAAGCGCACAAGGACAACCTGTCCGGGACGAAGCTCCGTGAGGCCGAAGCGCCGCAGGGTCTCCATATGGACGAAGATGTCCTCGGTCCCCTCGCCGCGCGTCAGGAAGCCGAAGCCCTTGGTGCGGTTGAACCACTTGACCAGGACCCGTTCGAGGCCGCTGGTCGGCGTCACCTGCACATGGGTGCGCACCGGCGGAAGCTGAGACGGATGCACGGCGGTCGACTGATCCATCGACAGGATGCGGAACGCCTGGTAGCCGCGATCGCGCTTCTGGATGAGAGCCACGACGCGCGCGCCCTCGAGAACCGTCTGGTAACCGTCGCGCCTCAGACAGGTCACGTGGACCAGCACGTCCTGCATGCCGTTGTCAGGCACGATGAACCCGAAGCCCTTGGCGACGTCGAACCATTTGATCACGCCCGTGATTTCGATGAGGTCGAGAGCGTCACTGCCAAAGTCGTCACCATGCATGACGTCTTTTGAAGATGTCCTATCCGCCATTCTCTCCCAGCCCCTCGTTTACGCGCGACTACCGATACGGTTAACTGATTCTTATTGACCAGAATAACATCGTCCCGCCGCGGATACGCAAGACCCTCGGCATATTTTGGCCGAGATCTAATATGCGGACGCAGCCTTGCCTCTGGCTTGCTGGCGGCTCAGTATACGCCATCTTCTGCAAAACAGGGACATTGCAATGCGCTATCTGCACACGATGGTTCGCGTCAAGAATTTGGACGAGGCCTTGAACTTCTACTGCACGCTTTTCGGCCTGACCGAAATCCGCCGTTACGAGAACGAGAAGGGCCGCTTCACGCTCGTTTTCCTCGCCGCTCCAGGCGACATCGATCGCGCACGCGGAGAACTCTCGCCCTGCCTCGAACTCACCTACAACTGGCATACGGAAGATTACACCGGCGGGCGCAATTTCGGTCACCTCGCCTATGAGGTCGACGATATCTACGGCTTCTGCCAGCACCTGATGGACAATGGCGTGACCATCAACCGCCCGCCGCGCGATGGCCATATGGCCTTCGTACGTTCCCCAGATGGCATTTCGATCGAAATCCTGCAGAAGGGCGAGAACCGTCCGGCGCAGGAGCCCTGGGCTTCGATGGCCAATACCGGTGCATGGTAAGCCCCGCGCAATTCTGACTGGCGAGGATGCCCCTATGCGGCCGGTCATACCGGCTGGCATGGCCGAGTCGCCGATCAGCAGCAGCTATGAATGATCCAAGGCCCGGTCGATCCGGGCCTTTGCATGTGTGCAACATGCGGGCTCAAGGTTAGCGCCGGTTTACAAATCGCGTGTCGTTGAGTATTTTTTCGCGCGAAACGTTGATGCCGGGTCCTATCCGCGATGTCTCGTGGCGGCGACCCCCTTTGTACTTGGCCTGATCTTTTCCCGTGGCGTTCTTTCGGACCGCCGCGAGAAACATGAGTTTGTTTGTTCTGAGCGATGTTTCGGAACTGAGACTTAATGCATGACAAGGCGAATTCGCCGATCATGCACGGAGAGCGGGGATAGGACGTTGCAACATCCGGATACGAAGGGCGCAGTGCTCGCTGCCATTGCGCGGGCGGCAGCTTTATCCGTTTCACTCCTGGCCCTCAGCGGTTGCGTGTCGGCCGTTGCCGACAACGACGTCACCGCCGGGTTGGGCCTTGAGGGACAGACAGCGACCCAGGCGGCCGAATCGGCCGAGCAAGGCACGGTCCGGGATGCGCAGGTGGCCGCGCTCGGCAGCGATCCACAGGCGCAACAGACCGCAACGACGCAGGATTCCGGGCAAGCCCAGTCCCTGACGATGCAGAACACAGGCCTGCGTGCCGCTTCTTCCAGCATCTACGGACAGGCAGCGGCGACGCAGGGCATGCCGAATACCCAGCCGCAGGCCAATGGAACTGTGCCGCTGCCGGCGGGCCAGCCCGCCATGAACGCAACTACTAACAGTTTGTTCAGCGGCACCCAGCGACAGCCTCAGCCCATCATGACGCCGCAACAGGGTGCCGCGAACGAGGCCACCGCTCAGCCGGCAGACACGGCGGTCGCAGCCTACGCTCCCGCTCCGGCGGCGGACGCCCTTCCCGCGGCCGTCCCCGTACCGCTCAGCGCCGAAGCGGCCGCCGGCGGCGAAAAATCGGCTGCACCTCAGGCCGTGGCCAATGCAGAGGTTGCGCCAGCCGCGGCTGAAGTGGCGATCGCGGAACCGATGCAGGCGACCGCGGAGGCAAAGGAAAGCGACGGCGACAAGGAAGCGCCGAAAACCTGGACACTCGCAACGCTCTTTGCCGGGAAGCGCAAGGAGAAGCAGCAGGAAGCACTGCGCGCTGTGCAACCGGCGGAAAAAAAGACGATTACCACCAGCAACGCGAGCCAGCCGCAGACGGCCTCCCTCGCCTATACGCTCCCGGGCGTCAAACTGACTTCGCTCTATAATTTCGAGCACGAGGAACATCTCGGCGACGACGACGACGGCGCGCCGGTTCAGGTCGCATCTCTTTCGGGCCTGGCACGGCTGGCCCCGAGCGGACTGATCCTGCAGACCGAGAAGGTTGATGCCGGCTGCTTCAAGCCTGAACTCATGCAGATGCTGAAGAAGGTGGAAACGCATTACGGCAAGCAGGTCATGGTCACCTCCGGCCTCAGGCCGATCAAGGTCAACCGCGCCAAGCAGTCGCTGCATACCCGCTGCGAGGCTGCAGACATCCAAGTCCAGGGCGTCAGCAAGTGGGATCTTGCCGAATTCCTGCGCAGCGTTCCCGGCCGCGGCGGCGTCGGCACCTATTGCCATACGGAGTCGGTCCATATCGACATCGGCGCACAGCGGGATTGGAACTGGCGCTGCCGGCGCGGCAAGGGCTGAAGCCAACCGCTTGTTTCCATGGATTATTCCAAGGAATCTACCCTTCGGCTCGCGACTGTGGAATTTTTACAGAAATATGAAGATTGCCGCTTGCGGTTCTCAAATCCGCTGGCTATAAGGCGCCCACACAGCGAGTGCGCCCTTCGTCTATCGGTTAGGACACCAGATTTTCATTCTGGGAAGAGGGGTTCGACTCCCCTAGGGCGTGCCACTGTGTTGAGCTTCCTCCCCCACATAAATCACTGATTTTCCCGCCTGACACAGCGATCTTTCTCGTCGCCGACGTCTTCCAATCCGGTCGTTTATTCAGCGGAATTTTCTCGTTGTTTTTAACAGGAAAAGCACAAAAATCCTGAGATTGGCGCTTGCGGTATCCAGAGTCGCTGGCTATAAGGCGCCCACACAGCAAGTGCGCCCTTCGTCTATCGGTTAGGACACCAGATTTTCATTCTGGGAAGAGGGGTTCGACTCCCCTAGGGCGTGCCACTGTGATGATCTCCTCCCCATGAAAATCGATATTCTCCTCGTCTGAAACGGCGATTTCCTGCCTCGGACACCTCTCCGATTCCGGCCTTCAGGCGCCGAATTTTTCTCGCCGTTTTTTAACAGGAAAAGCACAAAAAACCTGAGATTGACGCTTGCGGTATCCAGAGTCGCTGGCTATAAGGCGCCCACACAGCGAGTGCGCCCTTCGTCTATCGGTTAGGACACCAGATTTTCATTCTGGGAAGAGGGGTTCGACTCCCCTAGGGCGTGCCACTGTGTTGAATTTCTCCCCCACATTTCCAATATAGCTACGCAGTAAACTTGCGCTTGCGGCTCACTTTCGATCGAATCTCGCGACCTTGTCGCCGGAGCGATGCAGTTGGATTTATGTCGTCGTTTGCGCTGAAAAAGCATAATATCCGCAGATGAATTTGCTCACGGCCGCAAGACTGCGTTGCAAGTTCATGAGTCAGAAGCATAGGCGCCCATCGTCTAGTGGTTAGGACGCCGCCCTCTCACGGCGGCAACACGGGTTCGAGTCCCGTTGGGCGTGCCAATCCCTGCTCGCAAGATCACCAGCCGGCACTCAAATCAGAGCGATTCCTGTTCGGCGAGGTTACAGGGCCCTCGCGGCATCCGTGACGCGTAGCTGCACGCGGCGCTGGCCTTGCCAAAGGTCCGCCGAGACCGAACCTGCCACATGAATAGACGTGCCGCGGCTCGCGAGCAGAAAATCGCCGAGTGGCGTCTCCGTTGCCCGGAACGCAATCCCGTCGAGCCGGCTGCCGTCCTGGCCCTCCAGCGTCACCTTGATGTGGTTGGCGCCCACCTGTCGGCTATCGCGCAGCCGATGCTGCGGGAAGGCAAAGACCGGTTGCGGGTGCGCCGAGCCATAGGGGCCGGCCTGTTCCAGGAGATCGATAAGCTCCAGCGTCGCGCCGGAGGCGGCGAGCGCGCCATCAACCTTGAGCGTCTGGATGGCGACGAGATCACGCACCGCCGCCTCCGCACGCTCCTCGAAGAATTGCCGGAGTTTGCCGAGCTTCGCACGCTCCACCGTGAGGCCGGCGGCCATCGCGTGACCGCCGCCTTTGACCAGCAGGGCCCCATCGACGGCCGCCCGGACCATCTTGCCCATGTCAAAGCCATTGATCGAACGGCCAGAGCCAGTGCCGCGCCCATTCGGATCGAAGGCGATGGCAAAGGTCGGCCGGCGGAATTTTTCCTTGATGCGGGCGGCGAGCAGCCCGACGATGCCGGGGTGCCAGTTTTCGCGCGCCGTAACGATTACCGAGGCGCCCTCGCCCGTGCCGTACTCCGCAAGAACCTCGGCCTCGGCCTCGGCCAGCATGGCGGCTTCCATGGCCTGGCGTTCGCGGTTGAGTTCATCAAGCTGTGCCGCGATCTTTTCCGCCGCTCCGGCATCGTCCATCGCCAGAAGGCGACTGCCGAGCGCAGCGTCGCCGATGCGGCCACCGGCATTGATTCTTGGCCCCACCAGAAACCCCAGGTGATAGGGCGTGACCGGACCGCCGATCGCCGCCTTCCTCAGCAGCGTCGCGAGCCCGACATTTCCCATGTGCCGCGCGGCAATCAGTCCCTTGACGACATAGGCCCGATTCAGCCCCTTGAGCGGCACGACATCGCAGACGGTCGCCAGTGCCACCAGATCGAGCTGGGCCAGCAGATCGAAGGATGCAACACGGCCATCGCCGGCATTGCGCAGAACGCGCAGCGTGTTGACGAGAACGAGATAGACGACGCCGGCGGCGCAGAGATGTCCTTGTCCGGAAAGATCGTCCTCCCGGTTGGGATTGACGAGCGCATGACAGGCAGGCAGCGCTGAGCCAACCTGGTGGTGGTCGATGACGACCACATCGATGCCGCGTTTCGCCGCCACCGCGAGCGCTTCATGGCTCGTCGAGCCGCAGTCGACGGTCACGATAAGTTCGGCGCCGTTGTCGATCAGTTGTTCGATGGCCGCAGGATTCGGCCCGTAGCCCTCGAATATCCGATCGGGAATATAGATCTCCGCATCGATGCCGAAATGACGGAGGAAGCGCGCCATCAGTGCGGACGAGGCGGCACCGTCGACGTCGTAATCGCCGAAGGCCACGACCTTTTCACGCCGCTTGATGGCCACTGCCAGGCGATCGGCGGCCTTGCGGCAATCAGTGAGCGTGTCGGGATCCGGCATCAGCGACCGCAGCGTCGGATCGAGGAAGCTCGCCGCGTCGTCAAGCACGACACCGCGGCCGGCAAGCACGCGACCGAGCAGATCGGAATAGCCGTGGACCTGGCTGATGGCGAGCGCCCGGTTCTGGCCGGCCTGATCAAGCCGCGACACCCAGCGCTGACCGCTGATCGACTGCTCGACGCCGAGAAAGGCCCGCTGTACCGGATCCACCAATTCTTCCATGCTCGTCCACCCGCCTGCGCTTAACGTTTCTTAGCGCATAACCCCGCAAATCGTGACCGTTTTTGGAACGGCATACACAGAGATCCACGTTCCGCGGTCCCTTTTCGGCACCGACCGCCTGAAATACCCAAATAGGAAAGCCTCGCCGGCATGCTTGCACGGCGAGGCTTCCATTCTATCGGTGGCAATCCAGCGCTACGCACCGTCGTGCCTTGCGGCCTGAGGGCTATGCGGTCCTCAGTTCGCCTTCGGGCGTTCGATGCGGATGACCTGCGGTTCGCCGACGAGATAGCCCTCGCCCTTGATCGCCTTGATGGCATCGCGAACGGAATGCTCCGAGGTCGCATGCGTGACCAGGATGATCGTCTGCGGCTCGCCGCCTTCCATGAGTTGCTTGGAATGCTGCATGATCGATTCCAGCGAGATGCCGTTGTCCGCCATGCGGGTGGCGATGCTGGCGAAAACGCCGGTGCGGTCGACGACCTTCAGGCGGATGAAATAGCCGCCCTCGTGGCTCTGGATCTGTGCGCGCTTGTAGGGAAGCAGCGCATTGGTCGGACGGCCGAAGGCCGGAACGTGCTGGGCGCCGGGACGGCTCTTCGCAATGTCGGCGATATCGCCGAGAACCGCCGAGGCGGTTGCATTGCCGCCGGCACCGGGGCCGACCATCAGCAATTCGCCGAGAATGTCGGATTCGATCGCGACCGCATTGGTCACGCCGTCGACCTGCGCGATGACGGAATCATAGGGCACCATCGTCGGGTGGACGCGCTGCTCGATGCCGCTGTCGGTGCGCTGTGCGACGCCCAGAAGCTTGATCCGGTAACCGAGATCGGCTGCCGCATGGATGTCGTCGATCGAGATGTTGGTGATGCCTTCGAGGTAGATGTCGTCGGCCGCAATCGCTGTTCCGAAGGCAAGGCTCGTGAGGATCGACAGCTTGTGCGCCGTGTCGTTGCCCTCGATGTCGAAGGCGGGATCGGCTTCGGCATAGCCGAGGCGCTGCGCTTCCTTGAGGCAGGCTTCGAAGGAAAGCTCTTCCTTCTCCATCTTTGTCAGAATGTAGTTGCAGGTACCGTTCATGATCCCGTAAACGCGCGAGATCGTGTTGCCGGTCATGGACTCGCGCAGAGCCTTGATGACCGGGATACCGCCGGCAACCGCCGCTTCGTAATTGAGCAGCGCGCCCTTCTCCTCGGCGATCTTGGCGAGCTCGATGCCATGGGCAGCAAGCAGCGCCTTGTTGGCGGTCACGACATGAATGCCGCGCTCAAGCGCCGCCTTGACGGCCGAATAGGCCGGATCGCCCGAGCCGCCCATCAGCTCGACGAAGACGTCGATATCGGCGTCCCGCGCCAGCGAAACGGCATCTTCGAACCAGGTGGCCTTCGAAAGATCGACGCCGCGATCCCTGTTGCGGTCGCGCGCGGTTACGGCCGTGGTCTCGATTGCCCGCCCGCACGTTGTCGCAAGCATCTCGTGACGATCCTGGAGGATTCGCACGAGCGAGGCACCGACGGTACCCAAGCCCGCAATGCCGATTTTGAGGGCATCTGCCATAGCCATTTCCTAACATGTAGAGGGCGAGCCGCGAGAACTGCGGTGCCGGTGTGGAAGGAGGCGCACACGTAGCGCGCCTCCCGTCTTAATCACCTGTGCGCGTTGAGCGAGATGACGTTGTGCATCGTCTCGTCGGCAGTCGACAGGAATTTCTTGATGTTGCGCGCCGCCTGGCGAATGCGGTGTTCGTTCTCGACGAGAGCGAGACGCACGTAGTCGTCGCCCTGCTCGCCAAAGCCGATGCCTGGAGCAACTGCCACATCAGCCTTCTCGACCAGGAGCTTCGAGAACTCGAGCGAACCGAGATGACGGAACTTTTCCGGGATCTTCGCCCAGGCAAACATGGTCGCTGCCGGCGGCGGCACTTCGAAACCGGCCTTGCCGAAGCTTTCGACCATCACATCGCGACGGCGCTTGTAGATGTTGCGGACTTCGGCGATGTCGCTGCCGTCACCGTTGAGCGCCTGTGTGGCGGCAACCTGGATCGGCGTGAACGCACCATAGTCGAGGTAGGACTTCACCCGCGTCAGTGCCGCGATCAGCCGCTCGTTGCCGACGGCAAAGCCCATGCGCCAGCCGGGCATCGAAAATGTCTTCGACATCGAGGTGAATTCGACCGTGCAGTCGATCGCACCCGGAACTTCCAGGACCGACGGCGGCGGCGCGTCGTTGAAGTAGATTTCCGAATAGGCGAGATCGGAAAGCACGATAATGTCGTGCTTCTTCGCGAACGCGATTACGTCCTTGTAGAAGTCGAGCGTTGCCACCTGCGCCGTCGGGTTCGACGGATAGTTGAGGATCAGCGCCAGCGGCTTCGGGATCGAGTGCCGCACGGCGCGTTCCAGCGGCCCGAAGAACGTTTCGTCGGGTTCGACCGAGTTCGAACGGATAACGCCGCCCGCCATCAGGAAGCCGAAGGCATGGATCGGATAGGTCGGGTTGGGGCACAGGATCACGTCGCCGGGCGCTGTGATCGCCTGCGCCATGTTGGCGAAGCCTTCCTTGGAGCCAAGGGTGGCGACGACCTGCGTATCCGGGTTCAGTTTGACGCCGAAGCGACGGGCGTAATAGGCGGCCTGGGCACGACGCAGCCCGGGAATGCCCTTCGACGACGAATAACGATGCGTGCGCGGGTCCTGAACGGCCTCGCAGAGCTTGTCGACAATCGACTGCGGAGTGGGAAGATCCGGATTGCCCATGCCGAGGTCGATGATGTCAGCACCGGCCGCTCGCGCGCTTGCTTTCAAACGGTTGACCTGTTCGAAAACATAGGGCGGCAAACGCCGGACTTTGTGAAACTCTTCCATCTCCAAACCTCATTTGGCGCACGCTCCCGCCAGCGGCTCAAGCCTTGGGAAACCGTGCGCTGTGGTGAACGGCCGTCCATGCGGCCATTGAACGCTTTGCGTCCAAATCACCGGAAAGGCAAGCGCTAATTCTGGATCTCTTTCAGCGTGTCGGTACCGTGCTGTTCGGCGAGTGCACGCATTTCCTTCAGACGCCGCTGATATTCGGCTTCCGAGATCGCACCGGACTTGCGCGCAGCGCCAAGCGACGTCAGGCGCGCCTGCATGTCGGCCGCCTCCTCATTGGTCATCTGCGTCGTTGCGGCCGGCTTCTGGCCATAGACCGAAGGATAGTTCTCGAAGTTGGTCGTCTGACTGTTGCAGCCTGCAAGCGTGCCTAGCAGAACGATCCCGGCAAGCCAGGTGATGGAACGCTGTTTTCCGACGGCAAGCATACTGAAGACGACCTCTGTTTTGACACGCGACGATGCGCTAGCCCTTGTAATCATTTTCGGGCAGAATGTAAAAATACAAAACAAACAAGATGCTGTGGAGGACGCCGGGTGACAGCAGAGAGGAAAACGGAAGGCACCGCTGGCAAGGACGGTTTCACGGGATTCGACCCCAAATCCGTCGAACCTTATATCGTCAAGGACCCGGAAAGCCTCGCCGTCAACCTCGCCCGCGCCATGGAGCAACTCGGCAAGGCGGCCTCCGCCTGGCTGGCGCCGCGTGAATCGGGACAGAAATCGGACGTCTTCTCCGAACCCGTCACCGACATGGTGAAAACGCTCTCCAAGGTCTCCGAGTACTGGCTTTCCGATCCCCGGCGCACGCTTGAAGCGCAGACGCACCTGATGGGCAGCTTCTTCGAGATCTGGTCGCGGACGCTCCATCGCATGTCCGGCGACGTCGGAATGCCGGAGCCTGCGGCTCTCCAGCGCACTGACAAGCGCTTTACCGACGAGGATTGGGTGAAGAACCCGTTCTTCGATTTCATCCGGCAGGCCTATTTCGTCACGTCGGATTGGGCCGAGCGCATGGTCGAGGACGCCGAAGGGCTCGACGATCACACCAAGCACAAGGCCGCTTTCTACGTCCGCCAGGTTTCGAGCGCCCTCTCGCCCACGAACTTCGTCACCACCAATCCGCAACTCTATCGCGAAACCGTCGCATCGAACGGCGCCAACCTCGTCAAGGGCATGCAGATGTTCGCCGAGGACGTCGCCGCCGGCCGCGGCGACCTCAAACTGAGGCAGACGGATACCAGCAAGTTCGCGATCGGCGAGAATATCGCGATCACGCCAGGCAAGGTCATCGCCCAAAGCGACGTCTGCCAGGTGCTGCAGTATGAAGCAACGACGGAGACGGTGTTGAAGCGGCCGTTGCTGATCTGCCCGCCGTGGATCAACAAGTTCTACGTTCTCGATCTCAACCCGCAGAAATCCTTTATCAAATGGGCCGTCGACCAAGGGCACACGGTGTTCGTCATCTCCTGGGTGAACCCGGATGAACGACACGCAACCAAGGACTGGGAAGCCTATGCGCGCGAAGGCATCGGCTTTGCGCTCGATGTCGTCGAGCAGGCGACCGGCGAGCGCGAAGTCGATGCCATCGGCTATTGCGTCGGCGGCACCTTGCTTGCGGCGACCCTCGCGCTGCATGCCGCCGAAGGCGACGATCGCATTCGCTCCGCGACCCTCTTTACCACGCAAGTCGATTTCACCCATGCGGGCGACCTCAAGGTCTTCGTCGACGAGGAGCAGATTCGCCAGATCGAACAGAACATGAGCGTGACGGGCTATCTCGACGGCTCGAAGATGGCGACCGCCTTCAACATGCTACGCGCCTCCGAGCTGATCTGGCCTTACTTCGTCAACAACTACCTCAAGGGGCAGGATCCCCTGCCCTTCGACCTGCTCTACTGGAATTCCGATTCGACAAGGATGCCGGCCGCCAACCACTCCTTCTATCTGCGCAATTGCTACCTCGAGAACAAACTCTCGAAGGGCGAGATGATGCTTGCGGGCCGGCAGGTGTCGCTCGGCGACGTGAAAATCCCGATCTACAATCTCGCCACCAAGGAAGACCACATCGCCCCGCCGCGGTCGGTTTTCCTGGGCAGCTCTTCCTTTGGCGGCAAGGTCACCTACGTGCTTTCCGGCTCGGGCCACATTGCCGGTGTCGTCAACCCGCCGGACAAGGGCAAGTATCAGTTCTGGACCGGAGGCGCGCCCAAGGGCGAGTTTGATGATTGGTTCAAGGCAGCGAAGGAAACGCCGGGATCCTGGTGGCCGCATTGGCACCAATGGATCGAGAAGCTCGACAAGAGGCGCGTTCCGGCCCGCAAGCCCGGCGGCCCGCTGAATTCGCTCGAGGAAGCGCCGGGCTCGTACGTTCGCGCCCGGGCATGAAACAGTTGCAGGACATGTCTTGATCTTCGACCCGCCGCTCGCACAGGCAACCCTCGTGCAGCGCTACAAGCGCTTTCTCTTCGATGCGATCCAGCCCGACGGTACCGCCATGACCGGCTCCTGCCCGAACACAGGCTCGATGCGAGGCCTGACGACGCCGGGCTCGCGCATCTGGATGTCGGAACACGACAGCCCGACACGGAAATACCGTCACATGCTCGAAATCGTCGAAGCCGACGGCACACTGGTCGGGATCAATACCGGCTTGCCGAACCGACTCGCTGAAGAAGCCATTCGACTGGGCCTCGTTTCCGATCTGCATACATATCAAGGCTTCGCGCGGGAACAGAGATATGGCCGCAATTCGCGGATCGATATCCTGCTCAGCGACCCCGATCGAGGCCTCGCCTATGTCGAGGTGAAGAATGTGCATTTCAGTCGCACGCTCGGTCTCGCGGAGTTTCCGGATAGCCCGACGGCGCGCGGCGCCAAACATCTCGACGAACTCGGCGACATGGTCGCAGCCGGTCACCGCGCCGTCATGATCTATCTTGTACAGCGCGGCGACTGCGACCATTTGAGAATCTGCCGCGATTTCGATCCGGCCTATGCGCAAGCCTTCGATCGCGCCATGGCGCGTGGGGTCGAGGCCTATGCGATCAAATGTCAGGTATCGCCAACGCAAATCCGTCCGACCGGATTGATGGCAGTGGACGAAGGCGCCCTCGCTGCTCTATGAAATCCGACTTGGAACAAATGAAAGCTTTGGAATGGTGACTTACATCGAGGCAGGGTCTGCCCCCTACAAAAACACCGGCGTTATCCGGCTCTACGGACCGGAAGGTTTTGAAGGCATGCGCAAGGCCTGCCAGGTGACGGCGCGCTGCCTCGACGAACTCGTTTCGCGCGTTCAGCCGGGCGTCACCACCGACGAGATCGACCGCTTCGTCTTCGAATTCGGCATGGACAATGGCGCCCTGCCCGCGACGCTGAACTACCGCGGCTACACCAAGTCCTCCTGTACCTCGATCAATCACGTCGTCTGTCATGGCATCCCCAACGACAAGCCGCTGCGCGAGGGCGACATCGTCAATATCGACGTCACCTATGTCGTCGATGGCTGGCACGGCGACTCGAGCCGCATGTATCCGGTCGGCGAGATCAAGCGCGCCGCCGAGCGGCTGCTCGATGTCACCCATGAAAGCCTGATGCGCGGCATTGCCGCCGTACGCCCGGGTGCTCGCACCGGTGCCATCGGCGAGGCGATCCAAACCTATGCCGAAGCGGAACGTTGCTCCGTCGTGCGCGATTTCTGCGGCCACGGCGTCGGCAAGCTTTTCCACGACGCGCCGAACATCCTGCACTACGGCCGCGCCAACGAGGGCCCCGAATTACGGGAGGGCATGATCTTCACCATCGAGCCGATGATCAATCTCGGCCGCCCGCATGTGAAGGTGCTCTCGGATGGCTGGACCGCCGTTACCCGTGACCGGTCGCTTTCGGCGCAGTACGAGCACACGGTCGGCGTGACCGCCGTGGGGTGCGAGATCTTCACGCTGTCGCCGGCCGGCCTGTTCAAGCCGGGCCTCAACAACGTCGGCGCTGCATGAAGAAGCGTCCGATCTCCCCTGAAGGCGACGAAACGCCATCGGCGGACGAGAGGACTTTTTTTCCGCAATTGCAGTTGGACGGCGGACCGGCGGCCAAGAAGGCACCGGCGCCCGAAGCGCATTATCACGGCCATCGCGATCGGCTGCGCGAGCGTTACCGCGAGCACGGCGACGCGGCGCTGGCGGACTACGAGATCCTGGAAATGCTCTTGTTCCGGCTGATCCCGCGCAAGGATACCAAGCCGATCGCCAAGGCGCTCATCAGCCGTTTCGGGACGCTTGCTGGCGTCTTCGGCGCACCGATTGCGCTATTGCAGGAGGTGAACGGCATCGGCACAAGCGCAACACGTTGATCGCCGACGAGGTGCAGCAGACCGGCACGATCGACCACACGCCTGTCTATCCGCGCGAGGTGGTCAAACGCGCACTCGAACTCTCCGCCACCGCGATCATTCTCGTGCACAATCATCCCACTTCGCCTTTTTCGATCACGTTCGATCACGCTGTAGCACACTGAATAATAACGGTTTTCTGGCTTGTCGAAGAGTCGGATACCATGGCATATTGGGGTCGGCTTTTGAGGGATCGAAGCCCTTTTTTGGCCCCAGTCCCAGACCCCAGCAACCCGTCTGGTGACCCCACTAGAAAGCCCATGGGAGAGCCCAGTGGCTTTCGCCGAGCTCTCAAACAAGTGGAGCAGACAAGAAAGCAGCTAAGCCTCATTGATGGCGAGGGTCATGGAACGGGACGTCTCGTCCTAGTCATGAAACCAAATGCCGACCCGCGTCACTGCGGATTGGATGGCCCAGCAGTGGCGGGACCAAAAGCGCCTCAAGAAGAAGCTCGGCTCTTATCCCTCGATGAGCCTCAGTCATGCGCGCGAAGTGTTCAAACGCGACTATGCCGACATGATCCAAAAGGGGCGCAGCATAAAGATCGCCGGCGACACCCGCCCCGGGACCGTCGCGGACCTCTTCGAAGCGTATGTCGCGTCGCTCAAGGCCGCCGTCAAGCCATCCTGGAAGGAAGCTGAGAAGGGACTCCTGTGTCATCGCAAAGTGCTCAAATTTTAGCAGGGTGTTCGCATGGCGACTCCGGTCCACTCGACGACCGCTACCACGCCCAGACTTGATGAAGGGTCACCGCTAGACAAGCCAGCGAAGAATTCGTCATGAAACCCACGTTCTGACTAACCGCTACTCGCGCAGTTCGCCATGCTACGCCATTGGCGGTGAGTGAAGATGGGCGATAGTCAAAGTTGTGAGGCGGCCCGCGAGACGGCATCGCAATGCCGCAAAAAGATAAATGAACAACTAACCATCTGAATTAACTGTCGGATTTCGCCGCAGTTCACGATGATCACTCCCTTCACGTATTGGCATCGATCTTCGTGGCGGCGAAGCGTTCGCGAAGCCACTTCGCGGCTGGCCCGCAAGCTCGTTGTTTGTGCCAGATCATTTCCAGTGCGACGGGAAACTGGCCGTCGCCGAACTGGAGCTCCGGAGTGACGAGATAAGGTGCATGCGGTGAATTTGCGATGACGTGGTCAGGAACCAGCGCCCAACCGATGCCTTGCCTGACCAACTGCAATATGACCCACTGACTTTCGACCCACCAGACTTCCGCGGCCGTCCGCAACCGCTGTCTTTCCGGCCCCTCGCTCCGTACGGCAACCATGATCTGCCGATGACGCTTCAGTTCCTCCCAGTCCACATGAGCGTTCGCCAGCGGGTGATCCTTTGAGCACACCATTTTCAGCGGAATCCAGCCAAGAGTCTGGAACCCAAGTTCTGGAGGCAGTTTCTCCTGGCGCCACAAGATGCCAATGTCGGCTTTTCCGTCCAATACGAGGCGGCTCACGTCCTCCATCATCGGAAATAGGAGCTCGAGTTCAACATGCGGGAAACAAGCTGCAAACTCCGCGAAAAGCGCCCCCAATTCCCGGTCGGGGTAGAGCTCATCGATGGCGGCGACCAGGCGCGTCTCGATATGGGCCTCGAAGCTGCTAGCGACGCCGATCAGGTGTTCCCGACGATCCAGGATCACCTTGGCTTCAAGAAGGAGCCGTTCCCCCGCCGTTGTAAGTGAAGGATTCCGTCCCGACCGGTCGAACAGGTCGAGACCAAGATCCTCCTCAAGATTTGCGACTTGGGTGCTCACGGCCGACTGCGCTTTTCGTAAAGCCCGGCCCGCGGCAGAGAATGAACCGTGCTCTCCGGCCGCAACGAATGCTTGCAATTGTTCCAGGGAAACGGGCATCTATCTACAATCCAGATATAACCTAACTTGATCCACTGCATGATGCAGATAGAAATGGCGCGGTCAACGCCGCACAGGGAAGGCTTCGACGTTCCTAGTGTACGTCACACTGGGCGGGCTTTTCGAGCCGCTTGAGTCGTGGTCGCGGAGTGCGCGAACGGGCACCGATGAGGAAGCATACAGGTCCACGCCGTGCCGGGGCTGTCGCTCGCCGGATCAGACGAATCAAGGATCGTTTGTTCTTATCTTGGTCCTGCCAATCAGTGGGAGATGGAACATGGAAGCGAAGTCCGTAGTCGCAAGAGCGTATATCAGACAACTGGTGTTAACCGGCGGACTTGCTGCCGGGTCGGGAATTGACGTAACGGAGATTGCCCGGGCCCTAAATATCAGTGCGGTCCCCGTGAGGGAGGCGCTAATCCGGTTGGCGGAGCGACGATTCATTCGCGGCGGCGCGAGGCAAACCTATCACGTTCATAAGCCCTTGCAGCGCGAACAACTCGATGCCCTCATGTGGGCTCGGTCTCTCTTTCAGAAGGCGGTAGAGAAATTCCTGCTGCGCGAGGACCGAGAATTCCTCATCGCGAGTATTCAGATGGCTGCGGCGGGAAAGGACGAACTGCATCCTTCCATATTTTGCTTCCGTATCGCAGACGCCATCGGGAAGTTCAGCCTTTCGGACATCGAGTATCTTCTGTTCTCGATCGCACTGGATAATCTTTTGCTCACCCCGCCCAACGAGTGTGACGCGGAATACACAGATTTGAAGGCGACCGTCCGCAGGATAATTGAGCTTATCGTCAGTGCTGGCGATATTGAGGAGATCTCCAATCAGGTCCATCGGATGTCTTCCACGGTAGAACGGATAATATCGCTTGCCCACACTCAGAGCGCGGCCGAACGCCTGTTCAAGGAGAGCTGAGAAGGCACAGCTTTGCACCCCCCCATTCGCCCCTCTCCTCCCTCAACCGGAGCCACGGCGCTGTGACGACGGGCGCCGGCGTGAACGCCTGAACGTAACCGCTGAGCTAGATCGATCTCCATAGGCGTGTTTCCATGACTGTGCAGACTTCGCAAAAAAATCGATCCGCGGTTTACCAGCCATCCTGCAGAAATCCGCTTTCGGGGACAGCACGGTTTCGCCACACGCCAACGAGATGTTGCGTCCCGGCGATGACGCTTTTCTCCACTTCCAGCGAGAGCTTGATAAAGTCCCGCAGAAATAATAGCGATCGGAGTTCGACCGAGAGAACATGGTATGGAAGACTGGACATATCCGCCCTCTCCCCATCCTGTGTCTCTTCATAGCCTTCCAGGAAGGCGTTCCACAATTGGGATTTGATCTCAGCTGGCTGTTGAAGACCGGTCAGCCACCAAGCGACGTTGGCGACATCTGCTACCGGATCTCCAATGGATGTGTGCTCGAAATCGAAAAGGGTTACCCTGGATTCGCCAAAGCGTCCGTTCCCCGGCCAGGCATCGCCGTGCCGGATGGAAGTCTTGCCTGAGCTGGTCGGCTCGCCGCGATTTGACCATTGGAAGATCGCACCTTGGACCAGGGAGATCGCTTCGACCAATTTTCCCGATGCGGCCAGATGGGGTGCGCTGTCCACCCGCTCGACCTTTCCGGTTATGGGAATGGCGTGCAGTTTCCCAAGCGCCCGCCCGAACGGTCTCAACTGACCGACTGAATTATCGTACGGATCTCCGGGCGCGACGGTGGTGGCAATTCCAAAATAGGGCGCGCCATCCCACACGAAGGCGGTTCCCGCATGTTGCGGATCCATGAATGGCTTTGCTGCGATTTGTTCGTGGTCCGTGATGCAGGTTAGGATCTTCGCCTCGCGCTTTAACTCGACGGACGAGTGGAGACGTTCCGGGGACAGTCGAAGATAGAAATCGCCTTGCTCGCAGCGCCCGGCGAAAGTCTTATTCACCCCGTTGAGCACAAGCTCCAGATGAAGGTTGCCCTGATCCAGAACCCTGGACAGGGTGCGCTCGGCATTCTTGAGGTCCTCAACGTCACGCATATGCACTCTCCCGAAAAAAGGCCTCCAGATGCAAGATCGAGCAAATGTGGTGCAGTAGCTCAAACGATTTCGAATCGTAGAACCGCTCGACATCCGCTCGAAATTGTCGTGGCAGTACGAGGTCGAAGTCATACACCGCCATGTCGCGCACCAACGATCTGATTTTGTTTTCTTCCTTCAACAATCCGGAAATGTCACCATCAAGGAAATTTTCCTTCTGGTAGTTGCGGAAGATCGATGTGCTTGGGATCGAATGCTCGATGTAGGATAAGAGAAGCGCCTTTTCAAAGCGAAGCTCGAACGGCAACGCATGACAGAAGCGCACCAACGGGACGTTGCACAGCGGATAGAGCGGCCACACGCCTTCTTGCATGACCAGCGGCGTGTGACGTGCCATCGCTGAGAGCGCGGATGTCCTGCTCGGCGCCACCCCGGCCGCGCCCCAGAGCGGTGCCTCAGCCAGTTCCCTTGCTGGTTTCGTCAGGCAATTCAGGAACTGACCTTCGACGAAGCTCGGATCCGGCCCGACTGCATGCCGCAGACGATCGGTTTCAAACTTTTCGCCCTGAAATGTCGGGAACAGTTCGTCGCCGCCATGGCCGCTGATGACCGTGTCTGCGCCTGCCTGACGGGCACCGGCCCACAGCTTGTGGAATGCCGCGTAGTAGGATTCGCTCTGGTAATAGAGGCTCTGAAATCGCGCCAGGTTCGCGTAACTGGGTAGGTAATCCCGCATCGATAGAATCCGCGAATTCGCGCGGCAGGCCGAAACTACGGTGGAGATGCGCTTCTCCTGGCTTGCCGAAAGGCTCGCATTGGGCATCAGGATCGACAGATGACGCGCACCGTGCCCGACGCTCCTTGCAAACGACAACGCAACGGCCGCCGAGTCGTAGCCCCCGCTCAGTTCAATCGCGGTCGCGGCCGGAACAAGCGCTCGTGTCTTCCAGACGTCATCCAGTAACGAGCTGAAGTCGGATAAGGCACGCGCCTTGTGGACATCGATTGGCCCATCGAAGTCAAGGTCTGGTTCCGGCCCTGTCAGGCTCGGCGTGCCGCCGTCCCAGTTGATGACTGACCAGGGCGGCATCATGGCGACGCCATGGTATGGGGTACGGGTCGAATATACTGCCCGATAAGCGGCGTGAATAAGAAACTGTTGGTCGAAGCACTTGTTCGACCGATCACGAGCAAGCATCAGGACGTCCCAGCTGCCCGTTAACTTCGGCCCCTCTCCGGAGACGTAGATCGGACAGGTTCCATTCGATCCCGACAGGAGCCTTATGCGGGTCGCGCCGGCGCCGTAGGCGCATTCGATCGCAAAGAGTTCATTCGGAAAACCGACGATTTCGCGAAAGGCCTCCTCGTAGGCAGATTCCGACAGCATCTCCCCGGAAGGATGGAGTGTGACGGAACCTTCCTCCCTACCGCGTTCATGAACGACGATCAGCCAACGTCCTTCAGCCAACATGAGCTCCATCGATATCGTTGGATGCGAGAAGGCTTTAACAAATGACCGATCGCCCAGACGACACGTCTTGCCCTTCAGAAGCGGCGCGCGGAGGCACTCATTCAGCTGCAGCTCGAATGTGATCATAGCGGCCTCCGCGCGCCCAACTGTCAGTAGCGGAAGCGGTTGCTGTCGCCCTGCATCAGAAATTTGGTGGCACGGGCCATCCGCTTGCTACGCTTCATGGGTGCGATCGATTTGAAGGTGTTCATTGTCCTTTCCTTTCGATGACGTTGCTAACGCCAGAACCTTCCGCTGCCCACGCGATTATGTCCAAATGTTTCCATTTATAGCTGCAAATGCGTCGATATAAGCTATTGTATTTGCAAACACTTCCGACATTCCAGGTGTGCTGCCAGAGCACTCTCCCTAGCGGCCAAATCTTTGCTCGGGTGACCGATCGGGCGGTCTCGATGATCGAGCTTTACCTTGGCTCCTGGTAGGAGCCGATCCTCGGCCGATGTAAGTGCGGGGTGCGTCCCCATCGGTTGTACCGCCCGACATCAAGATCCTGCTCAAGATTTCCTAGCTGAGTACTGTCGGGCGCCGGCGCCTTTCGCAGACCGCTGGCAACAGCGGAAAACGACCCGTGTGCGCCGGGTGCCAGATAAGCGTCAAGCTGACCCCTGCAAACCGAAACCTATCTATATTCCAGATAATACCTAACTTGATGCACCTCATCATACAGATAGAAAGGTCGCGGTCACGCAACAGAGAAGGAAGATTTCGTCGTGTCTACTATGCGCACTTTCCCTGATCGAATGCGGCATGCGGTCCTGTTTGAGGCGCTCGGATTGGCTATCGTCACGCCGGCCGGGGCTTACGTGTTCGACCAGCCCGCAAGTCACATGGGCGTCGTCGGCATTTTCGCATCGGCCTTAGCGACCATCTGGAATTTCGGTTTCAATCTCGGCTTTGAACACACGATGCTGCGCCTCGTCGGGAATACGACGAAGACCTACGCGCTGCGCCTCCTGCACACGGCCCTGTTCGAGATCGGCTTTCTGATCATGCTCATCCCCCCGGTCTCGTGGTATCTCGGCATGTCGCTCTGGGACACATTCGTGATGGATGTGTCGATCGCAGTTTTCTACATGGTCTACGCTTTCGGCTTTAACCTTGCCTACGATCGGACCTTCCCAGTGCCCGTCCGTCGTTCGGCGGACACTGTGTAACGAAGGCGCGGCTGCGTTTCACTCAGATCGCTCGGCTCTGGCAATGGCGCCCCACAAAACTTGTCACGCGGCCAACCTCGTCGGTCGGCGCTATGGGGCGAAAGGTGCTCTGCGCCGACGGGAGAAGAAACATGCCATTCGATATTCGCCAGCTTCGTCATGCAATCGCAGCTGCGGACTGTCGCAGCTTCCATCGCGCTTCGGAGGCACTCAATATCAAACGATCGACGCTTAGCCGGAGCATCTTCCGCTTGGAAGAGCGTCTAGGCGCGACGTTGTTCATTCGGACGACTTCAGGGGTTTCGACTACTCGGGTTGGCAGGGAGTTCGTTCGCGAGGCGCGCCGCATCGTCAGCAAAGTCGATCAGCTAGCTGCGAGCATGCGTGCTGCCGGACAAGGACGCGTCGGGGATCTGTCTATCGGCTATAATGTCCCGGTTTCCGCCGGCAACCTCCACACGACACTGCTCAGTTGGCGCGAAAGCAATCCCAACGTGGAGATCTGTGCCGTTGAAGCTCAGCGCTTGGATCTAGTGAACGGTCTGAAGGAGCGCGCGGTCGATATCGCCATATTGCCCGGCGAGGCAAGCTATTCTGAAATCAAAAGGGCCGCCTTCTGGAGTGAACGCTTGCTCGTCGCGATGGCGGCGGATTACCCGCTCGCTGCATATCCGTCCGTGCAGTGGTCCGACCTGCGCGATGAGACTTTCTGGCTCACGGCCAATGATCCGGGACCCGAGATTCACGACATGCTATTGGGTCATCTATCGGCATTCGGGATCCGTCCGAAAATCAAGATGCAGCCGGTCAGCCGTGAGTCGATCATGAACATGCTGGGCGCTGGGATCGGCGTAACCATCACCTGCGAAGGTGCGGCAGGATTGCAGTATCCAAACATTGTCTTGCGGGAGGTGCGTGCCTCTCACGGCCCCTGCTTGATCGCATATTCTGGGTATTGGCACGAAGACAACTCGAATCCAGCGTTGAAGAATTTTCTTGCCTTCGTGTGCAATCGCTTTGCGCTGACGTTTTGCCTCCCGTAGTGGCCATCGGGACCTTGGGTGGCATTCGCCTCCCTCAATAGATCAGGAGACAGCACAGCCCTTTGAACAGAGAAAGGGGGGAATGGTGGGGTTTCTCATCAACCATTTAATCTACGAGCAGGTGTGCGAACAAATCTTTGCGCGCCCTCACTTCATTGTTGGCGGCGTTGCTGCCAAACCGTTAGCGCACGATATCGGAACAAGCGTCATGCCGGTTCGCGAGGCCCTTATCCGCCTCGCCCAGCAAGACGCGCTCGACAGTATCCCGTCGAAGGGATTCTTTATTCCGCCTCTCAAGGCGCATTACATCGAGGAGGCCTTCAATATTGCGCGCCAACTCGTTGCCAAGCAGCACAGCCCCACTTCCGACGATGGCAGGGCCGAACTGAAAGATGCCATCGTGCAGAACGTGCTACTGTCTTGGCATTGGGAGGTTTTTGAATGGATTGCCACACCTTCAGGCTTCCGTGCGATCGAGAGGGGGCAATACACTGATTTCGACAGGAAATTCCTTGTGATAGCGTCGAAGTGCATGGCGGAGGTCGATTGGACGATCATGCGCTATATCTGGGGCAAAACGATTCACTACCGATACTATATCTACAGCAATTTTGACCTTTACGCCGCCCCAGTGCCCAATTTGACCAGACAACCCAACCACCGGAACGAGGTAGCGCGCTTTGTCGATGAGGTTTTCAGACGATACGCACGCCTCGCCGGAATCGTCACGGCACAGGCCGGCGCCAACCAGCGCCCTTCGCCTTACATGTGATCGCAAATCGCCGCGGCGTTATACGCCTTCAGTTACGCGCGTCCGATCGCTGAGATCAATGACGTTGTCTGTCTGACGGATTGTGCACTTGCGGTGGGTGATCGCCAAGACGGTGACTTCGCCTGCGACCCTCCGAATATGGTCCATGATAGCTGCTTCCGTCGCCTCATCGAGGGCGGAACTCGCTTCGTCCAGCAACAGAAACTTCGGTTCGCCGTAAAGCGCCCTGGCAATTGCAATTCGCTGACGTTCGCCACCGGACAGTTTCAGGCCACGCTCTCCGACGATCGTTGAGAACCCATCGGGAAATTCTTCGATCCGATTGAGGATCGCCGCCTTCGCAGCGGCCACGCGCAGTCGCTGCTGATCGATCGGTCGGCCCAGAGCGATGTTGGCCGCTAGCGTATCGTTGAGCAGCATCACTTCCTGCGGCACGATGCCGACCGATGCATACCAATCCCGTCGGTTGACCTCGAAGAGGTCGACGCCGTCGACACGAATTTGCCCCTTGGAAGGTTCGACAGTTTTCAACGCCAGCCGGAGAACCGTCGATTTTCCCGAACCGGTCTCGCCGATAATGAAGGTGATGGCTCCTCGCTGGGCGATAAAGCTGACGTCCGCTATTCCACGCCCGTCGTCATAGGAAAAACCGACGTTCTTGAATTCGAGCCGTCCGCCGACGGAGGCGAGTTCACCGCGCGCTGCAGTCCGGTCACTCTCCTCCGGAGACGCCCACATCTGGGCGAAGGGCCTGAATTGCGCATAGGATCTCACCAGGCTCTCGATCGCGAGACCAACCATCTCGAAAGGCTGGTTGAGTTGAAGAAGGAGTGCATTGAACAGCACGATGTCGCCGACGGAGACGGTCCCTTCTCGGTAGCGGGGCAGGAAGATGGTGAAAGCGATCGCGAACTGAATCGCAAGAGCGAGACCGTAGACGCCAGCATAGGCGATCCGTTTCAGACAATAGCTCCGCCAGTTGTGAAGGACCTCTTCAGCGCCGCGTCTGTAGCGGTCACTCATCCATCCGCAGCTTCCAAAGTAACGCAACGTCTCCATCGAGGAAATCGCGTTACCCACCAACTGCGCATTGGCTTGCCCGGCCGTCGTCGCTTTTTCGAGGTGCGGCCGCGTCCATTTGTTCGAGAAATAGGTCAGCGAGATAAACACCGCCCCATATCCAAGGACGACAAGGACCACCCTTGCATCAATGGCGGCACCCAGGACGGCCAGGGTCAAAGCAAGCTGCGCAAAGCCGGGTATGAGGACCATCAAGGCAAGTTGCACTACGACGATGAGGGCTTGTGTTCCCTGCATCTGCGCAGACTGAATCTCCGCTGGATTGTGCTCGACGAAGAACCGAGGCGACTTCTTGACCAAGCGCTCGAAAAAGCCAGTGGCGGCGATGAAATTTAGGTCCTCGGCGCTCATCGCGGCGAGGTACTTCACCATGCTTTGCAGCGCGATCGAGAGCCCGATGACAACGGCGTAGATCAAAAGAACCGCAGAAATCGTCTCCAGCCAGCGATCATCGGTCAGGCGATCGACAAGCCGCGAGAAAAGGTAGGGCGCGAAGACCGAGGCCAGCGACGAGGCGACCACGACGGCGGCAACGAGCACTATCGTATCCCGCGAGGCCTTACAGAAGCTCGAGATGATCCCGCAGAGCGGAGCCATCACCATGCGCCAATCGCTCAGCTTTCCCGAAGTTGGCATTTCTGGTGATTTCCTTCGGATCTAGTGGCGTCGACACAGTCACGTCGCCAGCAACATCTGAAGGAGGCCGGACGCCGCGACTACGGCTAGACCTTAATAGGAGGCGACCGCTCGGCCGTGATAAGCGCGAAATACCCCGATTATAATATGTCTGGCATCTCGACGAAGTTGTCGTCCGCATCAATGGTCGCTGATGCTGGCTGTGGCGGGCTGTCGATCAAGATGGATATGTTCTCGACGAGATCGTCCAGACCCGCCGCGACACCAAGGCCGCCAAGCGATTGCTGATGCGGCTTTTGAGGAAGCAGGGCTGTTCGCCCCGCATCGTCACCGACAAGCTGAAATCATATTCAGCCGCAAAGCGTCAGGTTATGCCTAACGTCGAGCATCGCTCGCACAAGGCTTGAACAACCGCGCCGAGAATTCTCACCGCCGTTTCGAAAACGGGAACGAATGCGGCAGGGCTTTCGATCGAAAGCTTAGGCCCAAAATCAACGTGACAACACACATTTCCTCCTGTGCATCGCGGTTCAGGCCGCCCCGCGTTCCTCGATCAGCCGAACGTTCTGGTTCACCCGGAAGAGGTTCTGTGGGTCGTAACGCCGCTTGACCTCCACAAGTCGTTGGTAGTTGCCGCCATAGGCCGCCTCGACCCGGTCGACCTCGTCTTCCGGCATGAAATTGACGTAGGCTGTGCCAGCGGCATGGGGCTTGGCGGCCTCGAAGAGATGCCGCGCCCAATCGATGCAGGCCTGGTCCATCGCCGGATCGCGCCAGCGGGCGTGCACATTCATCACGAAATGCGAGCCGCGCTGCGGGAAGGCAGTCTCCTCGACCGCGATGCGACCGGCAGCCCCGCCGACATGGCCGATGAATATCTCGCATTCCGGCCCCGGCAGTTGCCGGATGGCATCGAGCAGAAAGCCCGTGGTCTGATCGGAAAGCTCCATGAAATCATGGCTCTTCCAGTAGTTACGCGCGCCCGGCGCCAGCAATGGATCGAAGGCCTGCTGCCAGCCGACGAAGAGATGCGGCGCGACGACGTCGGCGATCGGCCTGCCGATCGCGCGCAGGCCGGCCGTCGCCTTCTCGCCCGCTTCGAGATCGCCGCAATAGCACATTGCGAGCACGAGCACTTCCTTGCCGTGCCACTCGGCAGGAAGGAACGGCAGCGGTGGAGCCTGCCGCATCACCACCCAGCAGGTGAGTTCGTCCGGCGCGTTTTCAAGCGCCTGCCGGTACTGCTGGAGGACGCTTTCCGCGTCGGCGAAGGGATGGACGACGAGCCCGGAGAGGACCTCCGGCCCGAGATCGTGCAGTTCGAATTCGAATGCCGTGACGACGCCGAAATTCCCGCCGCCACCTCTTAAGCCCCAGAAGAGGTCGCGGTGCTCCGTCGGGCTGGCCCGCACCAGTTCGCCGCTCGCCGTGACCACATCGGCCGAAAGCAGGTTATCGATCGTCAAACCGAACTTGCGCGTGATCCACCCAAAGCCACCGCCGAGCGTCAGGCCGGCAATGCCGGTCGTGGAATTTATGCCGGTCGGCAGCGCGAGGCGGAATGCCTGCGTCTCCTTGTCGACATCGGCAAGCGTCGCCCCCGGCTCGACCCAGGCCCTCTTCGTAGTCGCATCGACACGCACCGATTTCATCGGCGTCAGGTCGATCATCAGGCCGCCGTCGCAGACCGCGTTGCCGGCAATGTTGTGCCCGCCGCCGCGCACGGCGACGAGCAAGTGGTTCTCAGCCGCGAAACGAACCGCATTGACGACATCGGCAGCCCCGGCGCATTGGACGATCAGTCCGGGCCTGCGGTCGATCATGGCGTTCCAGATCGTCCGCGCCTCGTCATAGGTGGCGTCGGTCGCGTTCAGGACGCGACCGCGCAACCGTCCCGCCAGCACCTGGATCGCCGCGGCGCTGATCATTGTTACTCCCGCTTGCAGATTGGTGAGGCTCATATCCTTCATGGTTCGCTCCTCCCAAGATGAACCATTGCCCCAGCGGCCGGCATTCTGCGCCTTTGCTGTGCGCCCGGCAAGCCGCGCCGGCCACCGCCACCCATAGTCCTTTGGGGTGCTGTCGGCCCAGATCGTCGATGCCGTTTTGTCCCAGTCACGACATTCCGGAGTTGAGCGCTGTCATGGGCGATCGCACCCGTCACAGTCCATCCCCGGATGTAGCCGTGCGCCCGGTCGATACCCGCATGGTTCTTGTAGCCGAACATCGGAATGGCAATGTCGGTCGACAAGCCGGCGATCGCCGACTGGATGCAAGCGCAGCAAAGCGACGCTCATAGAAGCGAGGTCCGGGGCGCGGCATAGGCGCCCCTCAACTCGATCAGTTGACAGTTCACTCCTGAAACAGAGTTTCGACCAGGAGCGCCGTCTGCGCACTGCGCAACGACCTCATCGAGAACGCGCTCGATGCGCCTGTGGTCGGTGATCTTCGCCCGGACGTCGGCAATGTGGGCGACAAGACGTCGCGTACCTCGCCACAAGGCCTCACCTCCTCCGAGCAGGACCGGCGTTGAATCAGGGCCCATAGCAAGCCTGGCGGCAAGCACCATTGACTCCCGTCACCGCGAGAACATAATACGAACATTCGACGGCGATGTGTGCGCCAATCAAACGAACTGAAGAGGACCGGATAACCGCCTGGACGGTGGTGGAGGAGGAGTCATGCCTGCGGCCGAGCCCGAAATCGAACCAGTCGAAGTCGCGGCGGCGCTCGCTTGGCATAACGGCGATGCCGAAGCCACTATCCGAACGCTGCTTGCCGATTGCAAACACCTGCGCGAGCAATTCTCAACGAAAACAACGTTTAGTGGGGAAAGTGAAGGGCGATTACCCCCCTTTGAATCATTTGCGAAATGTTAGACTTACCCCTCACCGCTCTACGCTCTCGAGCGTCAATCACCGGCGCTTGATACCCAACCTCGGAGACAATGAGCGGCTCTTGGAAACCTCTAGCCGCACCACGACTGCTTGAAACCAACCCAACGGTGCGCCAGGCCTTCGTCGACGAGTTGAGCGCCGAGTGATTGACCGCCGCGGTAGACCTCACGCAGTTTTCGGCCGTATTTGTCCTCGTCGCGTAGACCCGCCCTGAGGCCGAAGGCGCCGGCATTCAGAAGCGATTGGAGACGGATCGTGGCTTGCTCACCCAGCGCCTTCTCTTCGGCGCAACGCGACTCGCTGATCTCAGGCGTATCTATGTCCGCGATCCGGTACTTGATGCCCTCGAGCCAGAACGTATCACCATCCACGACGCACGTTGTTCGCACGCTCGATGTGCATATGGGGAAGGTTGCGGAAATGGTGTCTTCCGGCGGCACGGTCGCCCAGCCGTAGGCTCCACCTATCACGACGCCAGCGAGAGGCAACACAACCACCCAGGGCGATAAACCCCTTCGCGGCGGCGCCGTGCGTTTGGTCGCATTGAATTTGGCGGACCTCCCCACGGCCTCACGCGACGCTCGCAGCTTGCCTGTCCCTTTTGAAGGCAGGTCTTTACCAAACACGGAATTGGCTACAAGTATCGCGCAAACTACCACGCCGCCTATGAGCAGTCCGAAGGGCGAACGACTTCGGCCGCCGCCTCCACCTCCCCATCGGCCGCTACTACGGCGCGCCTCGGCGTCATTTGGAAGTAGAAGCAGAAGTGGGCCGAGCAACAGAGCACGGCGGCTTAACTGGTGTGGTTCGCGCACATCTGGTCCCCTCAAACCAAAACTACAGATCCCTGCGGCAGACGATAGCACACGTTAAAATTTAGAGAAGACTAAATAACACGGCAGACTTACTGCACTGCAGTTCAAGTTGGCTGCGCATTGATCTCGTAGACATCGAATGGTCCTTCCATCTCTCGCACCCCTTTGAAGGAAGGATGCCGAAGCTTTCCATCTTGTGTCCACGCGCGATACTCGACGTCCGCAACTAGTAGCGGACGGGCGAAAACCGCCCCCTTGCGCTTCAATCCTACCGGCGGCTTCTCAGCCGGGATTGCGTTGAGCAATTCGCGAAGCGCGACGGATTCCTTGTTGTTCCATCCAGTGCCGCAACCGCCAACATAGACGAGATCGTCGCCCTTCCTTGCCGCCAGGAGCAGCCGGCCAATCGCTCCTGGCATCGTCGAGGGCTCATAGCCGACGATCACGAACCAGTCCCGGCGCGCGCATTTGATCTTGAGCCACTCGGGGCGGCGGCCAGAGTGATAGGGCTTGTCCCGCCGCTTGGCGATAATCCCTTCGAGGCCGAGCTCGCACGCCGCACGGAAGAACTCGGCGCCGTCGGCGTGCACCTCCTCCGAGAAGCGAATCGCGCCTGTCCTGCCGGCAACGATCGGCTCTAACCGGCGTCGGCGTTCCGCCAGCGGCAATGATCGCAGGTCGTGGCCGTCCAGATAGAGGAGATCGAACGCCATAAGGATGATTCCGCTTGCATCTTCCGGGGCGTCCACACACGTCCCACTTCACTTCATAGGCCCACTCCGGACCTTTCGGCGGCTTGTCCACGAGCGTTGCCACGCACGGCCGGACCCGCCGCGGCATTGGGTCGGCCGGGGGTTCGGGAAGTGGCTTCTTTCGCGGTGTTTTAGCCATCATGCATTAACGCACGACGGGCGAAGACACCTCCGTAGTACATTAGAGCTATCTCGCGCACGCACGCGTTGCATTTATACTTTTGATAGAGGAATGCCACCTTGATCAACGGGGCGCTCGCGCCGCCGCCCTCAAGACCGCAGATTGCCAACGAAAGGTTGAGAATGGCTACCTACACATGGACGAGCGAAGAGCGCTCATCAACAATGGAATTATCCGTCCGCACGGTATGACGAAAATGGTAACAGTCGCTAGTAGGAGGGCCGACATGACAGACAATCCAGATTTCACGACGCCTTTACCTTCTACACCGTCATCTGCGCCCTCAGCATTGCACAGTTTGCTATTCAACGGCCCAGCCAATACCCACTTAGACGAAGTAGCCGACGCGCTGATCGAGCTTGCACATAATCATTGGTTCGCGCTGGACGCCAAGGACCGCATGTTCGACGAGGCCGCCGGCGTGCTCCTTCGCAAAGCAAAGCCAGCGGCGGTGCATTGAAGGCTAGGCCGCGCCCCTCCTCAGATCTCCATCCGCCGGCGGGATAAAGACCACCGACACCAGACGCGACCCGCAGCGGGGGCACCGGAGCCGGGAAGCAAGTATTGCGAGGGGAAAGTCGCGGCCGCGCGTCGTGACGAGCGTCAGCATGTCGAGATCATAGGTCCATGTGCAGTCGCGGATAGACTTCAGGCCCTCGCGCTTGCCATAGGCGCAGCGCGCCTTGAGGCGCCATCCGAGGCTGAAAGCTTCGCCAATTGTCTCGACCATGAGGTTGAGATAATGCAAGAACAAAAGAAGAACAATCTTTAGCATTCGAATTCCCCAAATTTGGGGAGGGAGGCCTACTGTGAGCGACGATCCATTCGCCGCAAAGAAGTCAACCGAAGGCCCCAGGCGCACCTCTGCGAGCACCCTGGCTGCAAGGAATGGGGCGGCTTCGGCTTTGCCATCGGCAAGGGCCCGTCCAAATGGTTCTGTTTCTAGCACCGGCCGGCGGTCTGGCCTCCTTCGAAGCAGGCGTGATCCCATGACCGATCTCCGGAGCCTTGATCAAGGCATCTACATCCGCCTCGTGACCACACGGGAGCCAATAAAGCGAGCGTTCGCCGGCACTGGCCGATCACGGCGGCGCGAGAAATCGAGCGCTCATTGGATTGCTCAGTCCATCGTCGCCGGCATCCGCGGCAATCACCGTATCGAGCGGGACGGTGTGGCAATAGACGAAGCAGAGACCGTCGAACTATTGGCGGACGAGCTCTCTGGGAGGTGCCCGAGGCGATAGCTAAGGATTTCGTCGGCATTGATGCCAGCAAACGGGACTATGCCAAGGCGGCGATCACACATGCGCTGCTAACGGCCCTGACCAGCCGTTTCGAATGCACGTTCTTTCAGCCTGAGTATCGCGGCATGGGGCCATCGTCGTCGCGTCCTTGATGAAAAAACGGCGCGGAACGACTTTGATTACCGCGCGTTGTTAGAGCGGCTCCGCACCCTTCCCTCTGGAGCCCGTTTGCACAGCACACTCTTGGCCCCGTCGTCGCCTTTCGGGGCCATTCTTTTTGGCTCACTGGCGAGTCCACTGGTAGCGGGGCTGATAGTGTTCGGCGGTCATGGTCAAAGTGTTAGATTAGATTCTGCGAAAATACCACGAGCACGGAACCACGGCGACGCGCATCCGTTACTTTAGCACTCCCGGATATGGCGATCCGGGGCAGACGACGCACACGCTCTTTCCGGCCCCATCTTTTTCCTTTTGGGGCCGCTTTGTTTGCCCAAGGAACCTTTCCGTCGAGCGTGCGTTTTTCGCGTGCCTACGATCCACCACCCCCGCGGATCTAGGCTGAGTCTCCATCCACCATGCCCAGAATGGAGCCCATTGGCACTGTTCCGTGCCGAGGCCCCGCTCTCCCCCGACGGGGCCGTTTCTTTGCGCAGTCTCCACAGGCTAATGGCCATCAAGCGCGCGCGCCTGGAACAATGCTCGTACGGACGGGTTGGAACTCCAATAAAGGAGTTCTGGCGATGATCCTAATCCCACCCGAATTTGGCTGTCGCTCCGGCGAGGGGTCTGATTCCTCGGGACTTATCGCCTCCCTAAAATATGCGCTGGCGGCCGAAGCTCCATTTGATACGCAAGGCCTCTGCTTTAGAGTGCTCGGAAACAGCGTCGTGATCGAGGGCCAAGTAAGTGCCGCCGGCGCGGACGAGTTTATCCGCAGGGTTGCTGAGGATATAGCGGGCGCCGATCGGGTTGTCGTACGTGTCGGGTGTCCCGTCGGACCATTTCCGAACGGTCCACTGGATAAAGGTCGGACCCCGGCGACCGACGCCGGGCCATCGGAGCGAAACTTGCGCAACGGGTGGCAGTAGTCCCGCCTCCCCATCTGCGGAGTTGGTTAGATAAAAAAGGCCCCGCTGAACGGGTGAGGCGAACCAGCGCCCGGGCTTTTGCCGAGAATTGCGAGCATTGATGGCCGCGGTAGGCCCCACACCTAGCGGGGACGCAAATGGCAGCGGGGCCTAGAGGCGCCTCGATCGACCGGGTTGAGGATCGAGAGCATTACAAATCGTAGGGGGGAGGAAAAGGTTCATGGGACTTCCCCCCTTAAGGCCGCGCAAAGGCGCCTTCGCAACCGAAGAGGTTCGTCGGATAACAGAAAAATACGGGCGGGAAAGCTGCGCCATGAAGCATGAGATCGGCTTTAGCAGCATCCCACAAACCCACCCCGCGCGCTCTGAGGTCCATCCAATCTGGGCATACGCTACCCCGAAATCTACCTAGGCGAATCCTACAATAGCGGTTCTCTGGCCCGGTGTTTTACACCTGTTGGATCTCGCCATTGGAGGAAGACGGGGATGCCCAATCGCAAGCAGCGCCTGATGAGGGCAAGTGAAGTCCACGATTTCGTCGACGAGATGATCGAAGCCGGTTGCGACATCTGCGCCGTAGGCCGGTACACTTACGTCGCCGGCGACATGCAACCAAGCAACGCGTCACTTGAGGAGGTTGCGCGGATCAGTGAGAAGTACGGCGACTGCGACGCACTTCGGCAGGAGATCACCGCCTACCTCTGGTCGATCGGGCGATACATAGAGCTTGCGTCCGAAAGCACGCGACACTAGCGCCCAACGGAGCACTAGGCTCAGGATCCATTCTGGCAGGCAGCAACCACTGCGGCGATTCCGCGTCAAACGAATATGAGTACCTGCTGGCTCCTGTTTGTGTGGTGAACAGCGGGGGCCGATTTCGCCTTGCACCTGGCGATTTCAACGGAACCTGGAAGGTGCCGGGACGTTGACGGTTATGCGACCCACAGCGGCGACCAGAAAAAGCCGCAGCGATCAACAAACAGCAACCTGTCAGGGAGACGAGCAATGGTTAGCAACGCATTGAAGGCGCTTCTGGGGGTTTTGGCGGTCGCCGGCTACCAGAATCGGGATAAAATTGGCGAGTTGTTGAACGGGCTCAGAAACCCGGCACAGCTCGGACCTGATGGTCAACCGCAAGCGGGCGGAGGATTGGGCGATCTTCTCGGAGGACTGGCGGGCGGCAGCCAAACGGGCATGGGTGGTCTCGGAGGTCTTGGTGGCCTGTTTGGGGGCGCTGCCTCAGGAGGTGGGCTCGGGGGAAGTCTTGGCGAGTTGCTCCGGCGATTTGAACAGAAGGGGCACGGCGAAACGGCTAATTCCTGGGTTCGCCCCGGGGAGAATAAGCCAGTCGGCGATCGCGAGCTGTCCGAGGTGCTTGGCCCGGAGGTCCTCAACGACCTCTCGGCACGCACAGGCTTGCCCCCCGAGGAAATTCTAAGCCGTTTGAGCCGCGACCTTCCGACGGCCGTTGACGACCTCACTCCGAACGGCCAGTTGCCATCTGATGTGGATGACGAGGCAGGCGCGCCCGGCTCCGTCCCGTCGGTGAAGCCCCAGATCGTGTGAGGCCACGACGTTCCGGCATTAAAAACAGGTGATTAAGTCGTGCTCGGTGGCATTTGCTACCACCAAATGGTCTCGAAATGCCGCCAACATAGCTGCCCTGGCAGGCGGTCAGCACTGTGAACAACAAGACAGTTAATGGCGCTTTCCGCACGAAGCCCTCGCACGCAAGGCTTCCACTAGCGCGATCCGGCGAAGGATAAAAAGGCCCGCTGTGAATTTGGCTGTCGCGCCCCCTTAGGCGAACCAGCGCCCGGCTTGGCGAGAATTGCGAGCATCAGTGGCCTCAGTAGGCCCCACACATTGCGGGGACGCTAATGGCAGCGGGGCCTAGAGGCGCCTCGATCGACCGGGTTGAGTATCGAGAGCATTACAAAACGTACGAAATCGGTCGGGTCTCTGGCTTCGAGTTCTGTGCGACGCCACAGGGGGGTTGGTAGGGTTCGGTCATGGGTCATACAGCTCCCGTCCGGCGGCCTTGCATATCTTTCGCCAAACTTTTCCGCCAAGCAGGGGTATCCGGAGCAGTTCTGCCGAGGGCACATCCTTCAAATCTTCTGCCGTCTCGAATCCGAGGAGATTGAGCTCTTGAAGGAGCCACGGGTGCAAGTTCAAATCCGAGAGATTCGTGGTCATGCACGCATAAGAGCAGGCTTCCGCACGTCGCGCAATTTGTAGGATTCTACATATAGAGGCGGCACCAGTCGCCCCGATTGGAAAGATTGATTTCGGTCATTGTCAAATAGAAGGTGAGCCGCCATTACTGGTTGAGCGTCATTACACCATTGACGCTAGGCCCCCAGGGCGCGACCCGCCCCAAGCACTGCGCGCTCTGGGGTCCGCTTAGGCGAAGGGTTCCGACATGTGAAATCCCCCCTTCATCATGAAGGCGACGACGCCGGCCACCATTGCACTTTTCTGTGCGTGCGCTGGGAAACATCTTCCTCCCCCGGCCACAATCTGACATTGTGCGCCACCGAAAGGAGGCAGCTCATGTCCTACGATTGGGAAAGCACCAGACGGCAAAGGTTTAGGCACGCTCGGGTTTGGCTTTTGATCGCCTTGGCAGCTTGGCTGGTTGTCCTCGCTCTATCGCCATAATTTCCTCCGTCGTTACCTCCTCAACTGCCCGCCTTCGATCCGCTGCAAAATCTCCTTGATCACCTTCAGGTCACTGGATCGCTGACTGACGCGCGATTGCAGATCGTTGATTGGCGTAGCATCTGGCTGTTGCATGTAAAATTGTGTCGCTTCACAAAGGCGGCAGTTCCGCACCTCAAGAGGAATGACGATGACTTCGCAGGGCGGACCAGGCAATGGTCGATGAAACTCGGCTGTTAGGATTGCTGGTTCAAAGCATCGCCCGCGAAACTGTGCAAGAATTTGGGGGCTTGCCGGGCGTTGCGGGTGATGTCTTCTCCCACGACTTCATGTCGACTTGGGAATGGGCATCGGACCTTCTTGTCGAGCTGTCCGTCGCGACGCCTGTGGATCCGGGATATTTGTCGACGAAATTGCAAACAGCTTTTGCACGAGACCTCATCCTGGCCAAGCGATCTTCGACAAAGTTCTGTCTCATTGGCTGTACTGCCAAAGCAATGTGGTACCGACGACGCGGAGCACGTTCCTGCTCCAACGAGGTCCATTAGGAAAAGCTATGGAAGAGGTTTGGTCGATCATGGAGCACCTTGCGAACTCCGGCTACGCCACTGCTTTGAAGGACTACCGGTACTTGTGGACCGACAAGGCTGCAGGTGCAATGACGGAGATGCCGGCGAAGGCGTGGAATGAAGCGCTCGACGCGTGGGTTGACCAGCCCGAGGAAGCTCCGCCAGTTTCGGACATCGAGAAACCGGAAGATGATCAAACTCCTTTTCTTCAAAAGTTATGGCATGAGCTTCGCGTCGCTTGGCGCAACGAACCTTAACCCTTCTTCTCACACCTTTCCGAGAATGACGAACACGATCAGGCGGATAGCTTCCGCAAAGCTCACGCCGAGGGCCATGGCGGCAATTCCGGTCACACCGAGTGCGCCGATACCCATCAGTTTCCATCGCTTCACGTCGTCGGTCACCGGTTTCATTTCCGCGACGTTGGCGTCGATCGTTGAGACCGACGCCTCCAGATCGCCAACGCGGTCGAATTCCTGCAGGCCTCGCATGCCCGCTACCAGTTCCCCAAGCTGACGGTGAACCGCCGCATCTATTTCCGTTGGTGCCATCCCCTACCGCCCTTCCCCGTGCCTCGCGCATTCCGCATTGGTCCAGACGCCGCCGGCGCAGAGGCCGACGACTGTCCTATCGATCTTTCGCTGATCTTCCGGCGTCGCCCCTCGCGCCCGATCAGGTCTGTCCCAACGATACTTCTAAGGGCCGTCACACTCGCCGGCGCCGAAGTTCCACAGCGCGCCAGCATCAAGGTAGGAATCGTAATCAGTGCGCTTCGAATGAGCGTGGCTCGCCGCTTCATTGTTCTGCCTTTCAATCTTGGTGGTGACGGACTGCGCGCCGTCCTCGCGGATCTCGGCAACGAGCCAGGTGATACCGGCGAGCAAGAGCCCGCCGATGATGATGCGCGGCCACATCTCAGTGGGCCGGCGCGCGGTTCACCGACCATCGTCCGGTGAAGAACATGAAGCCGCGATGGCGCCGATGACGATCAGCAGCGCGGCGACGCCGGCGGCATAGGGATTGTTGACGCCGAGAACTGCCGAAAGGCCGGCGCCGCCGAACAAGCCGCCGACGGTGGTCACCGCCGTTCCGCTTTTCCCGGCCGGCACGTCGTCGGCCTTCGCCGCTTCCGGCATCACGTCCGACAGCTCGGCCGGCGTTCGATACCTCGAGCGCGTCGAGGAAGTTCCGGTAGTAACCGGCGAACAGCTTCGCCTTGTCGGTCGAGTTGATGATGGCGCGAGCGCCGACCGGATCATTGGCCACCTGGTTGAAATAGTCGCCCAGCTTTTTGCCGGTGAAGAGGCCGCCGATCATGCCATCGAAGAGCATCCGGACAGCGGTCGTCATCTCGCCAGCCTTCTCCGGGCGTCGGCAATTCCGAACTTGGCATAGTTCTCCTTGCCGGTGATCTGCGGCAGCCCGCGGCCACGATAGCGCCAGCCGTCGTCCGGCGCGGCGTTGCCCATGCGACCGCCATAGACCCTATTCGCCAGCTTGCGCGGGTCACGGGCGAAGGGCCTTGCGCTGGCGATCGCCGGGAACCGGGACGGCCAGACCTGCGTGAGACGTTCGGCCGAGTAGTGGGAAAAAAGCTCGCCGGCCGCCTCCTTGACGGTATTGAGCACAACGATTTCCCGGAGGTCGCGTGATGTCGAACCGTCGACGTTTAGCGACTGCTCTTGGGAACCTCTTCGTCGAAGCGTGTCTTTTCGCGTCCCGGGTCGTCGTCGAGGATCTCCTCCTCGGTGTCTTCCGGCAGGGCCTCATCCGGATCCATATTGGCCTCGTCGCGGCTCGGAACGTGCGGCACCCGGCCCTCGGCTGGCGGTGCGTCGGCATCTGCTCCGGACAAGTCTGGGGACGGAATCGGTTCGAAATCCATCTCAGGCGGCCGTGGGCTCAATATGGGCGCCGGCGTCGGTTCGTCGCTGGCTTTTTCGTCTCTCGGTTCGCTCATCATCTGGTTCCTTTCCAGTTGGAAAGTGAACCGCTTGACGACGGTAAAGTTCCGAATGGGAAGGCTCGCTGATGCGCGCAGCATCACCGAATGGATTGGCAAGACCGATGACGAGAAGGTGCCGCCCCGCGTACGCCTTCGTCTATTCGAGCAATACGGCGGCGTCTGCCAGCTTTCCGGCAGGAAGATAATGGCCGGCGAGGCGTGGGATCTCGACCACATCAGGGCCCTATGGCGAGGCGGTGAGCACCGGGAAAGCGACCTGCACCCGGTACTGAAGCAGCCTCACCGTGAGAAATCCGCCGAGGAGCAGAGCATCCAGGCGAAATGCGACCGGACCCGCCAAAAGCACCTCGGCATCTATCCGAAATCGAATCCCAGACTCAAAAGCCGCGGCTTCGCGAGCACGCGGTCCGACGGCACAGTGAAAAGGGAGGCGGACATATGAACTTGTCCAACCTCCCCCACAGGCCCGCCGCCTCTTTCGTTCATTGTGGCTGCATCGTCGGCGCCCTCAAGATGAATGATGCCCTCTCGGCGGTTAAGCACAGCGAATCCACCGATGGTGAGGGAATTCTGCGACACCCTTGCCGCGCTCCGTCGCGGTGCATGGCCAAGAGGTCAACCGCTGGCTGGTCGAGACTGGCAATGCGTGGATTGGGAGAGATACAGCAAGGGCGCCTACGCCGACGCCCAACGGTCGGCGCGGTCGGGTCGCGCCGGTAGCTAGCGCGGACGTTTTGAACTGCCTTGCGAAGAGCGGGCCCGCCGTGCGAAGCAAGTGCCTTCTTGCTGAACCGAGTTGATCAATGCCGACCAACGAGACGAAAAACGATTTGAAGTCGATCGACCGGGAGATTGGCGCGCGGATCCGATCCATCCGAGAGGTATTGGGTGTAAGTCAGCAACTGCTTGCCAATGACGTGGGGGTCTCATTCCAGCAGATCCAGAAATACGAGAAAGGCATCAACCGTCTGTCTGCGGCGATGCTCGTGAGGGTCTGCCAGTCGCTGCAGGTCAGTCCCATGGAGATCCTCGGCGCCTACTTCTCACATTCGCGTCCGAGCGGGGAGCGCGTCGATTGGCTGCAGGAGAAACTGCTGACGGCAGAGCGAAAACTCGCCGGAGTTCGACGGGCACTTCGGGACGAATAGCGATTTCGCGGGATAAAGCGTGTCATGATTACGGCGCCTGATCGCAGGGCGCACGTCGTTCAGCATGGCCAATGACGACAGTTCTCCAGGCGACCTCAGATGCCCAGATCGCGTGTGGTGTTCCACTATCTTGCCATGTCGGGTGTACAAGTGACGACGGCCTGGCGTGGAAGCGGTCGTTATGCCGAGGACAGCGCCGGCTTCTCGAACCATCGACCGCCGCCACGTCCTCCTTGAGATCAGTTGTCAGTCCCCCGCCCCCATGCGGCCTCTTCAATGGCCTGATCTGGCCGAAGGACGGCTGACGCCTCGACCGCCTGTCACGCAACGGCGCGGCAGCAACTTTCTTCCCCTGGGCTACGCCCATTCCTCGCGAAGCAACAAAGTCGCCTCTGCGCCATCCTTCGCTGGCGCTGCGGTCGCAAGCGATGCGTCGTCGCTCGCCTCCAGCCGGAAGATCGCCATCGAGGCCGCGATGGGCGCGGGCTCGAAACAGCAGCACAAGGAGAACTACCATGGCGACCATCGGCACCTTCAAGAAGTCCGGCAACGAATTCGTCGGCGAAATCGTCACCCTCTCGGTCCAGACCAAGAACGTCCGCATCGTCCGCGAAACCGGAAATCCTGGCGAGAACGCCCCAAGCCACCGAGTCTTCGTCGGTCGCGCCGAAATCGGCGCCGCCTGGGCCAAGCGCTCCAACGAGGGCCGCGACTATCTCGGCCTCAAGCTCGACGATCCGAGCTTCACCGCTCCGATCTACGCCAATCTCGTCGACGACGAGGACGGTGAAGGCTTCTCTCTCATCTGGTCCCGCCCGGTCCGCCGAAACGGCGACTGAGCCACACCACCCTCGCCTCGCCCGGAACCGACCGGGCAGGGCGAGAACACCGGTGGCCGTAGCCGATCACATGCCTGAAGTGCCTCTGAGTCCCGGGGCTTTATACGTCCAGCTCGCGTTTCGTTCCGGAATGATCGGCCGGCAACCGCCTGAGCAGATCCGCTGCTTCCACGCCGAGCACGTTGGCCAACCGCTCCACAACATCGATGCTGGCATTGTAAACGCTCCGCTCAAGTGAGCTGATGTACGTGCGATCCAGACCGGCTTGATGCGCAAGCTCCTCTTGCGACAATCCCTTGGCTTGTCGCAAGGCTCTTAAATTACGCGCGAATACCTCTCGAATTTCCATGGTCGAGAGAGCAGCGGCTTGATGAGTATTCCACCACGGAGTATACTCTACAACCGCATGTCCGGGTGAGGACTTTCTTGGTTGAAGGGATGAATTAGCCGGTTGCCGACATGATCTCGCAGAAGTTTCGATCAGACGTTATTGTCGGGCTTAACCAGTTCGACGTGACTGACATCGAGGACTTGAGCCAACTCGTAGAGGGTGATCACGGTCGGATTTCTCCGGCCGCGTTCCAGGCTGCTGATGTATTGCTGGCTGAAGCCGGAGCGCGCTTCGACCTCTTCCTGAGTCAGGCCCTTCTCCCGACGCAGGCGGGCAAAGTTGCGGCCGACCAGTTTGCGCATGTCCATGCGCCGGAGGATCGTGATTTACACACTTTAAGTTTATCAACTATAATATGTAAACGCGAGTGCGCCGGGTACGGCGACCAGGAGGATTGAAGTGACCGAGCCAGCTTTTCTGGACGAGCCACCCGAAGGTCCAATGCTGACGACCTACGATCGCGAGCACATGAAGCTCTATATGCGCCTCCTCGACGCAGCAGCGGACGGCGCCACCTGGCAGGAAGCCGTCGCAGTCCTGTTCGGGATAGATCCCGTCAACGAGCCGGAGCGCGCGCGCCAAGTCCATGAACGACACCTGGCTCGCGCCCGTTGGATCAGCGAAAGCGGCTACCGTCAGCTTGCTGGGGAACGCAACCGCTGAAGCCATTGTGTTGCATAGAATGCAATACGTGGTCCCCTCGCGGGGACTTCCGCAAAGCAATCAGTCCGGGAATCATTCTCGCAGCGTCAGCGAAATGGTTGCATGCGCTCGGAGAAAACGGTTGCGCCCCGATACCTCACAATGGCGATCCTCATCGGCATACGACTACGTCGACGACCTTTCCGGCCCCGACCTCGCTTGGGAATGGCTACGCCGCAACACCGATTACCAACAGGACTTCCTGGCGCTTCAACGAACCACCGCTGACCGCCAAGCGCTCTTGCTAGCGCTCCGTCGGCGATGGGGGTTGCGATTTCCCGGTTGCGCCGACACTCAATGCGACACAAACCATCGTGACGTGGTCACCGGAGCTGGATACCGGCGCAGTTCTGCTGACATCCACCGCCACAATCGCGCCGACGGAGCGGAATCTCTCCCATCTGCTCGACCAGACCCAGGCGCAGCCAGACGAATTCGGCTCCTTCTTCCGCCACGTCTTGCCTGACGGCAACGCGGTGCAACTCCTGCGTCTCGCCGGCGTCGGCGCCGATGAGCCGCTCGCCGCGCTCATTCCCATCGATCCAGACGCGCTCGATCGTGTCGAGGCACTGCTTCGATTGGTGCAGAGTCTAATGGGCCGGCGCGTCGCCGAGGACACGCGTCTCACGCGCCAGAAACGTCGACGCGCGCGACACATGCTGCAAGCCGTAGACGGGCGCGCAAACGGCGCCAGTTACCGCGAAATCGGCGGCGTCATCTACGGACGCGAACGCGTGGCCTCCGAGCCCTGGAAAACCTCCGCTCTGCGTGACGCGACCATGGATCTGGTCAAGGACGGCCTGGCCATGATCGTCGGTGGCTATCGAAATCTTCTGCGCCACCGCCGCCGGTAGTGCCAGCCCCCGAAGGGGTGGGATTTTTGGCTCGTCTATCTTCGCACTCCCCCCTTCCGGCTCTTCTTCGCCACCCTGCCCTTCGTCCGCCGCTCACGTCCGGCGCGCCCCACCGACAGCCACGGAGGCTCCACATGGCATCGAATACCGCCGGCTTACCCCCTCGCTACCTGCGCACGCCCGAAGCTGCGCGTTTTCTGAGCCTGTCCGGCCGCACACTCGAAAAACACCGAACCTATGGGACAGGACCAGCCTACAGGAAGCTCGGCGGCCGGGTCGTCTATTCGATCGAGGATCTGCAAGCCTGGGCCGATCGCGGGATGGTGACCTCGACCTCCGACCCAGGAGGCAGCGTCCTTCCGGCGAAGCGCCATAGCGCCGTCGGGCAAGTACACACCGGTCGCAAACAGCGCTGAGGTCGCCCTGTCATGAAGCGACCGCCTATCATTGCCCTTAGCGAACGAGCGAAGCTCGACCCTTTCATTGTCGCCACAGGCGCCGCCAGTCCGCGCGATCAGCGCGACCTCATGGAGCGCCCCTTCTTTTCTTTGGCCAAGGCCAAGCGGATTGCACCAATCCTCTACAAATCCGGTGACGTGCAAGTGGAAGTCTTTGCCGTAGCCGAGCACGGCATGGCCACGATCTGGGACGCCGACGTTCTCATCTGGGCCGCGAGCCAGATCGTCGAGGCCGAAAATCTTGACCTGAAGACGTCCCGTTTTCTTCGCTTTACGCCGTATCAACTCCTGACCGCCATCGGCCGCGATACCGGCGCTCGGGAATACAAGCTCCTCAAGGGCGCTTTGACGCGGCTTCAATCGACCGCGATCCGCACGACCATACGGCAGGGCGAGCATTGGCGACGCCACCAGTTCTCCTGGATCAACGAATGGGAGGAATGCACGACACGTGACGGTCGGACGGAGGGCATGGAATTCGTCCTGCCCGACTGGTTCTATCGGGGCGTCGTCGACCGCTCACTCGTGCTCGCGATCGACCCGGCCTATTTTCGCCTGACCGGCGGCATTGAGCGCTGGCTCTACCGCGTCGCCCGCAAGCACGCCGGCCGCCAGACCCGTGGCTGGGTCTTCGAGATCGCCCACCTCCATGCGAAGTCCGGCAGCCTCGCTCGTATGTCCGATTTCGCCTTCGATCTCCGGCGCATAGTCCAGCGACAGTCGCTTCCGGGCTACCGACTTCGGATCGACCGGCATGGCAGGCGCGAGTTGCTGCGCATCCTCCCCGCCACCCTGCCCACGGGCCCTGTGGACGACGCTGTGGAAACACTCGGGACTTCGGGCGCAACGACCGTCGGGACTTCAGGCACATCGGCATCGGGATTTCGGGCGCATGGATTGCAGCTAACTCTTTGGCCTGAAGCGACCCTTCCCGGGCTTAACCTAGAATCTAACAGAGAATCTAACTTTCTTTCTGGCAGTGGCGATGTGGAAAAGACGTCCCGAAAGCCGGACCTGGGTCACCGTGGAGACCCACGCGACGTTCAGACCCGTGAAATCCCAAGATCAATCGGAGACGACTCATGACCGGCACCGCGAACAATCGCGGGCGTGGCATCTCGACGCCATCCGCCCGCCAATCCGACAACCTGACCCGTGTTGAGCTCACCTGGATCGAGAAGAAGATCGAGAGCTGGATCCGCTTTGGCGAGCCCGCACACGAAGAGGTTCTGAGCCGTAGCCGGCGCATCCTGTCCTTCCGCCCGGAGACGATCTTCGCCTTCGTTCGATGGGCCTCGAACGACTTCGGAACCATCCTCTCGCGGATTGACATCGTGCGCGCCGTCTCATCAGGCGAGGCCTACCAGACGCTACCCTTCGTGCGGCCCGGCGGCGAGATTCTCCTCAAGGTCGAGGGCTGGCCGAAAGTCGAACAGGTGCTGCGCACGATCGATGCCATAGAGGCGCGCGACATCGCCGGGCCCGACGTTTCTCCGGATCACTGGCGTCACATCCATAACCGGCTCGCGGCCGGCCATGCGCCTCGCGCTTACACGCACGAGCAGCATCAGGCCTATCTCCTGCGCCGGAAAGCGACGTCATGACCCGCTCTGGCTATGTCATGACGGTGCATCTCGCGACAATTGCGATTTTCATCTCGGCAGTGATGCCGGTCCCGGTGAAGCTTGTCTGGAACGCGTCGGCCAGCGCGCCGATCGGCCTCTATGCGATCGAGGCTCTAGGGCGGCTCGAAGTGAGCGACCTGGTCCTAGTCTCGGCACCCGAACCGCTCGCGACTTTACTCTCCGACCGTGGATATCTGCCGCGCGGCGTGCCGCTGATCAAGCACGTCGCTGCCCTGCCGAAGCAACGGGTCTGCCGCTCCGGTCGCCAAGTCATCGTCGATGGCGTGCCCATTGGCGCCGCGCTCGATCGCGACCGCCTCGGCCGCGATCTGCCCGCTTGGCAAGGCTGCTGGGTCGTCGCCGACGACGAGCTCTTCCTCATGAATTGGCAGGTCCTGGATAGCCTGGATGGCCGCTATTTCGGACCAATCCCCACGAGCCTCGTCCTCGGCCGGGCGGTCCCGCTTTGGACCAGCGAAAGCAGCTCCCGCGACCTTTGATCGCGCCCTGAACCTTCCCTTCACCACGCACGCAAGGACACTTTCGATGCCTCAGATCGGTCAGTTCTTACGGACGAAATCAGGCTATGCCGGAACGCTGCGAACCCTATCGCTCAACGTCGAACTCGTGCTCGAGCACGCCGAGCCAAGCGATGCCGACAACGCTCCGGACTTCCGCATCCATCTCGGCGAGGACGGGGCGGAGATCGGCGCCGGCTGGAAATGGACCGGAGAAAAGGCGGGCGACTATGTGGCGCTCCTGATCGACGATCCCGCCCTCGCCGCACCGATCCGCGCCAATCTTTTTTCGTCCGGCGAGGACAGAAGCGTCTGGGATCTCTACTGGCACCGACCTCAAAGACGCGCCGACCGGGATTGAGCCGATGCGTATCGCCCCCCCGGCTCGCGTCGCCCCAGCCTCGCCCGGACTGCGGCGTGTAGTCCGCCTCTCAACGCTTCTCCTCCTTTCCGGCATCTTCCTGGCTTCCATCGCGAATGTCAGCCTGTTCGCGCAAAGCAAACCAACGATGCGCCCAGCGACCGGCGGGCCCTATGCTGCCCACATCGACGACGCGGCCCGGCGGTTTGCCATTCCGACGTCGTGGATACGCGCGGTGATGCGCGTTGAAATTGCGGGTGAGGTCCACGCGCTGTCCCGCACCGGCGCCATCGGTCTTATGCAGGTAATGCCTGACACTTGGCAGGAACTCCGCGTCCGTTATCGTCTTGGTGATGATCCTTACGATCCGCGCGACAACATTCTGGCGGGCGTCGCCTACTTGCGCGAAATGCACGACCGTTATGGCACCTCAGGCTTTCTCGCAGCCTACAATGCGGGGCCGGCACGCTACGACGAATACCTCCGATCGGGACGGCCTTTGCCGGCGGAAACGCGCGCCTATGTCGTCGCGATCGCTCCCCTTCTCGGCGCTGGCGATCTACCGAGCGCCGCCACCCCGCGGACGTCAGATGAAACGACCTGGTGGCAGGCTCCACTCTTCATAACACCCGCCAGCCTCACGAAAGTTGGCAAGCCACGTTCGCGGCCATCGCGCGCCGGCGGCGCAGAAATCGAGCCTTCATCACGCGATTTCCCTGCACTGAAAACGCATTCGAACGGCCTGTTTGTTGAACGAAGTGATCCACGTGGTCAGCAATGAGCACCCCTTTAGGCAAGCGTATCCCGGCGGGCTCCGGCGCATCCTGGAGGATAGTGGAGCGGGCAGACGGAGACACGACCGGAGGATGGCAGGATAAAGGGCCGCGATGTGCGGCTGCGGACGGTTGTTTCTTTTCAATGACTTGCAGCGTGATTTCGCGAGGTGCGCCAAGGCACCGCACCTCACAAAAACGAGCATTATTACGCTGTTTCAATATGATATGACGATGTTCTGAACTAATACATGAGTGACGAAGGTGACTTCCGCGTTCGCCCGGGCCGCGTCCGCTCATCGAGAGCGCAACGCGCGCGCCCGTTCATCGCCCAGGCGTTGGCCGCTGCCCAGCGCGCAGGTGGGGCCGTATCACATCGTGGCACGATCAGTCCCGGCAATCGCTCTCGCTTCGGGCAAGGCCAGCGCGCCTCCGTTCAGGCCAATCGCCTGATCACGTCCCGCTCGCGTGGCGCTGTCGTCAAGGCGCGGGTGGTAAGGCTCAGCGGCCGCGGCGCGCCGCTTGCCACTCATCTAACCTATCTGCGACGCGAGGGCGTAACCCGCGACGGGGAGAAAGCCCGGATGTTCGATCCTGGTAGCGATGGGGCGGACCCGAAGGCCTTCACTGAACGATGCGAGGGCGACCGGCATCATTTCCGGTTCATCGTCTCGCCGGACGATGTGCTTCAGATGGCCGACCTCAAGGGCTTCACGCGTGATCTCATCAGCCAGATGGAGAAGGATCTCGACACCCGCCTCGACTGGGTGGCGGTCGATCACTGGAACACCGCGCACCCCCACGTCCATCTGCTGGTGCGCGGCGTGCGGGACGACGGTGAAAATCTCGTCATCTCGCGCGATTACATCAAGGAAGGAATGCGCGATCGCGCGCGCGACCTCATCACTCGGGAGCTCGGACCGCGGACCGATCAGGACATCCGCCAGACACTCGAGCGTCAGATCGATAGCGAGCGCTGGACCAGTCTCGACCGCCAGCTCGCCCGTGACAGCCACCGCGCCGGCATAATCGATCTCGCGCCACATCCCGACCGTCAGCCCGACGAATTCCACGCCAACAAGGTGGGTCGCCTGCGCAAACTCGAGTCTCTCGGCCTCGCAGATCAGGTGGGCCCGGGCCAGTGGGTGATCACCGAGAATGCCGAAGCAGTCCTTCGCGAGCTTGGCGAACGTAATGACATCATCAAGCGCATTCATCGCAGTCTGTCCGAACAGGGCATCGCACGCAGCACCGCCAGCTATGTGCTCGCGGGTGAAAGCCTCGACCTACCGGTCATCGGGCGCCTGGTCGATCGGGGCCTGGATGACGAGCTCAAGGGCACGGCTTATGCCGTAATCGACGCCGTCGACGGACGTACTCACCACATCAAGGTTCCCGATCTCGACGCGGCAGGCGATGGGGCGATCGGATCCATCGTGGAACTGAGAAAGTTCGATGACGCTCAGGGTCGGCGTCGCGTTGCCCTCGCCGTCCGATCGGATCTCACGATCGAACGGCAGATCAAGGCGAGCGGCGCCACATGGCTCGACCGTCAGGCGATCGCGCGCGAACCGCTGGCACTCAGTAGCGGCGGTTTTGGTGCCGAGGTTCGCGAGGCCATGGACCGGCGGGCGGAAGAGCTCATCGAACGCCGTCTCGCAGAGCGGCAGGGGCGCGGCGTGGTATTCGCGCGCAACCTGATCGAGACCCTGCGCAAGCAGGAGCTTGAGGCGCTTGGGCAGAAGCTCGCCGCCGAAATGGGAACGCCATTCAACAAGTCCGCCTCTGGCGAGTATGTCGCTGGCACCTATCGCCAACGGTTCGCACTCGCCTCCGGCCGCTTCGCCATGATTGACAGCAGCCTTGGATTCCAACTCGTGCCGTGGTCCCCTTCGCTGGAGAAGCATCTCGGACGCCATGTTTCCGGGGTTGATCGCGGCGATGGCGGGGTCGAATGGGGGTTCGGCAAGAAGCGCGAGCTCGGCCTCTGACGCAAGACCTTGGGTATCGGCGCGATCCCAAATTACACGTATCGTCGGCTCGGGAACCAGCCAGTGTTGCTGGCCGCCTGCATCGCCATCGTCGTGCACGCAGTATCGGCAGGGGTGATGTAGTGGAAGCGCCGGCCGGCCGAGCGCTTCCCGTACCGCGAATGCCCCGCGGCCTGTTGGCGATCCTCGCCATCGGAGGATTGCTGCTCCCGCTCGTCGGTCTGTGGCCGGTCGTCATGCTGGTGCTGGATTGGCTCTATGCCAAGCCATCGCGGCGAAAACCGGATGTCGCCGCGGATTTGCGGCGGCACTCAACCTCGACCGCTCGCAATAGCGGGCCGCGTTCACGCCGCGCCCTGACAGTATTTTGACCGCGGCGGGACCTATCGATGCCGGCTCGCTCCTTTGTACCTGCACCGATAGCCAAATTTCACAGCGTCGCTGCATTCTAACGACGCCTCGATGCATGCTGCTACGAAGGAGTTTTTCGCGGAATTCGTATACTCTGAATGGCGCAATGCAGCGCGACAAGCCTCAATTGCCCGAGCCTGCTGGACTCCATGGCTCGGCCATTCGTTTTCCAAGAAATCCAATGCATCGTAGGGGCCGCAGAACCGGCGCGGCATACCATTTTGCAGCATCACCCACAGTGGAATGCGCCACGGTGCTTCTTTCATTTTCGGACCTCCTCAAAGGTCGTACTGAGAATCGCCAGACCGCCAGCTTCGTTCCGCAAGCTACAATGATTCTTTTGGCTGGGTTACGCTCGCGCCGCGCGAATTCTTGGTCACCAGGAGTTAGCCATTCAGATGAGATGCAGTGCGACTCTCGCGGCAGATAACGGGGACCATCACCTTGGTGCGCAGAGCGAGCGCAAGCATCGCGGTTCGTGGAGGTAGAAGGATCGCGCCGACGGCCTGTAATTCCGCGCACTGCCCGCCGTTTGCTCGCTCCCCGCCTGGGGCAGCTTGAACACGCATGCCGCTATCCATGATCTTGACACCATTTGCTGCAACGAAGGTCGGAGCATGTCCGCGACCAAGATCCTCTGGGGCCAGATCCTCGCCGTTCTCCTGATCGTGCTCTTGACGACATGGACCGCGACACAATGGACGGCGTGGCAGCTCGGATTCCAGGCTCAGCTTGGCCAGCCCTGGTTCGAGTTTGCCGGCTTGCACGTCTACTATCCGCCCTCGATTTTCTTGTGGTGGTACTTCTACGACGCCTACGCGCCCGATGTCTTCTGGAAGGGCGGGATGATTGCAGCATCCGGCGGCTTCATCGCCATAGCGGTTGCGATCGGCATGTCGGTCTGGCGTGCGCGGGAAGCAAAGAACGTCGAGACTTATGGGTCCGCGCGCTGGGCGAGCCCTGAAGAAGTGAAGTCGGCCGACCTCCTCGGGCCCGACGGTGTGGTTCTTGGCAAGCTGGGTTCCGAGTATCTTCGACACGACGGTCCCGAACATGTGCTGTGCTTCGCGCCGACACGGTCCGGCAAGGGCGTAGGTCTCGTCGTTCCCTCGCTCCTGACCTGGCCGGGTTCGGCCATCGTCCACGACATCAAGGGCGAGAACTGGCAGCTCACTGCCGGCTTTCGGGCTCGATACGGCCGTGTGCTGCTGTTCGATCCAACCAATTCAAAATCCGCCGCCTACAACCCGCTGCTCGAGGTGCGCCGCGGTGAATGGGAGGTGCGCGATGTCCAGAACATCGCCGATATCCTCGTCGACCCGGAGGGTTCACTCGAAAAGCGAAACCACTGGGAAAAAACCAGCCATGCGCTGCTGGTGGGGGTGATCCTTCACGTTCTCTATGCCGAGCCGGACAAGACGCTTGCCGGCGTCGCGGCATTTCTCTCCGATCCTAAACGACCGATCGAGTCCACCCTCGCCACCATGATGAAAGCCACGCATCTCGGCGAGGCAGGTCCCCATCCCGTCATCGCCAGCGCCGCGCGCGAGTTGCTCAACAAGTCCGACAACGAGCGCTCCGGCGTCCTTTCGACCGCCATGTCCTTTCTCGGGCTTTATCGCGATCCGGTCGTCGCCGAAGTCACGCGACGCTGCGACTGGCGGATCACTGATGTTGTCGGAGGCGATCGGCCGACGACGCTCTACCTCGTCGTCCCACCATCAGACATCAATCGGACAAAACCGCTGATCCGGTTGATCCTCAATCAGATCGGCCGGCGGCTCACCGAAGACCTGCAAGGAAAGGCCGCCCGCCACCGACTTCTTCTCATGCTCGACGAGTTCCCCGCGCTCGGCCGCCTCGACTTCTTCGAAAGCGCCCTCGCCTTCATGGCAGGTTATGGGCTCAAGAGCTTCCTGATCGCGCAGTCGCTGAACCAGATCGAGAAGGCCTACGGGCCTAACAATTCGATCCTCGACAACTGCCATTTGCGCGTCTCCTTCGCGACGAATGACGAGCGCACGGCCAAGCGCGTCTCCGACGCCCTGGGAACGGCCACCGAGATGCGGGCGATGAAGAACTATGCAGGGCACCGGCTTTCGCCCTGGCTCGGCCACCTGATGGTTTCGCGCTCGGAAACCGCGCGCCCCCTGCTGACCCCCGGTGAAGTGATGCAGCTTCCACCCGCCGATGAGATCGTGATGGTCGCCGGCACGCCACCGATTCGCGCAAAAAAAGCCCGTTACTATGAAGATCCCGTTTTTAAGGAGCGCATCTTTCCGCCGCCCGAACTGAAGATCAGGACCCGCGGGAGCGTCGACGACTGGAGCACCTTGTCCGCTCCGCAGCAGGCCGTTTCTGACCCAGCCCAATTGGAAGCGAATTCCGACGACGAGGATCCGACCGGCTCGGAACGGCGTCAGCAGCCTGAGTTGAAGGTGACCGATGTCATCGAGAAGAAAGAGCCAATCGACAACGAGTTCGACTACGAGCCTCCGGAGGAGGCTGAAGAAGACGCCCTTCGCAACCGCCGTATGACCCGGCTCATGCAGGGTGTTGCCCGGCAAGTCTCCCTCGACCCAAATGACGGAATGGAGCTTTGAAACACACCCGATGACAAAAGCAGCGAAGAAACAACGCCTCTCCGTCTATCTCGACCCGCCTGTCATGAAGGCCCTCAGCGAGTATGCGGCGCGCCGCGATCAATCGCGTTCGCTCGTTGCTGAGGCATCCATCGCCTCTTTCCTTTCGCCCGATGCGGCGGAGCGCCAGGAGGCGGCGACCACAAAGCGGCTTGATCAGCTCGACCGACGTATGACCCGCCTGGAACGCGATCTCGGCATAGCGGTCGAGACACTCGCCGTCTTCGTGCGCTTCTGGCTGACGACCAATCCGCCGCTGCCCGAACCTGCTCAGGCTGCCGCTCGAGCCAGGGCCGGCGAGCGCTACGACGCTTTCGTCGCTGCCCTCGGCCGTCGTCTCGTCAAGGGGCCGAAGCTGCGGCAGGAGATTTCGGAGGATGTCGCGGAGCTGCCGACCGATGATTAGGGGTCGTTGGCGAAACTGGCTCACCGAGCACACGCCCTTTAACCATGCCGGCCGCGGGGCAGCCTATCAGTTGCGCCAGCCGCCAAAGGTCTCGCCCCATGCCCAACCGGCCACGCGGCCGGCCGGGCATGCGAGATCACGTGTTGAGCGATCTCGCGAATGGCATGACGCGGATCCGCTTGCCGAGCGCCCTGTAGGCGGCATTGGCGACTGCCGGGCCGATGGGCGGAACGCCGGGCTCGCCTATGCCGGAGGGCGGATTGGCGGAGGCGACGATGTGAACTTCGACCTTTGGCATCGCATCGATCCTCAGGGGCGTGTAAAGGTCGAAATTGCTCTGGTCGACCTTGCCGTCCGTCAGCGTGATCTCCTCGCCGAGTATCGCCCCCAGCCCAAAGCCGATTCCGCCCTCCACCTGGGCGCGGACCTGGTCCGGATTGATCGCCAGACCGCAATCGACAGCGACTACGACGCGCTCGACCTGGATCTGGCCATTTCCGTCAGTCGAAACCTCGGCGATCTCGGCCACAACGGAGCCGAAGCTCTCGGCGATGGCAACGCCTCGGAAGCGCCCCTCGGGCAAAGGCTTCTGCCAATCCGCCTTTTCCGCCGCCAGCTTGAGGACGGTCGCGTGACGCGACTGCGGCTCAAGCATCGAAAGACGGAATTCGATCGGATCTCGTCCCGCCGTCTCGGCGACCTCGTCCAGGAAGGTTTCAGCTGCGAAGGCCGTATGGGTCGAGCCGACGGAGCGCCACCACAGAACCGGAACGCCGGTCTCAGTGGTGGTCAAGCCCACCGTCTGGTTTGGAATGGCATAGGGCAGATTGTTGGCCCCTTCGACCGAGGTCGGGTCGACCCCATTCTTGACCATTCCATCGAACGCAGTCTTCGCCATGATGGACTGGCCGACGATGTGGTTGCTCCATGCAACGAGCTTTCCGTTCTCGTCGATACCGGCCTTGAGGCTATGCACATACGCGGGTCGATAGCGACCCGCGCGCATGTCGTCCTCCCGAGTCCACTGCACCTTTACCGGCGCGCGGAAACCGAGGGCCTTGGCCACATGCACCGCCTCGACGACGACGTCACCGTCGAACACGGCCCGCCGGCCAAAACTGCCGCCGGTCTTCATCACAATGAGGCGTACCTTTTCGGGGGCAATCCCGGCCACCTGGCCGGCAAGCATCTGGTATACGTCCGGGAACTGATGCCCACCCCAAACCTCGAGCGTACCGTCCTCGTTCATGCGCGCCACGGCATTCAGCGGCTCCATCGCGGCATGCGCGAGATAGGGAAACTCGAAACTTGCCTCGATTACTTTTGTTGCGCCGGCGAAGGCTGTTTCTGCGTCACCATCGTTGCGCGCAAGCGCGGCCGGCATCTTCTTCGCAAGCTCCCGATAGGCGGACATGAGCTCGGCCGTGCCGCGCTTTTCCGCCGCCGTTTCGTCCCAACTGACGGTGACCGCCTCGCGGCCCTTGATCGCCGCCCACATGTTTTCGCCGACGACGGCAACGCCCCGAGGCGTTTCGACGACGTCCACCACCCCCTTGACGGTGCGCGCGGACGAGGCGTCGAAGGACTTTACCTTCGCTCCAAACAGCGGCGGATGGATCATCACGGCGGTCAGCATGCCGGGAAGCTTGATGTCGATCGTGTACTGCTCCGTCCCGTTTGCCTTACGGGCGCTGTCGAAGCGCTTCAGTCTGGCATTGCCGATCAGCTTCCAGTCGCTCGGTTGCTTAAGTACCACGTCCGTGGGCACCGGCATTGTCGCCGCCTTTGCGGCGAAGACACCGAAACCGGCGCTCTTGCCTGACGGATGGGCAAGAATGCCGTTCTCGACGGTGATCTCTGCCGCGGCAACACCCCATTCGGAGGCAGCGGCGGCGACCAGCATGGAGCGGGCCGCGGCACCCGCCTTGCGATAGCGCTCCCAGGAGGACGCCATCGACGTGGACCCGCCGGTGCCCTGAAAGGCACCTCCAAAGGCGATGTTGCCATAGGCCTTCACATCGCCGGCGGCCCCCTTCACTTCGATCGTCGACCAATCGGCCTCGAGTTCTTCCGCCACCAGTGTGGCAATACCGTTATAGGAGCCCTGGCCCATCTCGAACTGCGACGAAAGTACGGTCACTTTTCCATCGCCGTCGATTGTCACGTAGGGGGAAAAGGCATGTGAAGCGCTGGTCGTCGCTGTCTCGCCCGCTACCGCCGGGGACGCGGACAGGAGGCGAAAGCCGACGGCCATACCAGTACCTGCAGCAAGGGCACCAATGAGGAACTGTCGCCGCGATGCCTGCGCTTCCGCGGCCGGAAGGAAAACCGATTGCATGAGTTTGGGCAGCATGGCTCAAGCCTCCAGACGCTTAGCGGCTTCGTGAATGCCGGCTCGGATTCGGTGATAGGTGGCGCAACGACAGAGATTGCCCGACATGGCCGTGTCGATGTCCTCATCGCTCGGCTTCGGATTGTTCGCCAGGAGGTCTGTCGCCGACATGATCTGCCCCGACTGGCAGTAGCCGCACTGCGGGACGTCGAGATCGGCCCAGACTGCCTGAACCGTTTGCGCGACCTTTCCCTTGAGGCCCTCGATGGTCGTCACTTTTGCCCCTTCGATGTCATCGACCAAGGTCTGACAAGACCGAACCGGCGAACCGTCGACATAGACCGTGCAGGCACCGCACTGCGCCATGCCACAGCCGAACTTCGTCCCTGTTAGTCCAACCAGATCGCGGATCACCCAAAGAAGCGGCATATCCGCCTCGGCCTCGACCGTGTGTTCGACGCCGTTGATCGTTACAATTGCCATGATGCTCTCCTCGCGTTCGGGCGCGTGGTCTCGGGATGCTTATCCGGAAACCCTGCTTCACGCGCCGCGGCCATTCGCCAGACCGCGGCTGCAGCTTAGAAGACCATCCTGCACGCTGGTAGGTTCGATCCTGTCAGATTATTGCCTATTCCTCTCGGCCTGACGAAATTGTGATCATGACAAAAGATGCGCCAGCGCACCAACGGGCGCTCCACTTGTGTTCGGCAGCCCGTCAACCGATGGAGTCGCGTCTTTTCGAGTCGCTGGAGTTGAGGATTGCCTTGATGTCTCTGAGCGGCGGATGACCGAAGGCGCGCCGATATTCCCTGTTGAACTGTGTCTGGCTTTCGTAGCCGACGCGCAGCGCGGCGGTTGCGGCGTCGAGCGATTCTGAAAGCATCAATTCCCGCGCATGATGCAGCCGTAGGTGCTTCTGGAACTGCAGTGGGCTCATGGCTGTCATGGCGCGGAAATGGTGGTGCAACGTGGATATCCCCATGTTCGCAATCTCCGCGAGTTCTTCGACACGAAGCGGCCGGGCATAGTTTTCTTTCAGCCACGCGACGGCCTTTGCCACCCGGTTACTGTTCGTGCCGGCAAGCGCGAAACGCCGCAGCCGCGCGCCTTGCTCGCCGGTGAGCAGCCGATAGAGGATCTCGCCCTGGATTTGACTGGCCAGGAACGGGATGTCTGCCGGCGTGGTCGCGAGCGAAATTAATCGCAATAACGCGTCGAACAGTTCCGGTGTGGCGGCGCCGACCGCGACGCCGAGATCGCGTTCGGGGGCATCCGGCGGCTGTATGTCGTAATCGGCGATAATTCGCCGCAGCTTTTCGAGATCGAGGCGCAGCGTGGCTGCCACATAGGGCTCACTCTCGCTCGCCTCGCAGATCTGGCCGGTCATCGGCAGGCCGATGGCGGTCATGAAGAAGCAGGATTCATCGTAAACGAGCATTTCGTTTCCGACATGGATACGCTTGCTTCCCTTGATGATGAGCGCCACGCTGGGTTCGGAGACGCTGGAAAACGGGCCGGCTGGCGCGATGATGCGATAGAGCGAAAGCCCCGGAACAGGGTGGCCGTAGCGAACGCCGTCCCATGGCAGTTGCGAGAGCATGTCGAGAATTCGCGCCCGAAGGGGCGCGGTTTCCTCGCGCAGGTCGCGTTGCTGCATAAATGTCTCGCTCGTTGCCATGCCCTGACCCATCCTCCGACCCGCCCGTCAAATTGGCTTCTTATCATATTACTTTGATCGCGACAGGATTAGGCAACCACGCCGGAGCGCGCGGCGAAGCAGCCGCGCCAGAAGGGCATTATCCAGCAGATCAGCGATCGTCCCGCCGAAGGACGCCCGCGCCCTTCGGCGCTTTGCCCACGGCGAACCACAACTCAGCCGATTGCCTGTCTTTCCGCGCCACGGCGCTACTACGCCACCAATCTTGTTGCGGCAGCTGAATTACTGGCTCTCTTAATTATCCCCGATCCAGGGCCGCGCGTTGTGCGGCCCGCGAGAGAGCGGGGACGACATGGCGACATCTCATCCGAAATCCGAAGCCGTGACGCGAGGCGTGCGCATGCTGCGCACCGCCCTCGGTCCCTCCATCGCGGGATTTCTGGAAGACCCCTCGATCGTCGAGGTGATGCTCAACCCCGATGGGCGCCTCTGGATCGACCGGCTGTCGGCCGGCCTCGCAGATAGCGGCGAGCGCATCTCCGCCGCCGACGGCGAGCGGATCATTCGCCTTGTTGCGCACCATGTCGGTGCAGAGGTTCACAGCGGGGCACCGCGTCTCTCCGCGGAACTCCCTGGAACCGGCGAGCGCTTCGAAGGTCTCTTGCCGCCGGTCGTCGCCGCGCCGGCATTCGCGATCCGCAAGCCAGCCGTAGCCATCTTCACGCTCGATGACTATGTTGCCGCCGGCATCATGTCGGCAGGACAGGCCGAGGCGCTGCGCGAGGCCGTAGCGTCACGCGCCAACATCCTCGTCATTGGCGGTACGTCCACCGGCAAGACCACGCTCACCAATGCCCTTCTCGCCGAAGTCGCGAAGACGGCCGACCGCGTCGTCATCATCGAGGACACCCGCGAGCTGCAATGCGCAGCGCCAAACCTCGTCGCCATGCGCACCAAGGATGGCGTCGCGTCTCTGTCCGAACTCGTGCGCTCGTCGCTTCGGCTGCGCCCCGACCGCATCCCGATCGGAGAAGTGCGCGGCGCCGAAGCCCTCGATCTCCTGAAAGCCTGGGGTACCGGCCATCCCGGAGGCATCGGCACCATCCATGCTGGCAGCGCCATCGGCGCCTTGCACCGTCTCGAGCAGCTCATTCAGGAAGCCGTCGTCACCGTCCCCAGGGCGCTGATCGCCGAAACTATCGATCTCGTCGCGGTCCTATCCGGACGAGGTTCATCGCGCCGTCTTTCGGAACTCGTCCGCGTCGTGGGGCTCGCTCCTTCAGGCGATTACCTGATCAATCCCGTCACCTCCACCGTACCAGGAGCTCTTGCATGATTCAGCGTTTGCATCACCTTCGCCGTCGCTTTCTGACGACGGTATCCGTCAGCCTACTGACCCTTTCGCTCGCTCCCGCGGCCCACGCATCAGGCTCCTCCATGCCCTGGGAGCAGCCGCTTCAGCAGATCCTGAAGTCCGTCGAAGGTCCGGTCGCCAAGATCGTCGCGGTGATCATCATCATCGTAACCGGCCTCACGCTTGCCTTCGGCGACACCTCAGGCGGCTTCCGGCGCCTCATCCAGGTCGTCTTCGGCCTCTCGATCGCGTTTGCCGCGAGCTCCTTCTTCCTCTCCTTCTTCTCCTTCGGCGGCGGAGCGCTCGTCTGATGGCAGCGACCACCTCTCCCGCCGAGGATGTGCCCGGCTTCGCAGTTCCCCTTCACCGGTCGCTGACCGAACCGATCCTGCTCGGCGGCGCTCCCCGTGCGATCGCCATCCTCAACGGAACGCTCGCAGCTGCACTAGGCCTGGGCCTGCGCCTCTGGCTGGTCGGCCTCGGTCTCTGGCTTGCCGGACATCTCGCCGCCGTATGGGCGGCCAGGCGTGATCCGCAGTTCGTCGACGTCGTTCGCCGGCATCTGCGCATCCCCGGTCACCTGTCGATCTAAGGGAGCGCGCCCATGATGAACCTCGCTGAATATCGCAACAAAAGCACCCGCCTCGCCGACTTTCTGCCCTGGGCAGCTCTCGTCGGCGAAGGCATCGTCCTCAACAAGGACGGCTCGTTCCAGCGCACAGCACGCTTCCGTGGTCCCGATCTTGACTCGGCCGTGCCGGCCGAACTCGTCGCCGTCGCCGGGCGCCTCAACAACGCCTTCCGCCGTCTTGGTTCCGGATGGGCGATCTTTGTGGAAGCGCAGCGCCATCCCGCCGCCGCCTATCCGGCAAGCCGTTTCCCCGACCCCGCTTCGGCTCTTGTCGACGCCGAGCGGAAGGCGGACTTCGAGGAAGCCGGCGCGCATTTCGAGTCGAGCTATTTTTTGACCTTCCTCTACCTGCCGCCCGCAGACGAGGCTGCCCGCGCCGAAAACTGGCTCTACGAGGGAAAGGCCGAGACCGGCGTGAATCCACGCGAGATCCTGCACGGCTTCATCGACCGCACGACCCGTGTACTGCAACTCGTCGAGGGCTTCATGCCAGAATGCGCCTGGCTCGACGACGCCGGGACGCTCACCTATCTCCACTCGACCGTCTCGACCAGGCGTCACCGGGTGCGCGTCCCCGACACCCCGATCTATCTAGATGCCCTACTTGCTGACCAGCCGCTCACGGGCGGTCTCGAGCCGCGCCTCGGCGACGCGCATCTCAGGGTGCTGACCATCGTCGGCTTCCCGACCGCGACGACGCCCGGCATTCTCGACGACCTCAATCGCCTTGCCTTTCCCTATCGCTGGTCGACGCGCGCGGTCATGCTCGACAAGACCGATGCGACGAGATTGCTGACGAGGATCCGCCGGCAATGGTTCGCCAAGCGCAAGTCGATCGCCGCGATCCTCAAGGAGGTTATCACCAACGAAACGTCCGTGCTCGTGGATAGCGATGCCGCGAACAAGGCCGCGGACGCGGACCTCGCGCTGCAGGAGCTCGGCGCCGACCATGCCGGACAGGCCTATGTGACGGCGAGCGTCGTGGTTTGGGATGCCGATCCGCGCGCCGCCGACGAGAAGCTGCGCCTCGTCGACAAAGTGGTGCAAGGCCGGGACTTCACGGCCATGACGGAGACCATCAATGCCGTCGACGCCTGGCTCGGCGGCCTGCCGGGGCACGCCTATGCCAATGTGCGGCAGCCACCGATCTCCACCTTGAACCTCGCCCACATGGTGCCGCTCTCCGCCGTGTGGGCAGGGTCGGAACGGGACGAGCACTTCCAAGCGCCCCCCTTGCTGCTCGGCAAGGCCGAAGGCTCGACCCCGTTTCGGTTCTCCATCCATGTCGGCGATGTCGGTCACACGCTCGTGGTCGGACCTACCGGCGCCGGCAAGTCCGTTCTGCTGGCGGTGATGGCGCTGCAGTTCCGCCGCTATGAGCGCTCCCGGATCTTTGCCTTTGACTTCGGCGGTTCGATCCGCGCCGCGGCTCTCGCGATCGGCGGCGACTGGCACGACCTCGGCGGCGAGTTGACCGAGAGTTCTGTCTCGCTGCAGCCACTCGCCCGTATCGACGACGTCGCAGAACGCGCCTGGGCGGCGGACTGGATCGTCACCAACCTGCACCGGGAGGGCGTCGCAATCTCGCCGGACGAGAAGGAGCACATCTGGACGGCGCTCACCTCGCTCGCTTCCGCGCCAACCATCGAGCGCACCCTGACCGGCCTCACCGTCCTTCTGCAATCGAACGATCTCAAGCAGGGGCTGCGCCCCTATTGCGTCGGCGGTCCCTATGCCCGCCTTCTCGATGCGGAAAGCGAGAATCTGGGCACGGCCTCCGTCCAAGCCTTCGAGACCGAGGGACTGATCGGCACCGGTGCGGCCTCCGCCGTGCTCCAGTATCTTTTCCACCGCATCGAGGACCGGCTGGACGGCAGCCCCACTCTCATGATCATCGACGAGGGCTGGCTCGCCCTCGACGATCAAGGCTTCGCCGGACAGCTGCGCGAATGGTTGAAGACGCTGCGCAAAAAGAACGCGTCCGTCGTCTTCGCCACCCAGTCGCTCAGCGACATCGACGGTTCCGCGATCGCGCCGGCGATCATCGAAAGCTGCCAGACGCGTCTCCTCCTTCCCAACGAACGCGCGATCGAGCCGCAGATCGCGGCGATCTATCACCGCTTCGGCCTCAATGACAGGCAGATCGAAATCCTCGCGCGGGCTACGCCCAAACGCGATTATTACTGCCAGTCGCGGCGCGGCAATCGCCTCTTCGAACTCGGCCTCTCGGACGTCGCGCTCGCGCTGTGCGCCGCATCGTCAAAGACCGACCAGGCCGCCATCGACAAGATTGTCGCCGAGCACGGCCGGGAGGGTTTCCTCGCCGCGTGGCTGCGCCACCGCGGCGCCACCTGGGCCGCCGACCTCATACCCGACCTCACCAATCTCATCCCTGAAGCCCTCGAGGTACAATCATGACCAACCGTTACCGTCCGCATTTTCGGGCGCTTCGCGTTGCCGCAGCCCTGCTTGCCGCATCGCCAGTGATTTCTCTGCTCACGGCGTCGGCGCAGGCGCTCATCGTCTTCGACCCGAAGAACTATGCGCAGAACCTGCTCTCGGCAGCGCGAGCGCTCCACCAGATCAACAACCAGATCAACTCTTTACAGAACGAAGCTCAGATATTGCTCAATCAGGCCCGCAATCTTGCGAGCCTGCCACACTCGTCCCTTCAGGAGCTGCAGCAGTCGGTTCAACGCACCCAACGGCTCCTCGCCCAGGCGCAGAACATCGCCTTCGACGTCCGCCAGATCGACCGTGCCTTCGAGACCACCTATCGCAGGGCCCCGATCTCTACGAGCGACCAGCAGCTCGTCGCCAACGCGCGCACGCGCTGGCATTACACGGTCGGCGGTCTGCAGGATGCGATGCGTGTGCAGGCGACCGTCATCGGAAACATCGACACCAATCGTAGAGAGATGTCGGCGCTCGTCGGCAAGAGCCAGAGCGCCATCGGCGCCCTGCAAGCCACCCAGGCCGGAAACCAGTTGCTAGCACTGCAGGCACAACAGCTCGCCGACCTGACCGCAGTGGTTGCAGCCAACGGACGGGCCACGGCGCTCAGCGACGCCGAGCGTGCGGCCGCCGCCGAGCAAGGGCGCGAACAGCGTCGCCGCTTTCTCGCCCCGGGCGTCGGCTACCAGCCGGGCAATGCCCGGATGTACCGGTGATGGAGGCGGGCATGGGCGGGAGCCGGTTGATCAGGGTCGCCGCCGTAGCCCTCGTGGCCGTCGCATTTCTTGGAGCGGCGATCGCGATGAGCCGGAAAGGGGACGGGCCGCCGGAGGCAGCGGTCGGCGGACGGGGCCCGGCCTCCGCAGATCCCCTTCGATCGGAACTCAGGCGCTGTGTCGGCATGGGAGAGGCCGGTGCCCGCGATGCCTCGTGCCTGCGTGTCTGGGCTGAGAACCGGCAGCGCTTTCTCAGGCCCGGACACGCAGAGCGTCCGGCCTTTCCCGACACCTCGCTCAGTTCACCTGCGCAAGCCGTGCAGCCCGGGGCGCCCGTCAAGGTGACCGCGCCGCTCGCCGGGCCGAACGCGGACGAGGTCCGGTGAGAATATGGGCGGCACCGGCGTCATTGACCAGTTCCTCGAGGTCTTCACCCGATACATCGATTCCGGCTTCGGCCTCCTCGGTGCAGAAGTGGCCTTCATCGCCACGACGCTGATCGTGATCGACGTGACGCTCGCCGCACTCTTCTGGAGCTGGGGTGCCGACGATGACGTTATCGCGAGGCTGGTGAAGAAAACCCTGTTCATCGGCGTCTTCGCCTATCTGATTTCCAACTGGAACAATCTCGCCCGTATCGTGTTCGAGAGCTTCGCGGGCCTCGGCCTCAAGGCGTCCGGGACCGGCTTCTCGACGGCTGATCTGCTCCGGCCGGGCAAGGTCGCCCAGACAGGCCTCGATGCCGGACGCCCTCTCCTCGAATCCATTTCCGATTTAATGGGTTACTGGAGTTTCTTCGAAAACTTCATCCAGATCGCCTGCATGATGTTCGCCTGGGTGCTGGTGCTACTCGCCTTCTTCATCCTCGCCGTCCAGCTCTTCGTCACACTCATCGAGTTCAAGCTGACGACGCTCGCCGGCTTCGTGCTCATTCCATTCGGTCTCTTCGGAAAGTCGGCCTTCATGGCCGAGCGGGTGCTCGGCAACGTGATTTCGAGCGGTATCAAGGTGCTCGTCCTCTCCGTCATCATCGGTGTCGGCTCGACCCTCTTCTCGCAATTCACTCAAGGTTTCGGGGGCCAAACGCCGACCATCGATCAGGCCATGGCGATCGTGCTTGCGGCGCTGTCGCTGCTCGGCCTCGGCATCTTCGGACCGGGTATCGCCAACGGCCTCGTCTCAGGCGGTCCGCAACTCGGAGCGGGAAGCGCAGTCGGCACCGGGCTGGCCGCTGGAGGCGTCGTCGCGGCCGGAGCGGCGACTGCCGGCGCCGCCATCTCCGGTGGCGCGGCGCTCCTTGGCGCTGCCGCGGCTGCCGCTCGCGGCGGCGCGGCCCTCGCCGGTGGAGCCTCCGCCGCCTACAGCCTCGGTGCGGCCAGCAAGTCGGGTGTCACCGGCGTCGCATCCGGGCTCGGCAGCACGGCCAGATCCGGCGCGGCCGCCGCGGTCTCGCCCCTGAAGCGCATCGGCGCTCGCGCCGCCGAAAGGCTGAGCTCAAGCCGCGCCAGTGGAGCCCAGTCCGCCTCCGCAGGAGGTGACGGCGATCGTCGGGCTGCCGGCGATGCCTCGCAAACCACCGGTCCGTTGCATGGCGACAGTCCGCCCGACTGGGCCAGGCGCATGAAGCGCGCACAGCAAATGTCACATGGCGTTCAGGCAACTGCCCACGCAATCCGCTCCGGAGACGCCCACGGCGGCGGCTCCTCCGTCAATCTCTCCGAAGGCGACCGCTCATGAATCCCTTCCGACGACCCTCCACGCATTACGGAAAGACGCCAGAGCCCGAGACACCCTATCAGCGCGCCGCCCAGGTCTGGGACGATCGCATCGGCTCGGCCCGCATCCAGGCGAAAAACTGGCGGCTCATGGCATTCGGCTCGCTCATCCTCTCGGCCGGCTTTGCGGCAGCCCTCGTCTGGCAGTCGGCCCGCGGCACGGTCGTCCCCTGGGTCGTTCAGGTCGACCGGCTCGGACAGGCGCAGGCAATCGCCCCGGCAGAAGCGGATTTTCGCCCGACCGATCCCCAGATCGCCTGGCATCTCGCGCGCTTCATCGAAGAGGTAAGGAGTATCTCGGCCGACGCGATCATCGTGCGGCAGAATTGGTTGCGCGCCTACGAATTCACCACTGATCGCGGCGCGCTGGCGCTCAACGACCATGCACGCACCAGCGACCCGTTCACCAAGGTCGGCAGAGAGCAGATCGCCGTCGACGTTTCCTCCGTCATCCGCGCCTCGCCCGACTCCTTTCGCGTCGCCTGGAGCGAGCGCCGCTATCAGGACGGGTCGCTCGCGGAGGCCTCCCGCTGGACCGCGATCCTCACGATCGTCGTCGAGCCACCGCGCGATGCCGAGAAGCTTAAGCGCAATCCGCTCGGGATCTACGTCAACGCGATCAACTGGTCGAAGGAGCTGGGACAATGAAACCGCCGTCTGAAGCCACGCAACCTGCTTTCCTCACGCGCGTCAGTTCGCGGAAAGGCGGAAACGCCGCCGCATTGTGCGCAAATGTCGTCCTCGCGATCCTGTCCGCCACGGCGCTCGCCGGATGCGCGACAGCGAAGAAGCCTCCGGAGATCTCCTACGACGATGCCGCGCCGGCGGTGCAGACCATCAATCCTCCAGCTCCAGTTCGGGTCGTCGAGATTGCGAAGCCCCTGCCCTTGCCGGGACAGATGAAGCCGATCGAGATCAGCCGGCTGAGGCCCGAACCCGCCGACCCGGCGGCCAGGATCCACCAGGCCAATGCGGCGGCCCGCGTGCAGCCGGTTCGCAACGGCTTCATCAACGCCATGCAGGTCTATCCCTTCACACAAGGGGCGCTCTATCAGGTCTATACAGCCGTTGGTCAGATCACCGACATCGCGCTTCAACCTGGAGAGCAACTAGTAGGTACTGGCCCGGTCGCCGCCGGCGACACGGTGCGTTGGGTTATCGGCGATACCGAGAGCGGATCAGGCACGACCAGGCAGATCCACATCCTCGCGAAGCCCACGCGGCCCGATCTCACGACGAACCTGATCATCAATACCGACCGCCGGACCTATCACCTGGAACTGCGATCCGGGGAGCGCACCTACATGGCATCGGTGTCATGGCAATATCCCCAGGACCAGTTGATCGCGCTTCGTCGCCAGAATATCGAAGCTCAAGCCGCGCAGCCCGTCGCCTCGGGTGTCGATCTGGCGCGCCTCAACTTTCGCTACGCGATCGAAGGCAACCGCGCCCCGTGGCGGCCGCTTCGCGCCTTCGACGACGGCCGGCAGGTCTTCATCGAGTTTCCGCGCGGCATCGGTCAGGGCGAAATGCCGCCTCTCTTCGTCGTCGGCCCCGACGGCAACGACTCCGAACTAGTGAACTATCGGGTTCGCGGCCACCACATGATCGTCGACCGGCTCTTTGCCGCCGCTGAGCTTCGTTTCGGCGCCGGCCGGACGCAGATGCGAGTGCGGATCCTGCGGACCGACGGGAGACGGATGTTGTGAGTGATCAAGAACCCCGGAACGAAGAAGGTCTGGAACCTGATGAGGCTCGCCCGCTGACGGGCGAGCCCGTGATCTCCATGCGGCTGCGCCCCAAGGCGCCGCGCGTGACCCGTCTGTCGCGGAAATTCCTGGCCGGTGTTTCCTTGATCGCCGGCCTCGGTCTCGGCGGCGCGCTGATCTACGCTCTCCAGACATCTGATGGGAGCGGGCCTGCCGAGGAGCTCTACTCGACCGAAAATCGCACCACGGCCGACGGGCTTTCCAACTTGCCGCGCGACTATACCGGTCCGATCCTCGGACCTCCGCTCCCTGGCGATCTCGGCCGCCCTATTCTCGACGCGCAGAAACGCGGGCAGGCGGTTCCCGCACCCGAGGTCGTCATGCCTGAGCCAGGCCTCAGCGAGGAGGAGCGGCGCCGGCAGGAGGAGATGGAGGCGGCACGCACGAGCCGGCTCTTCGCCAGTACCGTAACAACGCCGGCAGCCGTGGACTCGGATAGCTCCACGCCGCCGGCCGGTAATTCAACCGCCCTGTCCGATCTTGCAAGCCTTGGCATCGCTCCTGAGCCCGCAACACCCACAGCAGAGGAACGGCGGCTCGCGTTTTTGAACGCCACCCCTGACAAGCGGACGGTCGCGCCGGATCGTGTCGCCACGCCAGCCTCCCCGAACATTCTCCAGGCCGGCGCCGTCCTCCCGGCCGCGCTCATCACCGGTATCCGCTCCGACCTTCCCGGCCAGATCACCGCCCAGGTGACCGAGAACGTCCATGACAGCCCGACGGGCCGCATCCTGCTGGTCCCGCAGGGCGCGCGGCTCATCGGCCAGTACGATAGTGGCGTCGGCTACGGCCAGAGACGTGTGCTCATCGTCTGGAACCGACTGATCATGCCGAACGGCCGCTCCATCGTGCTCGAACGCCAACCCGGCGCTGACAGCGCGGGCTACGCCGGCCTCGAGGACCGCGTGGACTATCATTGGGGCCAACTGTTCTGGGCCACTGCCCTCTCGACGTTGCTGAGCATCGGCGCCGAGGCGGGCTCTTCCAGCGAGGAAAGCGATATCGTCCGAGCTCTTCGCCGAGGCGCATCCGACAGCATCAGTAAGACCGGCCAGAAGATCGTTGAGCGCCAGCTCGACATTGTCCCGACGCTGACCATCCGGCCCGGTTTTCCGGTTCGCGTGCTCGTCACACGCGATCTCGTACTCGAACCCTATGGAGAATCCTGATGGCGAAGCTGAAACTCGGGCCGGTCGCGGACGACAAGCCGGTGAAGATCAGCGTCGAATTGCCTGCAACCTTGCATCGCGACCTCGTCGACTGTGCGGAACAGCTCGGTCGCGAGACCGGGCGTCCTGTCAGCAATCCTCTTAAACTGATTGTGCCTATGCTCGAGCGCTTCATCGCCACAGATCGCGGGTTCGCAAAGACCAAAAGCCCCCATCCCCGCCGGCCCCACGGGCTTAAGCCCTTGGCACGTTACAGTTTGTGCACATTGCCCAGGCCATGCGGACAACTGGCAAGGTCAGGACGTCGCCAGCTCCACGCCGAACGAGTCGAGCACGTCGGCGATGTGGTTCGCGAATGAAATGGTTGAAGTTCCCGCGAATAGCAGTCCAATTGCCATGCCCGTTGTCTGCTCAAGGATGAGCGCCCCGGAATCGCCCTCCTCGCTGAACGGGAGGGCGTCGATCGATTTAATCGCGATCTGATCGTGGAACAGAATCGTCCCGATGTCGTAGCGTACCTTGAGGTCCGTGCTGGCGCTGTCTACGTAGCCGGTCGTGTAGCCGGTTGTGCGCCCGAATTTCTCGACGATCGTGTTCAGTGCCGCGGACTTGGCACCGACAGGCGGGCCGATTGCCAAAATATCGGGGATGGCGAGTTGCCGCTTAAGCAGACGAGCAATAGCGCCATCGACGTAGTTCGGCTGCAATGTGTCGAGAGGGACAAATCCTTCCAGTTCGGCGATTTTGTCCTTCGTTGGATTGCCGGCATCGAATGGACTCGGTTCGAATACGGCCGTTCCAAACGGTTGCCGGTTCTGGTCCGCGAGCACATGGTTGTTTGACAGGATGTAGCGACCGAGACTGTCTGCCACGAGCCCGCCGAAAGTGCCCGCGAGCGAATTGAGCGGGTCGGCGTCGGCAAAGCCCGTTGAACAGCCCGGCTGCGCCGGTCGCATGCGCGAACGTGGATTTGCGAGCGGCTGCAGAAAGCCGATCTCCTCCACGTCGGTCGGTATGCCGTCGATTGCTCGGGCAGCAGATCGCCCGTGCCAATCTCGGACTTAGGTTGCTTGCGTCGGACGCAGAATTTTAGCGCCGGCTCCGAGGTTGTCCGGCCCGACACGATTTTGAAGCCGATGCCGATGCCCTGGAGATTGATGTTCGGGGTGGGCGATACCACGCGACGTCCGCCGCGAGAAACCGCCTCGAAAGCGCTGACTTGGCCTCGCCGAGATGTGTCGAGGCCGGCGCAATCGTCGATCTGCCATCCAGTTTTATGGGACTGGAAGTCGAAATAGCGGCGGTCGGGCCGGCGCGACCGCTCGACGTGCGTTAAGGGCGGCGTCATCTCGTCCGTCCCCAGTTTGACCTGATTTTGATTCCTCGACGCTTTCTAGCTCTCCACGCAATTTGAACTCTATCTGAATGCTTTTCTGCTTGCCAAAGGTGTAGATCGAGAGACCATCCGCGGACTTCAGCACGATATGGGCGAGCGATGACGACGGGCGATGGATGCTGGCCTGGTTCTGCGCAAGCGCACTGTTGCGCACTTGGCGACGTTGTCCGATAACAGGGAGTATCTCGTCACCAGATACGGACCTGAAATGGACTGTCTCAGATAAATCGGGTCACGGCGACACTTGAGGAATTGGCGCATACAGTTCGAACGATTGTGGCGGCCGAGAAATCCTACAAGTAGAAAGATCCAAGCATGGCCATCGAATAGCCCACGGACACAATCGCGTTTCACGCGGTTTCGTCGGCGGAGATGTCGTTGCGACGATCATCAAGCATAAGAACGACACGAACACGAACAGTGGATTCTACTACGTAACAGTGCTTGGCACAGATCTGCGGGATCGATTTCGTTACATCGGCGAAGCGCGGTCGGCGGCTGAACGGATATACGGCGAGCGCTGATCTCAGGCAAAAAGGGCCTGTTGCGTGGGTGCGGACCGGCAACTCTGGATGCAGCCGATCCCCATTATCCGCTAAATGTACCAATCCGCGTCCAATGAGTACGCCTCGATGTAGTCGATCTTCATCTCTGATCCATCGACAAAGTCGTCATTCGGTTTGCGTCGCGCGCGGATATCGACATGACCAAGCTGATCGTCGAAACGGCGAAACCGCTGGGGATCGCCGTGCACGATCACATCATTATCGGCAAGGATGGGCATGTCAGCCGGAAAATGCCCGCGACTGTTTTGACGTCCGCCCCGGTTTACAGGACTACAGCCACTTCGCGCGACGGAAGAAGCGAAAGAGCGTCAGGCACAAACCGATAATCACCGCCAGCACGACGAAATAGCCGTAGCGGAACTTCAACTCCGGCATATCGTCGAAGTTCATGCCGTAGATACCGGCTATCGCCGTCGGCACGGCAAGGATCGCGGCCCAGGACGCCAGCTTGCGCGAAATTTCCGTCTGTTCGGATTGCCCGACCATCAGGCTCGCCTCGAAGGTAAAGGCAAGCACCTCGCGCAACGCATCGATATCCTCCTGCACCCGGCGCACGTGGTCCGTCACGTCGCGGAACAGCGGCTGTAGCGCCGCATCCATGCCTGGCAGATCGATGTGCTCGTGCCGGCGGCAGACATCGACGAGCGGCACCACGGCATTGCGCAATCTGAGAAGATTGCGGCGCATCAGGTAGAGTCGTTCGATGTCACCCTTGACCAGTCGCTCCCGCAACAGCCGATCTTCCAGTTCCTCGACCTCCTCATGGATCGCCTCGATGACCGGCATATAGTTGTCGACGATGAAATCGAGGATCGAATAGAGGATATAGTTTTCGCCATGGGCGAGTGCTGCCGGAGAGGATTCGCAGCGCTGGCGGACGGCCATGTAGGAGGTCGATGCGCCGTGCCTGACCGAGACGACATAACCGCGTCCGACGAAGAGATGGGTCTCGCCGAACGCGATTTCGTCGCCGACCATGTGGGCGGTGCGCGCCACGACGAAAATCGAGTCGCCATAGATCTCGAGCTTCGGCCGCTGGTGCGCCTTGCAGGCGTCTTCGATGGCCAGGTCGTGCAGGTCGAACTCCTGCTGTATCTGGCGCAGCAGTTCCGCATCAGGCTCATGCAGCCCAATCCAGACCACGGCGCCCGGCCGCGAGCGCCACTTTCCGGCATCTTCAATGCGGATATCGCGTACCCTTACGCCGTTCTCATAGACCGCCGCCGCAACGACACCCGACCGATGCTCCGCTTGCGGGATGACGCTCTCGCCCTCAGACTGCGGCACCGCTCTGTTCGTCAACTCCAATCCCATCGCCCCCTCCCAGGCAAATACGACACCGATGGGCCCGGCATGTCGTAACGAAGCCAGCATACGCACGTTCCCTTATATTCTCATCCAGCTGTTTCGGCTATGAAAACCACTTCATTAAACCGTGCCATTGACGGTATAGACGCTTGCAAGCGAGAGTTTTTGCGATGCACAACGATTCCTCCCTTCAAACGGAAATGCCCATGACTCAGTTCGATCTCATCGTCGTCGGAAGCGGGCCCGCCGGCCGCCGCGGCGCCATCCAGGCCGCCAAGCTCGGCAAGAAGGTCCTCGTCATCGAACAGGGAAAGCGCGTCGGCGGCGTTTCGGTGCACACGGGCACCATCCCCTCCAAGACGCTGCGGGAGACGGCGCTCAATCTTTCCGGCTGGCGCGAGCGGGGCTTCTACGGGCGGGCCTATCGCGTCAAGCAGGAGATCAGCGCCGACGATCTCCGGCAACGGCTGATCATCACCCTCAATCACGAGGTCGAGGTCCTCGAACACCAGTTTGCCCGTAACCGCGTGCAGCAGATGCGCGGCAAGGCAAGCTTCGTCGATCCGACCACGCTCGAGGTCGTCAAGGACGACGGCGAGACCCTGCTTGTTTCAGGCACCAGCATCATGCTTGCCGTCGGCACCAAGCCTTTCCGTCCGGACTACATGCCCTTCGACGGCAAGAGCGTGCTCGACAGTGACGAACTGCTCGATATCGCAGAACTGCCGCGTTCGCTCGTCGTCATCGGCGCCGGCGTCGTCGGCATCGAATATGCGACGATCTTCAGCGCGCTCGACACGCACGTGACGGTCATCGACCCGAAGACAACGATGCTCGACTTCATCGACAAGGAGATCGTCGAGGATTTCATCTACCAGCTGCGCGATCGCAACATGAAGCTGCATCTCGGACAGAAGGCCGAGACGGTCGAGCGGCTCGACGATGGTAAGGTCCTGCTGACGCTCGACAATGGCCGCAAGATCGTCACCGACATGGTGCTTTTCGCCGCCGGACGCATGGGGGCAACCGATACGCTCAACCTGCCGGCCGCCGGGCTCGAGGCAGACAGCCGCGGGCGGCTCAAGGTCAATCCGGAGACGTTCCAGACATCGGTCCCGAACATCTATGCCGCCGGCGACGTCGTCGGATTCCCGAGCCTTGCCTCGACCTCTATGGAACAGGGCCGCATTGCGGCTCGCGTTGCTGTCGGCGCGATTGCCATGGAACCGCAGAAGTATTTCCCCTACGGCATCTACGCGGTGCCGGAAATCTCCACCTGCGGCCTTTCGGAAGAAGAGGTGAAGGAACGCGGCATCCCTTACGAATGCGGCATTGCCCGTTTTCGCGAGACCTCGCGCGGTCACATCATGGGTCTCGAATCCGGTCTTCTGAAGATGATCTTCTCGATGAAGACCCGCCGTCTTCTCGGCGTGCACATCATCGGCGAAGGCGCGACCGAGCTGGTCCACATCGGTCAGGCTGTGTTGAACCTCAAGGGCACGGTCGAGTATTTCGTCGAGAACACCTTCAACTACCCGACGCTTGCCGAAGCCTACAAGATTGCCGGCCTCGACGCCTGGAACCGCATGGGCGAGATCAAGCAGGAACTGCCGAAAGCGTAAGCCGCTAGCGACATAGCTGAGCACGCATCAAACGACGACAACGGCAGTCAAAGGAATCCAATTCGATAGGTGACGAGCAATAGCGCTTTGTCACCTATCGCCCAGAGCGCCGTTCAAGATTGCGTGCACGCCACCATGCCGGCAAATCGGGTAGCCTTGCCGCTCCTGATGAAGAGACATGAACGCCATGCGCATCCTTTCCCTCAATGCCTGGGGCGGCAAGCTCCATTCCCCATTGATGAGATATCTGGCGGAAGTCGACGCCGATGTCCTGTGTCTGCAGGAGATCGCGCGGTCGCCGACGACCGACGCCGAATGGCTCACCTATCGCGATACAGATGTCGAACTGCCGCAGCGCGCCAACCTCTTCGATGAGATCGCGGCAGCACTTCCTTGGCATGATGGCTGCTTCTGCCCGACGGCGCGCGGCACGCTCTTTGACGGCGACAGGCCGGTGGCCTCGGAATTTGGGCTCGCGACCTTCGTCCGACGCTCCCATTCCGTCATCGGTCAGGCGCTCGGCTTCGTGCATGGCAGCTTTTCATCCGAGGGCTGGGGGCCACATCCACGTGCCCGCAATGCCCATTGCATCCGCCTGTTCGACCATGATGCCGGCACGGCAATCACCATCGCCCAGATGCATGGCCTACGGGAGATCGGCGGCAAGAACGACACACCGGCACGGCACGCGCAGGCAGACGCGCTGGTAAACCTCATCCGTCAGGTCTGGCCGGGCGATGAGCGGCTTGTCGTGTGCGGTGACTTCAACGTGCTCCCGGACAGCGTGACCTTTCAGGTGCTCGCAGAGCTAGGGCTGACTGACCTGGTCGCTTCCCGTGGCCACACGGATACTCGGACGTCGCACTATCTAAAGGGCGGCCGCTTTGCCGATTACATGCTGGTGAGTGGCGAGGTTGATGTCGCCCGGTTCGATGTCGTCGAACAGCCGGAAGTCTCCGACCATCGCGCCCTCCTCCTGGACATCGGCAAAGCTATTTCGCCACGCCGCTGAGACGGCGACGCCACCGACGCCCCTCAAACGAAAAAAGCCCTGCCGCAAGCGGCAGGGCTTTTCGATTCCTAAGGCTTCGGTCCGATTACTCGGCGCTGTCGTCAGCGGCCTTCTTCTTGGCCGGAGCCTTCTTCTTCGGAGCGGCAGCTTCTTCGCCTTCGGCTGCTTCAGCCTTGGCAGCGGCCTTCTTCTTGGCCGGAGCCTTCTTGGCAGCCTTGCCTTCGCCCTCTTCGTCGTCAGCCGTCAGCTCTTCCTTGGAAACCGTCTTGTCGGTTACCGAGATTTCGCCGAGCAGGTGGTCGACGACCTTTTCTTCGAACAGCGGAGCGCGCAGCGAAGCAGCAGCACCGGGGGTGTTCTTGAAGTAGTCGAGGATCTGCTTTTCCTGGCCCGGGAACTGGCGGAGCTGTTCGAACAGCGAACGCTGCAGTTCGTCGTCGCTGACCTGGACGCCGGCCTTTTCGCCGATTTCCGAGAGAACCAGGCCGAGGCGAACGCGACGCTCAGCGAGCTTGCGGTATTCGGCGCGGGCTTCTTCTTCGGTGGTTTCTTCGTCAGCGAAGGTCTTGCCGGCCTGCTGCAGGTCGGTGTTGATCTGGCGCCAGATGTTTTCGAATTCGGCTTCGACGAGGCGCTCCGGCGTTTCGAACTGGTAGAGTTCGTCGAGCTGGTCGAGGATCTGACGCTTGACCTTCTGACGGGTCAGGTTGCCGTACTGGCTTTCGATCTGGCCGCGGACGATTTCCTTCAGCTTGTCAGCCGATTCGAGGCCGAGCTTGGTGGCCAGTTCGTCGTTGATTTCGATGTCCTGGGCGGCAGCGACGTCCTTGACGGTGATGTCGAAGGTCGCTTCCTTGCCGGCGAGGTTTGCAGCCGGGTAGTCAGCCGGGAAGTTGACAGTGATGGTCTTTTCGTCGCCGGCCTTCAGGCCAACGAGCTGCTCTTCGAAGCCCGGGATGAAGCGGTTGGAGCCGAGAACCAGCTCAGCGTCTTCGTCCTTGCCGCCGTCGAAGGCAACGCCGTCGACCTTGCCTAGGTAATCGATCGTGACGCGGTCGCCGTTGGCGGCCTTGCCCTTCTTCGATTCGTAGCTGCGGGCGCTTTCGGCGATCTTCAGGATCTGCTCGTTGACTTCCTCGTCAGCGATCTCGACGACTTCGCGGGTCACCTTGATGCCGCTCACGTCCTTGAGTTCGATCGCCGGGATGATTTCGTAGGCAACGGTGAACTCGAGGTCAGCTTCCGCGTTGAGGATCTTGTCGGCTTCGGCCTCGTCCTCGGTCATCGCGACTTCCGGCTGGGTCGCCGACTTCTCGCCGCGGCCCGACAGGATCTCGGTCGGCTTCTCGCGGACGATCTCATTGACGAGGTCAGCCATGATCGACTTGCCATAGACCTTCTTCAGGTGCGCAACCGGCACCTTGCCCGGACGGAAGCCGTTGATCTTCACACGGTCCTTCACTTCGGCCAGGCGCTCGTTCATCCGAGCTTCCATGTCCTTGGCCGGGATAACGACCTTGAGTTCGCGCTTCAGCCCTTGAGCGAGCGTTTCGATAACCTGCATGTTCAAACCTTCATTTCACGTTGACTGTGCTCTTCCCCTTCGAAAGGTCTGGCGAGCACGTGAGCCGATCCATTTGCCGGGAGTGGCTTTACGCAGTTCTGCAACCGTTTTGCAAGCAAAATGGCACTCCAGCCCCCTTCATCCTCGCAGAATCCGGACTTTAGGCGCGATCGCTGTCTGGTGCGGGTAGAGAGACTTGAACTCCCACGCCTTGCGGCACCAGAACCTAAATCTGGCGTGTCTACCAATTTCACCATACCCGCGTTCAGACAATCGCACCGCCTGACCGTATTTCCGCAAGTCCAACCAGCGGAATACCGCGGATACAATGGGCATGCTGAAAGTTCAGGGCTTTCCCGAGCGCGGCGTCTCTATATCACTCGTTTTCACGGGATCAAAGGGAAAATGCGGAATTCCACGACGGATCGGAGCGCGTTCGCGGAGCCTCAATAAAGGGGCTCTTCATAGACCGGGCTGCCGTTGACCGCGATCTCGCGGATCTGTGCCCTGCCCTTGCCATCAACGCGGATGTTGACGGAGAGCGCCTCGGCATTGCGCGCCTCTTCCAATGTGCGCCCTTCGCCCTCCGGCACGTAGAAGCGCTCGATGCCATAGTCCACGGTCAAGGGTAGCGGCGACGGCGACGGATAGTAGGAGAATGGAAGCGAGCGGAGCACGACGCTGTCGCCGGTCACCGGCAGCGGCTGGAACGACGCTTCTGTCGCCGTCCAGAAACCGTCTGGCTGCTTCGCCAGCCGAACATAGAGCATCACCTCGCCCGATTGTGTCGGAAGTCCACCTTTGAACAGTTCCGGCTGCAACCTTGAAATATCATAGCTCAGTATCACGTAGTCGCCTCTGAGCAGGTCGCGCGGATCGACGGGCACGGTCTTCAGAAGGACATCCCGCCCGCTTCTGAGGATCGAAGCCCTGCTTTCGATCATGTAACCGAGCGCCGCCGTCTGGACGCCGGCCACAAGCAGGGCGGCGAGCAGCGGGTTCAGCCAACGTCTGGTCGATGCACCACTGTTCATTGAGAAACCTCCGCCTGGCGCGTTCGCGCCATATGCCCCTCGATCCGAATGACCAGCCAGGCGATGCACGCGACGACCAGGCCCGAAATCAGGAAGAAGCCCGATGTGCCAAGCATCGATCCCAAGGTTTCGAAGGCGAGATAGAGAAGCTCGCCGGCAAAGGCGATGTAACCGAGATAACGCACCGCCCCGTTCTGCGCACCGGCAAGCGCAATGCCCAGGAGCGCAACCAACAGCGTGCCTGTTCCGGTCGCGACCTCCGTCGTCACCCCAACCGCCTCGTATTGAAGTCCGGTGAAACCAAGCAGGGCGAGCGCGAAGGAATAGAAAGCGGGCGCTGAACCCGCCTCGAGCGCAAGTTGGCGCACGGGCGAACCCGGCAGGGTCGCCGCCAGAAAGGCCGCAAGGCCGAGGACTGCGAGGCCGACCGCGAAAGCAAGTGACGGACTATCCAGATAAAGCCAGCCGAGCCAGGAAAGGACGAGCAGATAGGCCAGATGCCGGGCCCTGCCCGCCTCCGTGAAGCGGACCAGAAGAACGACGATCACGGACAGAACCGGCACGGACCACAAGTGCCAGTCAGAAGCCGTGCTGAAACCATTTTCCGTCAACATGGTACCGAAATAGAACCAAGCGAGCCCGCCAGCGGCCGTTGCCATCGCTGCAGAGCGAAACGCGAGCGCCGAAAGGCAGGCGCCAACGAACCAGAGCAGCGCTGCATCCGCCGCATCGCCCGACAAATGATACATCTGCCCGATGAGCGCGATGCCGCCGCCAAAGGCCGCCGCGCCCAGAACCAGCGCCGCGGCGGCAAATGTCGTCCTGCCATTCTGGATCAGCCAGGCAGCGGCGAAGTGGAAGCCCCAGATCAAGGCGACGATGCCGGCGACGCGCGCGAGGCGCGGCAGTTCCTCCCAATTGGCGGCAACAAGCAACAGGATCGATGCGGATAACAGAAGGGCCGCCAGCATAAGCAGGACGCGCCCTGCCCGGAACGTCGACTCGCGTCCGTCATACTCGGCAAGCATGGCGCGCGCGGCATCTTCCTGCAGCAGCCCCTTGTCGATCCAGTGTTTGAAGTCTCGCTCGAGACGCGCGCGATACATCCTGCCCCCAGCCCTAAGAATCCAATGCTTGAAATGATCCCGTTGCGTCACCAGCTAACCACGTATCGGCGCGGAAACACAATCGCTCTGTCGCGACTGAGGCCCCGAGCCGAAAGGGACTGATGAACGGCTTGCGCGATGCGCATATCTTCCATGCGGATATTGCACTGCACAAATCGATTTAAAGCCCCTATATTCAAATCATCAAAGGCGAACGACGGCATGAAGCCAGACGGTCGCCGGCGGAAGCGGCCAACCGCCTCAGTTTACTGAGAAAGGCCCGGGCAAAACCCGAGAGAATTCGGTCGAGCGTACTCCTCCTCCCAACGCTCCTCCGATCAGATTGGCAACACTCCTCCTCCCAGTTGCCAATCACTTCAAATGACGCTCGCTGGACCTCCTCCCCCAGCGGGCGTTATTGTTTTCAGCCCTCCCCCAGCAAGAAAATCTCCGACTTTGCGCAATTGCACAATATTCGTGCACACTTTCTCTGTATTCGCTCGCAGCCATGCACTCGATGCATAGGTGCCATTCTGGATCAGCGCTACCCTTCCGCCCGACTCCATACTATCTTCAACTCATCGATCGGGGCGGCGCACTCCTCCTCCCAGCGCCCCTCGATTTGGATCGGCGACACTCCTCCTCCCGGTTGCCGATCAGAACAAAGCGACGCTCGCTGGATCTCCTCCCCCAGCGGGCGTTGTTTGTTTTCCGGCCCTCGATTTGGGTCGAAAGCTTCAATCATCAGAACCTGATTGCAGATGCGTTTCGAACGCCATCCGACATCTGTCCGCCGCGCTCAGGCTTGCACGTGCTGCATGGGTGCGATGCAGCATTATCTCTGTAACTTCTGCTCAAAACAATTATATTCCAGACCATCAGATGACGGCCAGCAAGAGAGATGAGCGCTGGCACACGACCCTAGAAAGGATAGGATCATGAACCTCGCACGTTCTTTCAACAATTGGCGCAAGTATCGTCAGACCTGCAACGAACTCGGCCGCATGAGCGACCGTGAGCTGAGCGACCTCGGCATCGGCCGCGGCGACATCCCCTACGTTGCTCGCCAGGCGATCAAGTAATTCAGGCTGCGCTTCAAGCGCGACCGACCTCCAGTAAACGCCCTCCGGTTCATTCCGGGGGGCGTTTTCTTTTGGATCGCGACCATCCAGCCGCGCCATTCTTTCGCACTTGCGAGATCCCTCAACATCAGGGCGGCGTTACCCGCCTGCCTACTGCGCAGAGCGCTCGCCGTGACGCCCAACGCGGGGCGTGCAGCTTTCCCCTAAAAACCCTTGCAACACAAAGCGTTAACGCGGAACTATCGGCATTTTAATCAAGCGTTAATCGATGCCGCGTTTTCAAGCTCCTGGGTCGCTGTGCCTATCTATGGTGCGACGCACTGCACAAATGCATAGCAGCTGCATTTTCTTTGCACTCCACCTTCTAATTAGACAAGCGTATAAGAACCTCAACGGCGCAGACAGATGGCTGTCGCGACAACCTGATTTGAGGAAAAGACCATGAACCCGATTCGTATCGCAAAAAGCTGGATCAACTACCGCCGCACCGTCAGCGAGCTCGGCAACCTGTCGACCCACGCTCTCAATGACATCGGCATCACCCGCTACGACATCCGCAACATTGCGGCCCGTTCTTTCCGTTAATCGGAACGAACGACCAGACTTCCAAGACGGCGCCTTCGGGCGCCGTTTTCGTTTATTCGCGTTGGAACCGAGGGGCGAGCCGTGATAGGAAGCCGGCCATGAGCAAAGACACCTCTTCCCACTCCCCCATCCATGTCGTCGGCGGCGGCCTTGCCGGTTCGGAGGCTGCCTGGCAGATCGCCGAGGCCGGCGTTCCGGTCATCCTCCATGAGATGCGCGGCGTGCGCGGCACCGATGCGCACAAGACCGACGGTCTCGCCGAACTCGTCTGTTCCAACTCGTTCCGCTCGGATGATGCGACCAGCAATGCGGTTGGCGTGCTGCACGCGGAAATGCGCCTTGCCGGCTCGTTGATCATGAAATCCGCCGATGCCAACCAGGTTCCGGCCGGCGGCGCGCTTGCCGTCGATCGTGATGGCTTCTCTGACGCCGTCAGCGCGGCGATTGCCGCCCATCCGCTGATCACGGTCGTGCGCGAAGAAATCACCGGCCTGCCGCCGAGGGAATGGGACCTCGCGGTCATCGCAACCGGCCCGTTGACGGCACCCGATCTTGCAGAAGCCATCCGCACGGAAACGGGCGCCGATGCGCTCGCCTTCTTCGACGCCATCGCGCCGATCGTCTACACCGAGACGATCGACATGGACGTCTGCTGGTACCAGTCGCGCTACGACAAGGTCGGCCCCGGCGGCACCGGCAAGGACTACATCAACTGCCCGATGACCGAGGAGCAGTACAACGCCTTCGTTGACGCGCTGGTCGCCGGCGACAAGACCGGCTTCAAGGAGTGGGAAGGTACGCCCTATTTCGATGGCTGCCTGCCGATCGAGGTCATGGCCGAACGCGGCCGCGAGACTCTACGTTACGGACCCATGAAGCCGATGGGCCTCACCAACGCCCATACCCCCACGGTCAAGCCCTATGCCGTCGTGCAGCTGCGCCAGGACAACGCGCTTGGCACGCTCTACAATATGGTCGGCTTTCAGACGAAGCTGAAATACGGCGCCCAGGCGGAAGTCTTCCGGATGATCCCGGGCCTGGAGAATGCCGAATTTGCACGCCTCGGCGGCCTGCACCGCAACACCTACATCAATTCGCCAACGCTGCTCGACCGAACGCTGACGCTGAAGTCGCGCCCGGGCCTGCGCTTTGCCGGTCAGATCACCGGCTGCGAAGGATACGTGGAGAGCGCCAGCATCGGCCTGCTCGCCGGGCGCTTCGCCGCCGCTGAGCGCAAGGGCGCGACTTTGGCCGCACCGCCAGCGACCACCGCCTTCGGCGCGCTGCTGAACCATATCACCGGCGGGCACATCGTTTCCGACGATGAGCCGGGCAAACGTTCGTTCCAGCCGATGAACGTCAATTTCGGCCTGTTCCCGCCGCTCGATCCGGGAGCAATCACCAAGCCGGAGGGCGCCAAGCGCTTCCGTGGCAAGGAAAAGGCCGCTGCCAAGAAGCAGGCAACGGCGTCGCGTGCGCTCGCAGATTGCGCCGCATGGCTCGGCAAGTCCGCCTGACGGCGAATATTATACCAGAACACGAAACGGCCCGCTCGCGATGACGCCAGCGGGCCGTTTCTTTTGAATGGATCTGTGATGTCGCTACTCGCTCGCCTGCGCCGTAGGGGACGGTTCCGAGTCGGGCTGCGTGAATTCCGATTTCGGGTTGAAGCTGCCGAGCAGCCAGAGAGAAACTTCCGCCGCCTCGCCGGCGTTCTGGAACTCGAAGGCATTGTCCAGATAGGCAAAGTCCGGGAAATGCACGATCAGCCCGCGGCCGGTCTCCGAGCTGTTCACCCGGACCTTTCCAGGCTGGATGACGTGGCAGACATAGTGCGTGCCATGCGATTGGATGAAGCCCGCCTTGCCGTCGTGCAGCCTCAGGAAGATCGCCTTCCGGTCCGCGGTGGAATGCAGCGCCCGGATCGCTTCATCCGGAAATGCGCGCCCGAATTCCACCATCGCAGAACCTGCATCGGGATTGTCCCAATCCCGCTCCGCACGAGCGTTCATCCACATGTAGAATGCGCCGGCCAGAACAATGACGGCGATGAGCAATAACCAAAGCATCCGCGGGCGCTCCCCTTCGCTCGGCATGACGCCGATAAACCGCTTCTATAGACTACGAGGCTTGTGCCAATTTGGCGTCCCGTCGGGCGCGCCGACGCGGAACGCATCGGGTTTTTACCGGGCAGCCGCTCCGCTACAGCCGTCTGCCTTGCCGCGCTAGAAGCGACGACGCCGAGCGGCACGCCACATCCACCATTGCCGTAGCCATTGCGCCGGGCGAATGGGCGCCTTCAAAAGTCCGGCGCCAGCCGCCTCGGCGCGATCGAAGATCGGCTCGGCCAGCGCGAGCGGCACGAACGCGGGAAAATTCGATGGCGAGATCGCCGCCGTCTGAGCCCGTGCCTTGGCCAGATGATCCCGCCCGAACCCAGAAAATGCCCTGATCGCCCGGCCGATACCGTCGCTGTCTTTGCCGGCAATAAGCGTTTCCCGATCAAGGCCGGTCGCGCGCAGCAGTTCTGCCGGCAAATAGACCTGGCCGCGTCTCAGATGCAGCGGCAGCAGCATCAGGAGGCCGGCGACAGTCTGCGCCACACCGGCGTGACCGGCGGCTTCCGCGGATTTGGCCGCATTCTGCGGGTCGAGCACCAGCGACGAGAGCTGGATCAAGGCCGAAGCGGTCTCGCCGGCATAACCCTCGAGCGCCGGGCGGTCTTCCATGGGGTCGTCATAGAGATCGAAGATCCGGGCATCGATCATGTTCTGCAGGACCGAGACCGGCAGCCTGTGCTCGCGAATGCACTGCAGCAGCGCTTCGGCGAGCGGATGCCCCTCACCGGAGGCTGCATCGTTGCCGATGAGATCGCGCCACCACTGCATGCGGATTTCGCCTGGAATCGGCTCATGCACGAGATCGCGAATTCGCGCGATTTCCGCGTTGAACGCATAGAGTGCCGCGAGCGAGCGCTGCTTGTCGGCGGGGGCAAGCAGGCAGGCGAGATAGCGGTCGCGGTCCGTATCCCTGAGGTCGGCCAGGATCTGAGCGGAAATATCTTGCACGTCGTCTTCCCCGAATGCCCGATCAGACAGCGATCAGCGCGACGGCGACAGCACGCGATTCGGCCAGCATCACATTGTAGGTGCGAACCGCAGCCCCGGTGCTCATCGGATCCGACGATACATTGACGGCACGCAGCGCGGCCTTCAGGTCGGCGGGCAGCGGGCGAATGTCTTTACCGGTGCCGACCAGCAGCACTTCGATGTCTTTCGCCTCATCGATGACCCTGAGGAATTTCTCGACGGCCAGGGGATCGCCTTCGGCCACGTCCCACGCATAGACGCCCGAGGGCAGCATCAGGATCGAGCCGCGATGCGACATGTCCGCAAAGCGAAAGCCGCCGTTGCCATAGGCATCGATCGGTGCGCGGCCCGGAAAATGCGCTTCGCGAATTTCAATACCCTTGGGCATTTCAAACTGTACCCTTTGCCGCGCCGGCAGCACCCGTATCCGCGCCGGACGCGTTTTCGTCCCCCGGAATGTGGTCGGTCCGCTTCCCGAAGAGGATGAGGATCGGGCCGGCGATATAGATAGAGGAGATCGTCCCGGCGACGACACCAAACAGCATGGTGATGCTGAATGAGCGAATGAGGCCGCCGCCGAAGAGATAGAGCGCGGCGAGCGCCAGAATGGTCGTCAGCGCCGTCAGGATCGTGCGCGAGAGTGTCTGGTTGATCGACGTATCGATCAGCACCGAAAGCGGCATGCGGCGATAGCGGCCGAGATTCTCGCGAATGCGATCGTAGATCACAACTGTATCGTTCAACGAGTAGCCGACGATGGTGAGAACGGCGGCGATACTGCCGAGATTGAACTCGATGCCCGTCAGCACCAAGAACCCAATCGTCAGCAGCACGTCGTGCACGGTTGCGATAATCGCACCGACGGCAAAGCGCCACTCGAAACGCAGCCAGACATAGAGCAGGATCGCCACGAAGGAGATTGCGAGCCCAAGCGTTCCCGCGCGCGTCAGCTCGCTCGAAACAACCGGGCCAACCACTTCGACGCGGCGGAAGTCGTATTCGTCGGCCAGCTCCGTCCTGATGACGCTGGCTGCGGTCTGCTCGGCATTGTCGCCCGCTTCTTGAGACGGAACCCGCACCAGCACATCCTCGCCCGAGCCCAGTTGCTGGACCTGGACCTCGCCAAAGTTCAGCTCGTCGAGGCGGGTGCGGAGGTCGGCAACGTCGACGGGACCGCCCTTGGAGTGCAGCTCGATGATCGAGCCGCCCTTGAAGTCCACACCCAGATTGAGCCCGATACCCGCAAGCAGGAGCACCGAGGCCGCCGACAAGGCGGCCATCAGGATGAACACCGGATTACGGATCCGCATAAAACGGATGTCCAGATCGCTGAAGCGCCCGGTTCGAATGCCCTTCGGCAGGCGTTCCGACTTCCACTGCCGGAGCCAACGCTTCACGATCAGACGGGTCACCGTATAGGCGGTGAAAAGCGTCGTGACGCTGCCGATCGCGAGAGTGACGGCGAAACCGCGCACTGGCCCGGAGCCGAGGTAGAACAGGATGGCGCTGGCGATCAGCATCGTCAGGTTGGCGTCGAAAATGCTGCTGAAGACGCGAGAGAAGGCGTTGTTGATCGTGCGGAGCAAGGGCTCGCCACCACGAACCTCCTCGCGAAGGCGCTCGTAGATCAACACGTTCGAATCGACCGCGACGCCGATCGTCAGGATGATGCCGGCAATCCCCGGCAGGGTCAGCGTCGCCCCCGACACGGAAAGCGTCGCAAGGATCAAGACAATATTCAAGGCGAGCGCGATGATGGCAAAGACACCGAAAACGCCGTAGAAGAAGATCATCGAGGCGGCGACGGCGATCGCCGCGACAAAGCCGGCCTTGAGGCCATAGGCAATCGCGTCGTCACCGACACCAGGGCCGACCGTCCGCTCCTCGACGAAAGTCAGCGGTGTTGGGAGCGGTCCGGTCCTGATGAGAGCGGCGAGATCCGCAGCAGAGTCGGCCGGAAGCTCGGCAGAAATGCGCGCCGTGTCGCCTTTGACGGCTTCCGAAAGCTTGGGCGTTGCGGCAACCTGGCCATCAAGAACGATCGCAATCTTCGCCTCCGGCTGCTGCGCCGTGACGGCGGTAACCCGCTGCTGCGCGGCCGCCTCGAGCTTGACCGCGACCGACGCCGTATCGGCGCTGGCATCTGCTTCCGGCTGCGCGGCGACAAAACTGGCCGCCGCCAGCAATGGTTCCTTCTGGACCAGATAGGGAACCGGCGGATCGTCATAGGAATAGAGGACTTCTGCGCCCGCTGGCACCTGGCCATCGACGGCTCGCTCAACCGGCACGGACGTATCCAGCAATCTGAAAGTCAGACGTGCGCTTTGGCTGAGCAGATCTTTCAGTCGTTGCGGGTCGTCGAGCCCCGGCACCTGGACGATGAGCCGATCTTCGCCACGGCGCTGGATCAGCGGCTCCAGAACGCCAACTTCAGCGACGCGGCGACGCACCACATCGATCGATTGCGTAAGGGCCAGTGACAGCCGGTAGTCGATGCCTTCGTCGGTCAGGCGCAGACGGACGAGTTCATCCTCGTCGGCGCTGTCAAACACAACTTCGGAAATCGACCCGGAGCCAAATCCGCCAGCATCGACCGGCGCCGTCAGCGTCTTCAGCTTATCGCGAGCGGCGGGGAGTTGCGCACGGTCCCGAACCCGGAACGAAATCGACTGACCTTCGCCCGATAGGCCGATATAGGCGATATCGGCATCGCGCAGGGACTTGCCGACTTCGCTGGCGACCGCTTCGAGCCGCTCGGCGACGATGTCGCTGCGCGCGGCCCGCAGCATGAAGTGCGAGCCTCCCTGGAGATCAAGGCCGAGGGCCACCTGGCGATGCGGCATCCAGGACGGTAATCCGGCTGCCTCTTCACGGCTCAGAACATTCGGCAACGCGAAGGCGATGCCGGCGAGTGCCACCAACCAGACGAGGATACGTTTCAACGGCGGAAATCTGCGCATGCCTCAAACGCTCCAGTTGCTCGTCGGATGGTCGCTGTCCGCGTCCCTTATTCTTTCACAGGTTCGCCTTTGACGCGAACTTCAGATACGCCGCTGCGAACGACGCGGATCTTCACGCCTTCGGCAATTTCGACTTCGAGTTCGTTGTCATCGACGACCTTCGTAACCTTGCCGACGATGCCGCCGCCGGTCACCACCTGATCACCGCGGCGGATGTTCTTCAACAGCTCCTCGCGGCGCTTCATCTGGGCGCGCTGCGGACGGATGATCAGGAAATACATGACAACAAAGATCAGCAGGAACGGCAGGATGGACATGAGAATGTCCGCGCCGCCGGTGGAAGGGGCACCGGCTGTCTGCGCAAAAGCTTCGGTAATGAACATCGATCACTCCTTGAGTTCAAATATCGGCGGTTCCTCCGCACCAAATCGGCCGGAATATAGGGGCGCGCGGCCGCTCTGCAAAGCGGCGGCACCCTTACCCGTTCCTGTGCCTCTGACACAATTTGGACAAGAGGAGAACCCCCCGCACGGGGCTCTGCGGCCTTTTCCAGCGCAAACCTGCGTGCTACCGGGTGTCTATTAACGGTAGCGTCGCAATTGCGGGGCAATCGCGTGCCGTTCCTGGCGCCCCGTTTTCATTGTAGCGCGACCAAATGATTGATTCAGTTGTTGGAGATAGACATATGCCGGAAGCAAAGATCGACGTTCTCATCAGGGAAATGCAGAAGCTTTCCGCGGCGATCGAGCGCATGGCCGGTCCAGCCGCAGCAAGCAATGACTGGGACGGCGCCGAATGCTTCGTCTGGGCTCCAGCCACACATCACCTGCAGCCGGTTGCCAAGCCCAACCGTATCGAGTTGTCGCTGATATCAGGAGTGGATCACGTCCGTGACATCCTGCTCGACAACACGCTGCGCTTCGCCGAAGGTTTTCCTGCCAACAACGTTCTCCTGTGGGGCGCCCGTGGCATGGGCAAGTCTTCGCTGGTGAAATCCGTGCATGCGCAGGTCGCTCGCGATACCGGCGTCGCGGTCAAGCTCGTCGAGGTGCATCGGGAGGACATCGCCACCCTGCCCGCCCTGATGGACATCCTCAAGACCGCACCGGTGCCCGTGATCGTCTTCTGCGACGACCTGTCGTTTGATCATGACGACACGTCCTACAAATCGCTGAAGGCCGTACTCGACGGTGGCGTCGAAGGTCGGCCGTCGAACGTGCTGCTCTACGCGACATCGAACCGGCGCCATCTGCTGCCGCGCCACATGATGGAAAACGAGCAGTCGACCGCCATCAATCCTTCCGAAGCGGTCGAGGAAAAGGTGTCGCTGTCCGACCGCTTCGGGCTGTGGCTTGGCTTCCACAAATGTAGCCAGGAAGACTACCTTGCCATGGTCGATGGCTATGCAAAGCATTACGGCTTTGCGGTCGAGGCCGAGACCCTGCATGCGGAAGCGCTCGAATGGGCGACGACCCGCGGCGCAAGGTCCGGCCGCGTCGCCTGGCAATTCATTCAGGATCTTGCCGGACGCATGCGCCATCGACTGGACGCATGGGCCTAGCGATCGGATCGCTGGCCAAATCTGCTCGACCATGGACAAAAAAATACCGCCCGCCGAAATCCGGCGGGCGGTATCTGATTCTTACGCTTCCTACAGCGCCGCGCGTCTTATCAGACGCGCAAAGGTCGCTGTAGCACTTTGATTTTCTGCATGTCTTTGTCTTTAAATCGAGCTCGATTTAAGGAGACATGCAGTAGATCCAGTCAGACCCGGAGACCGGACTATTCGAGGAAAGTCGAAGGGTTCACCGCGGTCGCATTCTTGCGCACCTCGAAGTGCACCTGCGGCTGGCTGGCGCGACCCGTCATGCCGGAAGCCGCGAGCGTCTGGCCGCGCTGTACCTTCTGGCCACGCTGAACCTTGAGTTCGGAAGCGTTGCCGTAGACCGTGACCGTGCCATCGTCATGGCGAACCAGGACAGCGTTGCCGAGTTCCTTCAGGCTGCTGCCCGAGTAGATGACGACGCCGTTCTCGGCCGCCTTGATCGGCGTGCCCTCAGGCACCGAGATGTTGATGCCGTCGTTGCGGTTGCCGTCGACGTTGGCGCCGTAGCCGGCAACCACTGCGCCGCGAACAGGCCAGCGATACTTGCTGATCCCAGTCGACTTCGGCGAGTCCTCATCGACATCCGCCTTGAGCGCAGCAACGTCCGTAACGCTCTGCTTGGCGGCCGGCGGCTGGTATTCTGCCGGTTTACCTTTTTCGAGTGAGGCAACCTGCGGCTGCTCAGTCTTCTTGCTCGGAACCGATGCGGTTTTGACCTGGTCCGGCGCGGCACCCGCCGCACCCGGCAGCTGCAGCGTCTGGCCGACGCGGATCGATTCTGCGCTCAGACCGTTCGCCTGCTTGAGGGCTGCGACAGACACGCCCGTCGTCTTGGCAATGCGATTGAGCGAGTCGCCGGGCTTCACGGTGTAGGTGCCACCGCCACTGCCTTCGCCGTTCGTCGCCGGCTTGCCGGCAACGACATCCGTCTTGCCAGCGTTCTTGTCGCGAGACTGGGCGGAGCCCGGCAGGATTGCGACGTCGCGCTGATCGTTGGGCAAGGGCGAAGGCTGGCGCTTGCTACCATCGAGACCGGCGATCGAGTTGGTCGCCGCCCCCTTCGCAGGGCTACCGACGGAACCAAAGGTCGGGATGACCAGACGCTGGCCGGTTTCGACCTGAGCAGCCGATTGCAGACCGTTGGCCTTCAGAATTTCCTTCTCGGGAACGCCGAAGCGCTTGGAGAGAACTGCGACGTTGTCGCCGGGCCGAACCATGATCGTGGGGGCATTCTGCGTCGTCCAGCCGCTCTTGCTTGCGGTTTCGTTGACGGCCGCCGGCAGCGTCTGCTGCGTCGCGATTGCCGCCTGCTGACGAGCAGCGGGGAACGGCTGCGCTTCTGGGCGCTGACGCGTCGTCGCGCTCGGATCGGCCAGGGTCGTGCGCTGGACGGAGATCGGCGTTGACGCCCCACGGGCAGCCGATACCGGAGTGGAAGCGGTATTCACTGGATCATAGCCACCCTGCGCGCTTGCAGTCGGATAGGGTTGGCCGAGAGCACCGTTATCCGCCGGAGAAGCTGCCGCCATCTGGCCGACAGCCACGTCGCCACGCGGAACCGGCGTCGCATCGCGCGGAATTGAATTTGTGGTGATGTTGTCCGACCGGGAGAACAGGCCGTCAAATCGGCTGGCATCCGAACTGCAGCCCGTTGCGGCGCCTGCTAGCAGGACCGCCACGCACAGGCGGATCGTGGACTTTCCAACCCCGGGAGATACAAACTGACGCATGACGCTTACCCACTCCGAACGCAACTCGATGTGGGATGATTAAAGCGTATTAGAGTTACCGCCCGGTTAAGGTCAGCACCACCAAAGGACTAATTTGACGAAACGCTAACCATAGGTCCGGCCGGCCATCTGAGAATGCCGATCGGCCTGGCCGCACGCCGTGAGCGTCCCGCCACGCTTCGCGGGCGCAGAAGCCCCGCGTGCGGCAATCGCGAGAACCTAGCTCAGTTCGGAATAGAGACGCTCGATTTCCGAAACGGAATGCCGCTCCGTTGGTTCATCTTCATAGCTGATGCTTGTCAGATCCCAGGCAAAAATCGGACGCCCCTCGGGACGGACGGGGGTTTCGGACTGAGCGGTCTTGTCTTCTTCAAGCAGGACACTCACCAGCGTCTGGAACGTGGTATCGCCGTCGGCGCCGCTCGCCTGTTCATATTCAAGCGACCGCAGACCGGCGACGGCGGCTTCACGCGTCCCAAAATAGCGCAGGCTGTCCTGATCTTCGGGACGAAGGCTGTCGTAGTAGTCGATGAAGTTCTTGTAGTAGCCCTCATGATCCCCGGCATCGAGAAATTTGCCGAAGGCCTGGTATTCGCGCAACGCCAGCTGCGGAGACAGGCGGTTGTTCCACTCGTCGCGGCTGAGCGCCGGCTGTCCGTCCGATGCCTTCTTCGTCTGGCTGAGATAGAGCAGAGCATCGGCGGAAAGCGAGATGCGCGGAGTGGGGTCGAAGAGACTCGCCGCGAGCGCCTGTGCGGACTGTTCGTCCTTGCCGGCGGAATTCGCCTGGCCGGCGTTGCGCCCTGCAAGATTATTCAGCCCGTCGCCCGATGCTGCGGCCGTCAGCCTGTTCGCGATCTGCATTTGCCGTCTCCGTCAATCTCACGATCCGGCAACAACATCCCAGTCGTGCAAGAGCGACGACTCGCGGGCGGAACCTATCGTGCACTGGAGGGGTATGGCGCGAAGCTTGCGCGAGGCTGGACGCGGTTAAGAATTCCTTAACGCACCAAAGTGCCGGCGGAGATGTTCGGCAGCGGCCGTATCACAGGAACGACGCGAGCTGCGGCACGATCGGAAGGTAAGGCGCATCAAACAGATCCTCGCGATCGAAGCGGCTTCCCGTTCGGTTGACCCGAACGACCCGGCAATGAGTCTCACTCATCATGATCGGCACCACCAAGGTTCCGCCTGAGACGAGATGATCGGAAAACATGCGCGGCAGGCTATTGAAGGCAGCGGTGATCAGGATGCGGTCGAACGTACCCTCGCCCGGCACCCCGGCGCTGCCATCGGCATGGCGAACGATCACGTTGCGAACGCCTGATTTCTCAAGGTTTTTCTGCGCCGTACCGACGAGTGTCTGATAGCGGTCGATCGTCAGGACGCGTTCAGCCACCCGCCCCATCACAGCTGCGGTAAAGCCGCTGCCGGTACCGACCTCGAGGATGCGCTGTCCTGTCTTCAGGTTCAGACAATGCAGCAACCGCACCGCAAAATCATAGCCTTCCATGAACGAGCCGCACTCGAGCGGAATCGTCCGCTGCGAGTAGGCCTCGGCCTGATATTGCGGGGGTGCGAACTGGCCGCGCGCGGTCTGCTCGACCGCCTTGAGGAGGTCATGATTGATGATGCCGGCGGCGCGCAGCCGTAGCACCATCTTGGCAAAGCCTTCCTGTTCCGAAACGCGCGCGCTCAATCAATGAGCCCCTTCGTTCAAAGCCCGCATCAGACGGTCCTGGACGCTATAGTCCGTCAAGTCGAGCTTGAGCGGCGTCACCGAGATGTGATTCTCGCGCAGAGCGTGAATGTCGGTTCCGGCGCGAAAATCGCCGAACCGCTCGCCGAAGCGCAGCCAGAAGTAGGGAAAACCACGGCCGTCCGTCCGCTCATCGATCGACAGGCCAAAGTCGAGCTTGCCTTGCGACGTTACCTCGATCCCGGCAACTGTGTCGGCTGAGCAGTTCGGGAAATTGACGTTGAGGAACGTGCCATCGGGCAGGTCCACGGCCATCATTTTGCGGATCAGGCCCGGGGCGTGTGTCTCCACCACATCCCAAGGCACAGACTTGCCGACGGCGTGGTGATAGGCTTGGCTGAGCGCGATCGCGCGAACACCCTGCAACGTGCCCTCGATAGCGCCCGCCACCGTGCCGGAATAGGTCACGTCGTCGGCCATGTTGGCACCGATGTTGACGCCGGAGAGCACGAGATCAGGCTTGCGATCCAGCACCTTGCGAACCGCCATGATGACACAATCCGTCGGCGTGCCCCGAAGGGCAAAGCGCTTTTCTGCGATCTGCCGAAGCCGCAGCGGCTCCGACAGGGTCAGAGAATGCGCCAAGCCGCTCTGGTCCGCTTCGGGTGCCACGACCCAGACATCGTCCGAGATCGTCCTGGCAACCCTTTCGAGCACAGCGAGACCTTCAGCGTGAATGCCGTCATCGTTTGTCAGCAGGATCCGCATGGTTGCCGTCCTTCCCTTGACGTCCGCTCAGACGGCCTTCTCGATGCGCTTCTGGCCGCTCATGTAGGGCACCAGCACATCCGGCACCGATACCGAGCCGTCTTCATTCAGATAGTTTTCGATGACGGCGATCAGCGCGCGCCCGACGGCGACACCGGAACCGTTCAACGAATGAACGAAGCGCGTGCCCTTGTCTTCCTTGGTGCGGTAGCGGGCATTCATCCGGCGGGCCTGGAAATCGCCGCAGACCGAGCAGGACGAAATCTCGCGGTAGGTGTCCTGCCCCGGCAGCCAGACCTCCAGGTCGTAAGTCTTGCGCGCACCGAAGCCCATGTCGCCGGTGCAGAGCGTCATCACCCGGTAGTGCAGACCCAGGCGCTTCAGCACCTCTTCCGCACAGGCCGTCATGCGCTCGTGCTCTTCGACCGAAGTTTCGGCATCGGTGATCGAAACCAGTTCGACCTTGTTGAACTGGTGCTGGCGCAGCATGCCGCGGGTGTCGCGACCGGCCGAACCCGCCTCCGAGCGGAAGGACGGCGTCAGCGCGGTGAAGCGCAGCGGCAGCTTTTCGCCTTCGAGGATCTGCTCGCGAACGATGTTGGTGAGCGGCACTTCCGCAGTCGGGATCAGCCAGCGACCGTCCGTCGTGCGGAACAGGTCTTCGGCAAATTTCGGCAGCTGGCCGGTACCGTACATCGCGTCGTCACGCACGAGGAGCGGCGGATGCACTTCGGTGTAGCCGTGCTCCTGGGTGTGCAGGTCGAGCATGAACTGGCCGAGCGCACGCTCGAGCCGCGCCAATTGTCCCTTGAGGATCGTGAAGCGCGAGCCGGAAATGCGGGCAGCCCCTTCGAAATCCATGAGGCCGAGCGCCTCGCCGATCTCGAAATGCTCGCGCGGCTGGTGATTCCAGGTGGGCTTGTTGCCGACCACGCGCTTGACGACGTTGCCGGTCTCATCTTCGCCGACCGGAACGTCCTCGAGCGGGATGTTCGGAATGCGGGAGAGCGCGTCGTTGAGCTCTGCTTCCACCTTGCGGCTGTCTTCCTCAAGCGCCGGCATGGCATTCTTGAGTTCGGCCACCTCGGCCTTCAGTTTTTCGGCAAGCTCGGCGTTTTTCTGCGCCATCGCCGCGCCGATGTCCTTGGACGCGGCATTGCGGCGCGATTGCATGTCCTGCAGGGACTGGAGGACCGTGCGGCGGCGTTCGTCGAGGGCGATCAGCGACGCCGACAAAGGCTCCGCGCCCCGCTTCACCAGGGCGGCGTCCAGCATCTCGGCATTTTCACGGATCCATTTAATATCAAGCATTGTCGTTCCACGCGTTGGTCAACTCACGGCGCGAAATCTCGAATGCTCAGCCCTTGGCGGGGCCGACCTCTCCGGAAGATCCTTCCTGCGACTCGGCAACTTCGCTCTTGAGCGCGTCCGCTGCCCGCTGTCTTTCGATGAGTCGCGCCGTATAGATCGAAATTTCGTAGAGAAGGATGGCTGGCAGTGCAAGGCCGATCTGGGAAACGGGATCGGGCGGCGTCAAGATGGCTGCGACGAAGAACGCAATGACGATCGCGTACTTTCGCTTATCCTTGAGGCCCTGGGACGTGACGAGGCCGACGCGCGCAAGCAACGTCGTCACCACCGGCAACTGGAAGACGAGGCCGAAAGCGAAGACCAGCGACATGATCAGACTCAGGTATTCCGATACCTTTGGCAGGAGCTGGATTGCCACCTGCCCTTCGCCGCCGCCCTGCTCCATGGCCAGAAAGAACCACATGACCATGGGCGTGAAGAAGAAATAGACCAGGGCGCCCCCCATGAGGAACAGTATCGGCGACGCGACCAGGAATGGCAGGAAGGCAGCGCGTTCGTTCTTGTAGAGGCCTGGGGCGACAAACTTGTAGATCTGCGCGGCGATCACGGGAAAGGCGATGACCATAGCGCCGAACATCGCCACCTTGATCTGGGTAAAGAAGAATTCCTGCGGGGCCGTATAAATCAGCTCGACATTGCGATGGTTCAGGCCGGCCCAGCCCACTGCCCATTTGAACGGCAGCACCAAGAGGTTGAAGAGGCCCTTGGCAAAGTAGAAGCAGACGAGGAACGCCATGAAGAACGCGCCGACGGCCCACATCAGGCGTCTGCGCAATTCGATCAGATGCTCGATCAGCGGCTGCGGCCGATCCTCGATATCGCCGCTCATGCTTCACCTTTCTTGCGCGTGCTGGCGCGCGGCTTGGACGTCTTGGTAGCCGGCTCGGCTGCAGCGGGCTTCGACGACTTCTTCTCGGCCACCGCCTTTGCGGGTGCCTTTGCCGGAGTTTTGGGCGCAGCCGCCTTTGGCGTTGCGGATTTCTTTGCCACCGGTGCCGGATCGGCCTTCGCCTTTGGCATCCGCTTGGGCTTTTCAGCCGGGACGGCCACCTCGGCGCGCTCGAGCTGACGAGTGGCAGAGCCTACGGCCGCAGCGGCGACCGCATCTGCGGGCTTCGCTTCCGCGACAGCTACCGGAGCGGCCATGACCGGCTCCGCAGTCGCGGGCTCGGTGGTACCCGTCGTGGCGGGCTTGTCAGGCGTCGCAGCCTTCTGCAGGTCCGATTTGATATCGTTGCCGATCTGGCGAAGCGGATTCATCGCATCCCTGAGCGCATTGGCCGGGTTGAGACTTTGCGCATCGCTGATCGTTTTTCGGACGTCGTCCAGATCCGCTTCGCGCAACGCTTCATCGAACTGCTGACGGAACTCGGAGGCCATGCCACGCAATTTCGTGGTCATGCGCCCGAATGCCCGCAGCATCGGCGGCAGATCCTTCGGCCCGACAACGACAATGAGAACGATTGCAATGACGACAAGCTCGGTCCAGCCGATATCAAGCATTTGATATGTCCTGCAAATCCATGATCCAGCCCGCCTGGCATCAATGCCAGCCGGGCCCTACGGACGCTTGATCGTTAGCGAACTTCGTCTGACTTGTGGTCGACCGTCTTGTTGTCGATCGTCTTGTCAGCCGAACCGGCGTCGTCCTCGCTCATGCCCTTCTTGAAGTTCTTGATGCCTTTGGCAACGTCGCCCATCAATTCCGGAATCTTGCCACGGCCGAACAATAGCAGGACCACCGCCAAAAAGATTAGCCAGTGCCAGATGCTTAAGGACCCCATGCTCTTACTCCCTTGAGGCTCTCATCAAAATTAAGAGCCTGCCACATGTCAAATTTCAGGCGTGCCACGGACAATCGCGCCTTGCGATCGACCCTAAGACGTTGATGCGTCTTTTTCAAACAGCAATATATCCCGCTCGTTAACCGAAAGCATTACGTCACGCAATCCTTGCGGCAATTGGTCCGCGCGGATACGGGCGCGCACAATGTCCTCGCAGCCCGGCACGGCCAGTTCCAACAACTCCACCACACCGATGAACCGGCGGGAAAGGATGCGCGCAGGCGTGTCGCCATTCTCCTCGCCGACGCGCACCCCGGAAAGCCGCACCGCGACCGAAACGCGCTCCCCTTCGCCGTGGCGCCCGGCCGCTACGGTGCCGACCGGCGTATCGACGCGGCCATTGCGAACCTGCGCATTGAACACGTTGATTTCCGAGAAGAAACCGGCCGCAAAGAGGTTTCTCGGGTGGCGGTAAAGCTCATCTGCCGTACCAACCTGGACCAACCGTCCGTCTTGCAGCAGCGCAATTCGATCGGCCATGCGCATCGCTTCTTCCGCATCGTGGGTGACGACGATCGCCGTCGCCCGGGTCTCTCTGAGGATAGCGAGCGTATCGGCGCGGATCGAATCCTTCAGACGCGAGTCGAGGCCGGAAAACGGTTCATCCATCAGAAGCACGGCAGGACGCGGCGCAAGCGCGCGCGCCAGCGCCACACGCTGCTGCTCGCCGCCGGAAAGCACGTGCGGGTACTGGTTAGCGTAGTGGGAGAGCCCCACACGCTCGAGTGCCGCGTCCGCCTGGTTCAGGGCTTCCTTCTTTGGAATCGCCGTCAGGCCAAAGCGGACGTTGTCGCGAATGGACATGTGCGGGAAGAGCGCGAAATCCTGGAACATCAGCCCGACACCGCGTTTTTCGGGCGGCAGGAAAACCGTGGGGCCGGAAATCTCCTGGCCATTGAGCAGAAGGCGTCCCGTGCTCTGCTTCTCGATCCCTGCGGCGATACGCAGCAAGGTCGTCTTGCCGGACCCAGACGGACCGAGCAGGCAAAGGACCTCGCCGGCCTTGGCCGCCAGGCTGACGCCCTTGATCGTTTCCTTGGCGTGATAGCTGTGATGAATATCTTCGAAGGCCAGGCTCGCCGCGAAGGATACACCCGCCGTCCGTCGCGTTGTCATGACGGGAGCGTCCTGCGGATCTGAAACCATGCTTGCATTCCTTGACACCAGTCGCGCCCGCTGAAACGGCCGGGCGCCAGGGAAAGCCGATATCCCCATTCAGGTTTTAATCAGCTTCTTCGCCCTTCGGTGTCAAGAGCCCCAGTTCTTCAAGGTCCAGCTGGGTGATGGGGTCTTCGTTCTCGGCAAGTTCGTCTTCGCCTACCGGAACGGGAATATTGAGATTGGACGGCACGCGGCCGGAAAGCAGCCCCGCCCCCTTCAGCTCCTCGATACCCGGCAGGTCGCGCAGTTCTTCGAGACCGAAGTGATCGAGAAAATCGCGGGTGGTGCCGAAGGTGACCGGCCGGCCCGGCGTGCGCCGGCGTCCCCTGAAGCGGACCCAGCCCGCTTCCATCAGCACGTCGAGCGTGCCCTTCGACGTCTGAACCCCGCGGATATCCTCGATCTCCGCGCGGGTCACCGGCTGGTGGTAGGCAATGATGGAAAGAACTTCGAGCGCAGCGCGCGAGAGCTTGCGGACCTCCTGTTCGTCGGTCTGCACGACGAAGGAGAGATCGGCTGCCGTGCGGAAAGCCCAATGGTCGGCGACCTGAACCAGGTTGACGCCGCGCGTCGCGTAGAGCGCCTTCAGCCGCATCATGATGCGACCGACATCGGCACCACGCGGCAGGCGACTTTCGATATAGGTCTCCGACACCGGCTGCGCCGAAGCAAACACCAGGGCTTCCGCGATCCGCTCGGCTTCCTGCTCCATCCGAGGATCGAAGGTCGGCGTCGCTCCGATCTCATCGTCCTCGTCGGAAGCTTCGGGCACGTACTTTTGGGCTTCAGCCACGGGCTGCCTCCATTTCGGCAAGCGTCTCCGCATCGATCGGGTTCGGTCCGCGCCGAAGATAGATGGGCGCAAAGGCCTCTTCCTGGCGGATCTCCAGCCGGCCCTCGCGAACCATCTCGAGCGAAGCTGCGAAGGAACTGGCGATCGCCGTTGCCCGCTCCTTCGGCGTCGTCATGTAGCGGATGAGAAAATGATCGAGCGCTGTCCAATCGTCGAGACCGCCGATCATGCGCGCCAGTATCAGGCGCGCGTCGGCGAGCGACCACACATGGCGCTTCTCGATCGTCACCTGCGTGATCGCCTGACGCTGACGCAGGCTCGCATAGGCGCTCAGGAGATCATAGAGCGAGGCATCGAAGCCGGACTTCTTCTCGGTGACGATATGTTCCGGGGCACCGCGAACGAAGACATCCCGGCCGAGCCGGTTTCTATTGATGAGCCTTGTTGCCGCCTCACGCATCGCCTCCAGGCGTTTCAGCCGGAAAGCCAGGGCCGAGGCCATTTCCTCGCCCGTTGGACCGTCGTCCTTCGCCTGTTGTGGGATCAGCAGGCGCGATTTCAGATAGGCAAGCCATGCCGCCATGACGAGATAGTCGGCGGCAAGCTCGATGCGGATGCTGCGCGCCCGCTCGATGAAGGCGATATATTGCTCGGCGAGTGCAAGTACGGAGATGCGCGAAAGATCGACACGCTGGCTGCGGGCAAGATGAAGCAGGAGATCGAGCGGGCCTTCGAAACCGGCAAGATCAACCACCAGCGCTTCTTCATGCAGCCCGCGCTCTGAAGTCTCTTCCTGCCACAGGGGCTCCATCGGCGCCTTCGACGCAGGCTTGCCTTGTCTTTCGCCCGCATTGCTCACTGACAGTCCAATCCTTTCCTGCCGGCCGCGCCTACCTTACACCGTCGCGAACTGGCCGTTAAACTCCGTCCGTAGATCGCTTTCGCTCGCATCGTCAGGCGCCCGGAACGCCGCTTCGACAGCCTTCGCCCGACGCAGGCTCTCGCCGGCGAGAACCGGCACCACGTCGGCGACGGCCTTCATTTCTTCCATTATGCCATGACAATGCAAGACGAGATCAAGCCCCGCGGCGATGATGTTGCGCGCGCGAGTGGTCATGTCGCCGGCCAGCGCGTTCATCGAGACGTCGTCCGACATCAAAAGACCGTCGAAACCGATGTGACCGCGAATGATCTCGCGCACCACCTTCGCCGAGGTTGTCGCCGGATTGTCCGGGTCGATCGTCGTGAAGACCATGTGCGCCGACATCGCCATCACCTCGTCCTTCATCGCAACGAAGGGCAGGAAGTCGCTGGCGGCAAGCTCTTCGAAAGTAGCCCTGACCACAGGCAGATTGTGGTGCGAGTCGACGAAGGTGCGGCCGTGACCGGGCATGTGCTTCATGACAGGCAGCATGCCGCCGGCCTTCAACCCCTCGCCCATCGCGCGGCCGATCGCCGTTACGGCCTCAGGGGCGTGACCATAAGCGCGATTACCGATGACGTCGTGGCTGCCGGGCACCGGCACATCGAGCACCGGCAGACAATCGACCGTGATGCCGAAGCGCATCAGGTCGAAGGCGTGGAGGCGTCCCATCAGCCAGGCAGCACGCAGACCGAGCTCCCGGTCGCGGCGATAGATTTCGCCGATCGCCGCGCCATTCGGGTATTGCTGGACGAGCGGTGGCCGAATGCGCTGCACGCGCCCGCCTTCCTGGTCGATGAGCACAGGCGCGTTCGGATTGCCGATGCTGTCGCGAAGTGACGCCACCAGATCGGAAATCTGCTGCTCCTCGCCGATATTGCGCCCGAACAGGATGAAGCCCCATGGCCGCTCGCCGGCAAAGAACTGGCGTTCGTCTTCGTTAAGAGAAAGGCCCTTGCAGCCCGAGATAAATGCTTTTGATTCGCTCATTGAGAGAGCATAGAGCGGGCGCCGCCCGGCGCGAAGCCACAAAGACGAAGCCCCGTCGTTCATGCACAAGGCCATGGGGCAAACGAAAACCCTGAAATGCGAAGGGCGCGGCCTATGAGCCGCGCCCTCCTCAACTCTATCCGTTGTGCCCGACTTACTTGGTCACCAGGCAGCTTCCGCCAGCGCCCTTGTACTTGGAGCACAGGGCATTTGCCTCTTCCTTGGAGCCGGCCGGGATGCGGACGCGATAGTAGGTGCCCTTGCCGGCGATCTCCGCCTTGCGGATATCGACGCCACGGCCGCCAATGACGCTGCCGAACTTGCTGGAAAGGCTGTTGTAGGACTTCTGTGCTTCGGCTTCGGACGGCAAGGATGCGACCTGGATGAAGTATCCGCCGGTCGGAACCGATGCGGTTGCAACCTGCTGCGCCGGCTGGGCTTCTGCAGTGGCAACCGCCTGCTCTTCGGCCGGACGCATGTTGCCGCGCTCGGTAGCAGTGCCGGCAACTTTAGCCGGCTGCTCGACCGGACGCGCCTGCGGCGTCGGCGCCTTTTCGCCTGTTGCCGTCGTCGTCACGCTGCGAACCGGAACCTGTTCGATATCGGCATTGCCCGTTGCGGCAAGCGCCACCTGATCGACATTGGCCGATGCCTGACCGGCAGCAGTGACATCAGCCGAAGCGACTTCCTTCGAGGGCGCTTCCGGCAGCGGCTGCGTCGCGCCGGCGACATCGGTCGCGGGTGCGGCAACCGGCTCTTCACGAGCAACCAGCGTGCCATCCGGCTTGACGATCATCGTGCGCACCTTGCGCGGTGCGACGGCCGGTGCCTTGTCTTCTTCCTGAGCGGCAGTCTGGGCGCCGCCATCCGGCAGCAAGCGAGCGCCGTCCTCGTCATCCGCCGGCAGGTTGGCCTGCAGGCCGTCCGAGTCGTCGCTGCCTTCGAGCGGCAGCGTTTCCGGCGTCAGCGTCTTCTGAACGACGTCCATCGGCTCTTCGGTCGAAGAAACCAATGCTTCCTGCTGCGGCGCTCCGGCTTGGGCTCCAGCGACGCGATCGTAAACGGCCTTGTCCTGGTTCGGTACGGTCTTGCCGCCCTTTTCTTCCGGCACGACCTTAACCGGTCCCTTGTCGGCGAGAATGATCTTGGGACCCTCGGCAGAGGTTACCGCACCACTGCCGCCCATCCAGGCGTAGACAGCCGCACCACCGAGAATGATGACGCCAGCAACGCTTGCCGCGAGCAGCATCGTGCGCTGCGACCGCCGACCCGAGCCGTAGTCGCGATAGTCGCCCGCATCGTCCTGGCTCTGCACCGGGGAAACCCGCTCGGCATCACGCGTCGGGGACTTCCGTTCGGTTATGGAGCGGCGGAAGTCCTCTTCCATCGCCTTTTCGAATTCGTCGAAATCGTCGAGCGCGCCGCCTCCGAACGACGGATTTGCATTTGCTGCCGGGGTCGGACGAGCCACTTCGGCCTTTTCAACCGCGGCCGGACGGGGATCCTTGGCGGCCGGAGCCGGCGTGCCGAACAGCTGCGCCATTTCCGCATCGATATCGAGATCGTAGTCTGCCGGATAGGCGACCGGCTTTTCCGTTTCGATGACCGGCAGCTGCGGCACATCCATGTCGGCGATCGGCGCAACGCCATTCTCGGCTTCGGCGATCATCGAGGGATCGAAGGGCAGCGTGCTTTCAGGCTGCACGTCCTGCTGCTCCACCGGGGCCGGAGCCACGAAGGTTTCGACGGAACGTTCCGGTTCACGCTGCGGAGCAACCGCCTCGATGACCGGCTGCGCAGCAGCCTGCGGCACGACCGCAGGTGCAACGGCAATCGGTTCGGTCGGTCCGAGGTCCGCAAGATCGAGCTTCAGTGCGGCATCGGAGAGCTCCATTTCGAAGTTCTCGATGTCGAAGCCCGGCTCGTTCTCCGGTTCTGCAACGGGCTGGACCGGCTGGACCGGCTGGGCAGCCTCGACAACCGGCGTAACGGCAGGCGTGGCGACTGCGGCAGCTGCGGGTGCCGCAACAGGCGCTGCCTGCGTCACGAGCGGACCGGCGAAGGCGCGCTGCTGGCTGGCGCCCGAGGGCGAAGCAACAGGCGTCGCCCGGCTGAAGGTCGGCGTAAAGGGATAGGGGCTCTTCTTCGCCGGCGGCGCAACCGTGTTTACCGGGGCGGCTGCGGGAGCAACGACCGGCTGTTGCGTGGCGTGAAGGGCAGGATGAGACTGCACGGCAGCGGCAACCACGGCGGTCACCGGCGGAACCGGGAAGCGCTCGATATCCGCAAGGAGATCGTCCCGGGCAATGTCATGGCCCGCGGGCTCTTCCGGGATTGTCTCGCTCACGTATACGGCCTCGTCCACGCGCTCCTCCGGAGCGACGTCAAGGTTGGCAACGTCAAGGTTGGCAACCTCAAGGCTCGGCTCGTCGTAAATCGGGAACGGCTCGGGGACAGCAGCGGGCTCGGACCAAGCCGTCGACAATTCTGCGGCCGGTGCCTGCCAGTCGTCGACTACCTGTTCCTTCGCCTCAGATACCGGCTCTTCTTCGAACGGCAACAGATCGGCTTCGCCGAGCGACAGTTCGAGCTCGCGCTCCAGATCGAACGCCGGCTCATCGGCGACGAATTCCGTGCTATCGACTTCGGCACCCTGAGGGGCGGCCGAGAACGACTGCACTTCGACAACCTGCTCCGGTTCCTCTTCGGCGACAGCGGCCGGTGCTGCGACCGGCTCGGGCTGACGGAATATCGGCGCCTCGTACTCTTCCGCGAATTCGGCTACCGGCTCGATCCGGGCCTCTTCGACCGGCTGCGGCGCCGAAGCCGGCTCCACAACAGGCTGCTGCCCAGCACGGGGTGCATCGTAGCTGTCGAAAGCGCGAAGGAGTTCGTCTTCGAGATCGAAGGCGGGTTCCTGACGGACCGCCTCCTGATGTCGCTGCAACTCTTGCAATTGCTGTACGGCCGGACGGGCATCGTAACCGACGATCCGGGCGAGTTCGGCCAACGGATCATCGTCTGCCAATACATCGAATTCAGCCGGCCCGCTTCGTGCGAATTGTTTGTCTGCCATGCTCTCCACTCACAATTGCCTGTATTTATGTGCCAGTGCATTGTGGGAAAATGGTGACAATACTTATCGCATTTCCTCCGGTGCGGAGGTGCCTGTAATAGACAGGCCGGACTTCAATACCGAAGCGACAGCATGCACCAGCCCGAGTCTGGCAGTACTTAATTGTCTATTTTTATCGTTAACAAAACGTAATTCCGGATTCTCTTTACCTTTGTTCCAGTGTCCGTGGAAGGCAGCGGCAAGATCGTACAGGTAAAACGCGATACGATGCGGCTCCTGAGCCAGTGCCGCGGCCTCGATCACGCGCGGATATTCTGCGAGCTTGGCAACGAGCTGAAGCTCCGTCGGATCCTCGATCTGCCCCTGAACCGCACCGGCGAAATCAAGCGATTCGATGTCCAGATCCGGGAACGCGTCCGCCGCCTGGCGGAACACAGACCGGCAACGCGCATGCGCATACTGCACGTAAAAGACCGGATTATCCTTGGACTGTTCTGTAACCTTGGCAAAGTCGAAGTCGAGCGGCTCGGAATTCTTCCGGTAGATCATCATGAAACGAACCGGATCACGGCCGACTTCATCGACGACTTCGCGCAGCGTGACGAAATCGCCGGAGCGCTTCGACATCTTCACCGGCTCACCGTCGCGGAAGAGCTTCACCAGTTGGCAGAGCAGAACCGTAAGTTTCGACGAACCGCCTGACACGGCGCGTGCCAGCGCCTCAAGCCGCTTGACGTAACCGCCATGGTCGGCGCCCAGCACATAGATCATCTCGTCGAAGCCGCGGTCGAACTTGTCCTTGAAGTAGGCAACGTCAGCGGCGAAGTAGGTGTAGCTTCCATCCGACTTGATCAGCGGCCGGTCGATATCGTCACCGACCTCCGTCGAGCGGAACAGCGTCTGCTCGCGATCTTCCCAATCCTCCGGGAGCTGCCCCTTCGGCGGCGGCAAGGTACCCTTGTAGACGTGCCCCTTGAAGGTCAGGTCGTTGATTGCCGTACGAATCGCAGCCGCCCCATTGGCGTGAAGCGTGCGTTCGGAGAAGAAGACGTCGTGAGTGACGTTCAACGCCGCGAGATCCTCTCGGATCATCACCATCATGGCATCGATCGTCCGGTCCTTGACGAGCGGCATCCACTTGTCTTCGGGCATCAGGCGCAGGCTCGTGCCGAATTCATCGGCGAGCGCTTCGCCAACCGGAACGAGATAATCACCCGGATAAAGACCCGGCGGGATTTCGCCGATGTCTTCACCAAGCGCCTGGCGATACCGCATGAAGGCAGAACGTGCGAGAACGTCGATCTGCGACCCGGCGTCGTTGATGTAGTATTCCTTGGTCACCGCATAACCGGCAAAGGCCAAAAGGTTGGCAAGCGCGTCGCCGACCACGGCGCCGCGGCAATGGCCGACATGCATCGGCCCCGTCGGGTTGGCCGAGACATATTCGACGTTGACCTTGCGGCCCGAACCGACGGTGCTGCGACCATAGTCGGGGCCGGTGCGCACCATGTTCGACAGCAGCTTCTGCCAATAGGAAACGGAAAGCCGGACGTTGATGAAGCCCGGACCGGCAACGGTCACTTCGGTGACTTCCGGATCCTGCTTGAGCTTCTCAACGATGAGTTCAGCGAGCGCCCGCGGGTTCAGGCCGAGGGGCTTGGCCAGTACCATGGCGGCATTGGTCGCGACATCACCGTGGCTTGGATCGCGCGGCGGCTCGACATTGACACGGCCGAAGTCAAGCTCGGATCGCTTTTCTCGAACGCTGTCAAGCGTTTCGAGAATGTCCTTAATTCTTGATTCGAAGTCCGTGAAGAGATTCATCTGATCCGTCCGCTTTTCCCGACCACATGTGGCCGGCGCAAAACTCAAAAAGGAGGCTCGGTTCGCTTGAACCGTAAGCCTCCGGGCGGGGCGTCCCTACCGCAAATCCGGCGTGTGGTCAAACAAGCGCTTGTGCACGCTGATCGCGAAGGTATCGGTCATGCCGGCCAGATAGTCGCCGACATGACGGGCCCTCGCCGGTTCGGCCATGCCCGAGATCTGATCGATCCAATAGTGCTCCCGCATCAATTGTGGGTCGTCCATGAAGGCATGATAGAGATCGCAGACGATCGACGCCGCACCTTCCCGCACCCGCATCACTTCCGGGTGGCGATAGATCCGGGTCATCAGCAGACGCTTGATCTGCTTGTCCGTCTCGCTCATCTCCTCGGAGAACGTCGCCATGACCGTACCCGCCTGACGTACCTCGGCTACGCTCTCGGGGCGAATGTCCGCGATACGCTGCTGGGCGACGCCGATCACGTCCTCGACCATTGCCGTGATCTGACGGCGCATGATTTCGTGCGTGAAGCGGCTGCTTTCAAGACCGGGATAGCGATCGTGAACCTCGCGCATCAGACGGGCAAGGAACGGCACGTCTTCCAGCATTTCGAAGGTCAGGTAGCCGGCCCGCAGGCCGTCATCGATATCATGGGTGTTGTAGGCGATATCGTCGGCGATGGCCGCGACCTGCGCCTCCAGGCTCGCGTAACTCGCCAGTTCCAGATCGTGAAGAGCACAGTAGTCCAGGATCGGCTGAGGGACCGGTCCACGCGTGCCCTGCCCGTCGGGCGTGAGCAACGGCCCATTGTGTTTGACCAGCCCCTCAAGACTCTCCCAGGTCAGGTTCAGCCCGTCGAACTCGGCGTAGCGCCGCTCGAGTTTGGTGACGATGCGCAGCGACTGGGCATTGTGGTCGAAGCCGCCATGGGGCTTCAGCATCTCGTGCAGGGCGTCCTCGCCCGTATGGCCGAACGGCGTGTGACCGAAATCGTGAACGAGGGCGACGCCTTCGGCGAGGTCCTCGTCGAGCTTGAGGGCACGCGCCAGGGCGCGGGCGATCTGCGCCACTTCGATCGTGTGCGTCAGCCGCGTCCGATAGTGGTCGCCGTCGGCAGCGATGAAGACCTGTGTCTTGTGCTTCAGCCGGCGAAAGGCCGTCGTGTGGACGATGCGATCGCGATCGCGCTGGAAATCCGAACGTGTCGCGCTCGACGCTTCCGGATAGAGCCTGCCGCGCGTCGCCCAGGGGTTCGACGCGAACGGCGCGTGTTCACCATAACCGAAGCCCAGCGCATTTTTGTCGAATGTCATTTTCCACCCAAATCGTCATCCCATTGACGGGACATTGAAGCCTTCATACCTATAGTGAAAGCCACGGAAACGCGTCGCGCAAGCATCGACCGATTCCGCAAGCGAAAGCAACGGCTTGGCCGCGGGGGTTGAAACGACCTCCGGCGTTGGCCGAGGCGGAGCTGCAAATGACAATCAAATCTCTCCGGTTCTTGACCCCGGCAGGAGGCAGATATGACGCAAGAAACCGTGACCCTTTCGGACGCTGCTGCAAAGCGGATCGCCACGATCCTTCGTTCGGACAGTCACAACAACGCGATGCGGGTGTCCGTCGAAGGCGGCGGCTGCTCGGGATTCTCCTATAAGTTCGACCTGGTCGACAGCGCCAACGACGACGATCTGGTGCTGGAGAAGAACGACGCCAAGGTGCTGATCGACAGCCTGTCGCTCGTCTATATGGGCGGCTCAGAGATCGACTTCGTCGACAACCTGCTCGGCCAGTCGTTTCAGATCAAGAATCCGAATGCGGTCGCAAGCTGCGGATGCGGAACGAGTTTTTCCATCTGAGCCAACGGCCACCTGGCCTGCCTGCGGTCGCCGTCAGAGATACGGCGACCCCAGCCAAAGCACACGATTCGCCAGCCGGTCGATAAGTGGCTTGGCGCGCAAGGCCTCGAGCGTGACCGGTTCGGCCGAAGCCAGCACATCCGATATCATGCCGCCGATCGTATGGGCGAAACCATCGTCCAGCACTTCGAGATCGAACTCGAAGTTGAGACGCAGGGAACGCGGATCGAGATTGGTCGACCCAACATAGGCCCAGCGCTCGTCCACGATCAGAAGCTTCGAATGGTTGAAGGCGCCCTCGGCGCGCCAGACCCGACAATGACCTTTCAATACCTGATCGAACTGGGCGGTCATTGCGCGATCGACCAGAAGCAGATTGTTGACCGCCGGCACGATGATGTCGACCTCGACGCCCCGGCGCGCCGCGGTCACCAAGGCGCTGATCAGTTCGCGGTCCGGAAGGAAATAGGGCGACATCAGGCGGATGTTCTTGCGCGCCACCGAGAACGCCCCCATCAGCATCTTGTGATTGGTTTCGTTCGTGGCGTCCGGCCCTGAGGGTATGGCGCGCATCAGCACGGAAGGCGTTTCTGCCGGCAAAGGCATTTCTTCGAGCGCCCAGGCTCCGCCCGTCAGCATCTCCCCGCTGGAGAACTGCCAGTCCTCGGCGGCGACCTGAAAGATGTCGGCGACCACCGGGCCCGTTACCCGAAAGTGCGTGTCGAGGGCCGGCTCCTCGCCGGCAATCTCGCTGCTAAAGCCCGCCCGGATGTTCATGCCGCCGGCAAAGGCGACGCGGCCGTCGACCACGAGAATCTTTCGGTGCGTGCGCAGATTGGCATAGGGCAACCTCAGCCCCATGATGATATTGCCGTTGAAGACGGCCGTCGGAACGCCGGCCGTCTTCAGATGACCGACAATGCTGGGGACGGAGTAGCGCGCGCCGACTGCGTCGATCAGTACGCGCACCTGAACGCCACGCGCGATCGCGGCGATCAAGGCGTCGGCAAAGCGAAGGCCGACCACGTCGCGATCGAAGATATAGCTCTCTATCAGGATGCTGCGCTGCGCACCGGCAATGGCCACCAGCATGGCCTCATAGGCAGCATCCCCGCCGGCCAGCACCTCGATGCCGTTGCCGGAACACATGCGGTGCCGGGAAACACGGTCGCCGAGGATTTTCATCGCGGCAAAACGATTCCCGAAACTTCCGGCAATATCTGTTTCAGAGATATCGAACCTGCCGAACTGATCGGGGCCTTGCCCGCGCAGCAGTGCGCGTTGCGAGCCGATCGAGGAGCGGCGGATACGGTTGATGCCGGCAACGGCATAGAGCAATGCCCCGACGATCGGCGAGAGCAGAACGACACCGACCCAACCTGCGGCGGCGCGAACGTCGTCCTTGGTCATGGCGGCGTGAATGGCAGCCGGGATGCCAAGCGCGAAGGACAGCAGCGCCAGGATATGCGGCCAGTAGTTCTGCACGAGATCGATCATGCGCCGGACTATAGCCGGCCATGGATCGGAATCAATTCAAGCAGCCGCACCTATACCGTATATAAACTGCGCGCGGCGTCGCCCGTCGTCGTTGCAGCTCTGCCCAGCGCTGAAAGTCCGCAGGTATCGGATTTGTCAAAAGAATCCGGAGCGGCTAGAAGAGTCCCGCCGCAAGGACTCACCTGTATGGAAGGGCGTTTCGAGCCATGAAGATTGCCACCTGGAACATCAATGGCGTCAAGGCGCGAATCGACAGCCTGTTGGCATGGCTGAAGGAAGCCAATCCGGACATCGTCTGCCTGCAGGAGATCAAGTCTGTCGACGACGGCTTTCCTCGTCTGGAGATCGAAGCCCTCGGCTATCATGTCGAGACCCACGGCCAGAAGGGCTTCAACGGCGTCGCCCTGCTCTCCAAGCTGCGTCCGGACGAAGTCAACCGCGGCCTGCCGGGCGACGACTCCGATGAGCAGTCGCGTTTCATCGAAGGCGTGTTCTCGGTTGCCGGCGGCGTGATCCGTGTCTGCTCGCTCTACCTGCCGAACGGCAATCCCGTCGATAGTGAGAAGTACCCCTATAAGCTCGCCTGGATGCGCCGGCTGACCGCCTATGCCGAGCAGCGCCTTCTGCTCGAAGAGCCCTTCATCCTGGCAGGCGACTACAACGTCATCCCGGAGGAGCACGACTGCTGGGACATCAAAGTCTGGCAGAACGACGCACTTTTCCTGCCGGAGACGCGCGCGGCCTATCGGCGCCTGCGCAATCTCGGTTTCACCGACGCGGTGCGGGCCACCTCAGACGCGGTGCCGCTCTATACGTTCTGGGATTATCAGGCCGGCTGCTGGCCGAAGAATTTCGGCATTCGCATCGACCATCTGATGCTGTCGCCGGAGGCAGCCGATCGACTGGTTTCGACGTCGATCGACAAACATGTTCGCGCCTGGGAAAAGCCCTCGGACCACGTTCCTGTTATCGGCGAGTTTGCTTTCGCGGCCGCCTGAGGTGCGGATCTGCCGTTCGGCTATTCGGTGCTGGCTGAGGAGTAGCCGCGCGGCGAACTCAGTCGTCGTCGCCCTGCATATGTAGATTCTGCGAAAGCGAGATTGCCGTACGGCGATCATCTTCGGTGGCAAGCGAGAATGCCTGCTCCTGCATCGACTGGAGCCAGGGCCGATCCTTCGGCGAACACTGATCGAGCGCGGCGGTCATATAGGCGAGACCGCGAATGGTCTGGCCTTCCTGGAAGATTACGTTGCCGAAGACACCCATGGCACCGGCATGGCCGCTCTTGCGGGCACGGTTGAGCCACTTCTTGGCTTGCTGAACGTTGACGCTACCGCCCTCGCCCGACAGCAGCATGCGCGCAAGCTGGAACTGCGCCTCAGCGACACCAAAGGTCGACGCCGCCTGGAAATAGAGCTGCCGCGCCTGGGCCATATCCGACTGGATCGGGCTGTCGGGAATGCCGCGTCGGTAGTAGCCGGCAAGAGAGATCAACGCGTTGACGAAATAGCCGGTATCCTCAGAACCCGGCTCCACACCCTGCTGGGCGATCTCGCTGTAGATCTTGAAGGCCTCGAGGTCGTTTTCGGCGACACCGTCGCCATAGGCATACATGTTGGCCAGAGCCCAGCGGGAGCCGGTATGCCCCTTCTCCGCAGCGTATTTGTAGGCCTCGACGGCCTCGTCCTTGCGGCCGTTCTTGTAAGCGGAGAAACCGAACTTGAAGAGCGCGAAGGGACCGGATTCCTTCGTGACGCCTGCCCCCGGATCAAAGGCAAGGGCCGGCATGGTGCTGGTCCCGCAGACCGCCAGCGACACGCCGAGTATCGCAACCTTCAGTGACTTCAGTTCACCCGCAAGCATCACAGTCTAATTCTTCCGTTCCAGCCGGCCACGCCGAACTCATCACCGCTGCAAACACAAACGCCCGGACGACCCGTCGCCGCCCAAAACTTCACCAACTCCGCCGAGAACGTCGACGCACCCATTCCAGAACGAAACTTCGACACATGCACCGAAACGACCATTTCAGTCGACCACTTGCACAAAGGTGCCGAAGGCCACATCTGACATGAGCATCGACAGTCCAAGTTTCATTTCACACCAAACGCCGCAGGTTTCGTTTTCACGGTTGCAGGTTTGTCCCTACTATCGCTGCTCCCTGTTTGTGGCGGGAAATGGACATAGCCAGGACGAGTCCGATGCTAGCAAAATCTAGCATTAAATGTGTTGCTGAATCGTCACATTGAGGGACGGTGCGGGCTCTTGGTTAAATGGCTCCACACCAAAAGAAAGGCCCGGTCGAAACCGGGCCCAAACACTCAGATTGGCGAAGGATCAGAACTTGATTTTGAGCGACGTCGATATGGCGCCGAAGAAATCGTTGCCATAGTCGTAGGACACATCGCCGCCGATCACCTGCCCCTCGAAGTTGACAGGGCCTGAGCTACCGCTCGTCAGGATGCCCACTGCACCAGCCAGTCGAAGTTCGATGTTTTTGTTTGGCGAATAAGATACACCAGAACCGAGCGACCAAGTATCGGACTGGGTGCCATAGCCATGGCTGGTACCACGGTCCCAGGTCAGACTGACAGCGCCGCTCCATTGATCATTGAACTTGTGACCAAAGCCGCCGCTGATCGTCCAGCCGTCGCGATAGAGCAGATCAAGCGAGGTGCAAGGCTGAGCAAAGCTCCCCCCTCCTGCTGGGCAGAAGCGGAGCACTTGGAGTTGACTCCAGTCGGTCCACTTTACCGAGCCGAATGCGACCCAATCTGGCGCGATACCGGACTGGATTTTCATTTCCAATGAATCAGGCATCGATGCGAAGCCAGAAACACCATAGAAATTCACAGGATTTGGACCACGTACATTGCGGAGATCGATCGTTCCTGCGAGGTTATCGAGGTCTACCGCGCTGTTGTATACGAGGCTCGCACGTACCGCATACTCGGGGATTTCATAGGCGATGCCCGTGCGCCAGCCCCAGCCGTCTCCCTCAAGGTCAAGCCGGCCGATACCGGACATCAACCCACCGAATGCTGGCGGCACGCCCGTGAAATCCTGAACCAAACGCTCCTTGAAGCCACCGACTTCCTGATAGAAGACACCACCGATAAGCCGGAACTGCCCTTGGCCGACGTCCCATTTGTAGGAGCAAGTTGCGGAGTAGTTGTCGCTCTCGACCTTCGTCTCAACGTTGTTGTTGGCACCAGCCCAATTCAGGCCAGGCTTGGTATGCGCACCCCAAGGCTGAGAGTAGTCGGCCATACAATCGATATCATCGCCGAAGCGCGCCTTAATACCGATACGGGGAACCCAATAGCTTTCGGTTTCTTCAACAGAATTCGGCCTGGAGTTTAAGTCACCTCCCCCACCGAAAGTGCCAGGCGGAGCTGGTCCGGTTCCATTAAACGGAAACGCGGCGGACGTCGTATCGGTGTCCCGCACGTTCTTCAATTCCCGCTGCGGATTGACATAAGTCGCCGACGCTTCCCCAGCGTAGTCCGACGGGTCGAACAGCAGATCGATGTTGTAACCACCGCGCTCAAGACCGCCGGCGTGGACCGCCGACGCAAACAGCAAACCAGCCGCCACCGTCAGGACGCCACGCTTAAAATTCATGTGAGCCATCAAGCTCCTCCCCTGCACTGCAATCTGCGACATTCCACCTCATGCCGCATGTGGCGGAAGTATTCTCACGAACATGTGAAATCGCAAATGCCAGATGCAGAGGCGGTGCGGCACTATGCGTCACATAATTTACGTAAGATTCTCATGATTTAGACACATTCGCGCATTTCCGAAATGATATTCCGGAAAATAGGTAAATAACCCAATAAAATAGGAAAAACTTCCAACACTCGCGAAAGCTGTGTCGTGGAGACAACAATATTGGTTTTTGCTGGAGATCAACAAAAATGGCCGTTGAAACTCCGCCGGCCCATGCCAAGCGATTTCCTGACCGGTCGACAGTATTCAGCTCAACGATTCGATCGCGAAGCGAGCGCATGCAAGTATGTCTAAACATGCTAAAATAAAAAATCCGCGACAGACTTGTCGCGGATCTTGATTTTCTTAGCCGATCAGTCTCGGAGCCGTTGCAGCCTTAGCGTGCTTCCCTATCCGGCTTCCGCAACGCGCGTGAGCGCGACGCCAAGCGAATCTTTCTGAAGATCGAGCTCGATCAGGCGCTCGCGCTCCGCTTCCACCAATTCCGGTTTTGCGTTCGCGACGAACTTTTCATTGGCCAATTTGCCAAGAATACGCTCGCGCTCCGCATCCACCTTGGCGATCGCCTTCTCGAGGCGCGACTTCTCGGCGGAGAGATCGATCAGATTGCCGAGCGGCAGGCACGCGGTCGCCTCGCCGACAACGATCTGGGCGCTGCCGCGCGGGGCGACAGTCGCATGGTCGATGTGTTCGACACGCGCCAGGCGCGCGATTGCCGGAGCATGCTGCTGCAGGCGTTCGCGCGTCAGATTGTTCGCACCGACGACAATCAGCGGGGCGGTTGCTGCCGGGGGAACATTCATCTCCGAGCGGACGGAGCGGATGCCCGAAACGAGGTCGATCAGCCAGTTGATCTCGTCGGCGGCCGCATCATCGGCATAGGAAGCCGCCGGCCATTCGGCGTGGCAGAGCAGCGTCTCGCGTTCACGGCCCTCGCCTGCCGTCTGCCCCCAGAGCTCCTCGGTCATGAACGGCATGAACGGGTGCAGCAGCTTGTAGATCTCGTCGAGAACATAGGCGACGCAGGCCTGCGACTCGCGCTTGGCCGCCTCGTCCTCGCCGTTGAAGACCGGCTTCAGCAGTTCGAGATACCAATCGCAGAACTGGTTCCAGACGAAACGATAGAGACTGCCGGCGGCTTCGTTGAAACGATAGGCCTCGATCGCCTCGGTGACGTCGCGGATGGTGCGCGAAAGCTCCGTCAGGATCCAGCGGTTGATGGTAAGCGACGCGGCTTCGGGGATGAAACCGTCGCTGTCGACCACGCCGTTCATCTGGGCAAAACGCGTCGCGTTCCAGAGCTTCGTGCCGAAGTTGCGATAACCGGCGATGCGGGCGGGATCGAGCTTCACGTCGCGGCCCTGGGCAGCCATGATCGCCAGCGTGAAGCGCAGTGCGTCGGCCCCATATTCGTCGATAAGTTCGAGCGGGTCGATGACGTTGCCCTTCGACTTCGACATCTTCTGGCCGTTCTTGTCGCGAACGAGCGCATGGACGTAGACCGTATGGAACGGCTCGACCGGGGTGCCGTCGGCATCCTTCATGAAGTGCAGGCCCATCATCATCATGCGGGCGACCCAGAAGAAGATGATGTCGAAGCCTGTCACCAGGACGTCGGTCTGATAGTACTTCTCCAGTTCCGGCGTCTCGTTCGGCCAGCCGAGCGTGGAGAACGGCCAGAGCGCCGACGAGAACCAGGTGTCGAGCACGTCTTCGTCGCGAGTCAGGATTTCGCCCGGCTTGAAGTTTTCGAGCAGGTCCTCGACATAGGCCTTCATCGGGCCTTCATGCGCGAGATAGTGCTGGATCGCGGCGTGCAGCGCCTCTTCCTCGGTCTTCTCGACGAAGACCTGACCATCCGGGCCGTACCAGGCCGGGATCTGATGCCCCCACCAGAGCTGGCGCGAGACGCACCAGGGCTGGATGTTTTCCATCCACTCGAAGTAGGTCTTTTCCCAGTTCTTCGGAACGAAGTTCGTCCGGCCTTCCTTGACGGCGGCAATCGCAGGCTTCGCGAGCGTCTTGGCGTCGACGTACCATTGTTCCGTCAGGCGCGGCTCGATCGGCACGCCGCCACGGTCGCCATGGGGGACCATGTGCTTGTGCGGCTCGATCTTGTCGAGCAGGCCAGCCTCTTCGAAGATGCGGACGATGATCTTGCGCGCCTCGAAGCGGTCCTTGCCTTCGAGTTCGTCCCACGCACCATGCAGGGCTGCCGGATCGGAAAGCCCTTCGAGGAACTCCTCGTTGTCCTTGATGGTGATGCGACCTTCGATCGTCATGACGTTGATCGCGCTGAGGCCTGCGCGCTTGCCGACGTCGAAGTCGTTGAAGTCGTGCGCAGGCGTGATCTTCACCGCGCCGGTGCCGGCCGTCGGATCCGCATAGCTGTCGGCGACAACCGGAATGCGCCGGCCGACGATCGGCAGGATGACATGCTTGCCGAGGAGCGGTTTATAGCGCTCGTCGTCCGGGTTGACGGCAATGCCGCTGTCCCCGAGCATCGTTTCCGGGCGGGTGGTCGCGACGACCAGATAGTCGCGTTTCTCCCATTCGGTCGCCTTGCCTTCCTCATTGAAGGCAATCGGATGTTCATAGGTGACACCCGGTTCGAGCGGATAGCGCAGATACCAGAGATTGCCGTTGATCTCGTGCTGCTCGACCTCCAGATCGGAAATCGCCGTCAGAAGCTTCGGGTCCCAGTTGACCAGGCGCTTGTCCTTGTAGATCAGCCCTTCCTTGTAGAGCGAGACGAAGACCTCCAGAACGGCTTCCGAGAGGCCGTCGTCCATGGTGAAGCGTTCACGCGACCAGTCGCAGGATGCACCGAGCCGCTTCAACTGATTGAAGATCAAGCCGCCGGATTCGGCCTTCCACTCCCAGACCTTCTCAATGAAAGCCTCGCGCCCCATCTGCCGACGGTGCTGCTGGGTTTCCATCAGCTTGCGCTCGACGACCATCTGGGTCGCAATACCGGCATGGTCCATGCCCGGCTGCCACAGCACGTCCTTGCCGCGCATACGCTCGAAGCGAACCATGACGTCCTGAAGCGTGTTGTTGAGCGCGTGGCCCATGTGCAGTGAGCCGGTCACGTTCGGCGGCGGGATCACGATGCAGAAGCTATCGGCGCCGGGCTTGGCACCCGCACCTGCACGAAACGCGTTTTCTTCGTCCCACTTCTTGGCGATACGTGGGTCGACGGATGCGGAATCGTAGGTCTTATCAAGCATTTTGGAGCCAATTTTGGAGAGTGATGTCTGTGTCTTGTAAACCGGAACGGCCGGTGCAAGTCAACACGAACGCAAAAAGCCGCGACGGTCGCCGCGGCCCCACGCATCAAAAGATCTGAATTTCAGCGACGCGGTCCGCGGGCAACGCGCTCGATTTCCTCGCGAACCAGCCGTTCGACGAGTGTCGGCAGATTGTCGTCCAGCCATTCCTGTAGCATCGGCCGCAGCATTTCCTGGGCGATTTCGTCGAACGAGCGCCTTGCGCCCTGATCGACCGCGAGAGCGAGGTTGTCGAAGGACTGCGCGACCTTCCGGCCGACTTCCGGAGAGACGATGGCTGCGATCGCCTTCTCGGGGGCCACCGTGTCGATCACGGGCGCCGGCGCCGGCGCTGGCGATTCGACGCTGTCGCGACGCTCCGATGGCTCTGGGGCAGCGACGGCTTCCGCATCCTCGTGTGTTTCTGGGGCCACGATCGACTGAACGGCCGGAGCCTTGGGCGCTGATACCGCGGCCATGCGCGACGTTACGACGGGGCTGTCCTGGATCGCCGGCGCTGGCGCGACTGGCTGCGTTTCGCGCGGGGCAAACCCCGTTGCGTGACGCTCCGAAGCCGCACGAACGCGTGCTGCGACATCAGCCAGCGAAAGCGGCGGCTGTGCAACCGACGCGCTGGCCTCGGACGAGACGATGGAAAGCTCTACGGCAGGAGCCGCGGGGGCGGGCCTCGATGTTTCGGCAGATTCCTCGCGCCGCCCGAAGGCTACGGTCTCGATCTCGCTGTCGATCGTCAGCTCAATCTCGTCACCCGCCTCGTCCTCGAAATGCTCCTGCGGCGAAAGCCCGGCCTGCCCAGGCTCATTGCTCTCGATGATCTTGCGAATGGATGCCAGGATCTCATCCATCGAAGGTTCACGCGCGACATTGAGCTGTGCCATTTCTATCCCCGTTTGACGCGGCCGGCATGTGTTTCAAAACAGGACATGCGCCGATTTCCGACAAACCTTATGTGAGTTCGCGGACGAAACATACGCCACGAATCAGCCACTCAGATCCTTGCACAGATTTGTTTTCAGGGGGAAAAATAGAAACGCCCCGGGGAGACCGGGGCGTTTTCTTTAGCGACCGTCGACGGTTCGAAGACCGAACCATTTATCCTTGACCGCCTCGTAATGTTCTTCGGCGCGATATTCGGCCACCTGCAGACCCTGGCTCTTCACGGTCAGCCTCGCGGAGGCTGCAAGCAAGGTATAGCTCGCGACGACCGCATCGCGCTGCGCAAGCGCCAGGAGTTCCTGCGCCTGCAGCACGTCCTGCTGCGAATCGAGAACGTCGAGGGTCGTGCGCTGGCCGACTTTGCGCTCTTCAATGACGCCATCCAGTGCCAGCTTGGCGGCAGAGATCTGCGCCTTGTTGGCGGAAATACGCGCGATCGCTGCTTCGAGCTGTGCGTAGGCCGAAACAATCGTTTCCTGAATCGATGCTCGCGCCGAATCAACCAGAATGCGCTGCTGCCCCAGGCGTTCCTTCGCCTGCCGGATCTGGCCGTATTCGAGGCCGCCCTGATAGATCGGGACTTCGAGGCGAGCAGTAATGCTCGATGTGTTGCTGTCGATGCCATCACCGACATTGCCAGTGGTGCGGCCGACCTGTCCCTGAAGCGTCACGCCGGGCAGCATCGTGCCCTCAGCCGACTTCACCTGGTAACCGGCCGAATCAACCGAGTACTGCGCCGCCAGAATGGTCGGGTGGTCGCGCAGGCCGCTTGCGACCGCCTGGTCGAGCGAGCGCGGCAGGCTCTTCGATGCGGGAGACGCCTGCTTGATGTTCTTCGGCAAGTCGCCGACGATCCGCACATAGGTCGCTTCGCTCTGCTTCAGCTGCGCAACAGCGACGATAAGCTGCGACTGCGCGTTGGCGAGCGAAGCCTCTGCCAGGCTCACGTCCGTACGGGTGCCCTCACCCACATCAAGCCGCGCCTTCGCGGCGTTCACCTGTTCCTGAAGGAACGCGATGTTCTGCTTGCGGATCGACACGAGCTGCTGATCGCGGGCGATATTGGAATAGATGGTCGCCGCCGAAAGCAGGATCTGCATCTCGTTGGCGAGCAGCGATTCGCGGGTGGCAAACACATTCGATTCGGCCGCGCGAACATTGTTCAGCGTCTGAAAGCCATCAAAGACCATCTGCGTTATGGAGATGCCGACCTGCCCCTGGTGAACGTCCTGAGTTCCGGAACTCTCCCTGTCGATGGTCGAAAGCGTCCCGCTGGCGAAACCAGCCACCTGGGGGCGAAAGCCGGACTTGGCGATCGGTACGCTCTCGTCGGTGGCGCGCAGCCCCGCCCGCGCAGCGTTCAGATCCGGGTTGTTTGCGTAGGCTTTGGCCATTGCGCCGAAGATCGTCTCGGCCAGTACTGCGTGCGGGGCAAGCAGCACACTCGTCGAGACGGCGGCCCACAGGGCCGCTTTGCGGACAATCGACACCATTACTTCTCTCTCCGATCGGGGGCGGCAAAGCCTGCCCTCATTTCCCGCAGCGCTGTCCTCGTTACAAAACGGCGCTGCCTAGACACGGCGATGAGCGCTCACACCGCCCACTGGTGAGCAAATCACTACCACTGCACTCTTTGAAACCCGGATTCCAAATTCCGACAACTGCGCAGCCCTACTCTGCGCAGGCATTTCAAAAAGAAACAAGTACCGCGTTGCGAATTGGCAACATTGTTATTTTAGCAGTACATTCAAATGTTGATATCCCTCAATAAGCGGGACCTCAAAAAACAAATTCCTGCTCGCGGCGGAAGCCGGGAAGCGGCTTCACCGCAGTGTTGAAGTCGGCACGCTCGGAGGTTTTTCCGTGCTCGTGCACATAGAGTTTAGCGCGCGAAGCGTTGCCAAATCCTTCGACCACCACGAGTCGGCCGCCATCACGCAACTGCTCGAACAGAGCCGCAGGCAACACTTCCACCGCACCGTGAACGAAGATGACATCGTAAGGCGCTTCGGCAGCGTAGCCCTTCTCGAGTTCGCCGGTGACGACGGCGATATTGTCATAGCCGAGACGTGCCAGCGTTTCGGTCGCGGTGGCGGCAAGACCCTGATCGCTTTCGAGCGCGACGACGGAACCAGCAATCAGGGAAAGCAGTGCCGAGGCATAGCCGGTACCGCAACCGATCTCGAGCACGACGTCGGACTTGGCGATCTCGGCGAGCTGCAGAAGCTTGGCAAGCGGCGACGGCTCCATCAGGAAGCGCGGCCCTCCGCCGTTGGCGGCGTCAAGCGCGATGTCGGTGTCGATATACGCGAGCTCCTTCATCTTCGCGGGCACGAACTCCTCGCGCGGCACGGTGAGGAAGGCGGACAAGACCGAGTGAGACGTCACATCCGTGGTCCGGATCTGGTTGTCCACCATCTTGGTGCGCGCTGCTTCGAAATTCATGCTGGTGCCCTCGTATCCGGATAGGCGCGGCGCCGCTTTTCGGAGAAGCCCGCGCGATCGTCTTGTGGCTCTCAACGGAAAGCCTTTGACGTAAGCTCTTAAATCGCCGCCCCGCGGGATTCAAGCGACAGCGGCAAATTGCGCCGGAAAAACGGGGAAGAAGAGCCCTGATCGATCATGGCGGCGACGCGCGGACATGGGCGCGACGCATTGCTGGCACGTGGACCGCGGGCAAACTCAGCGCCCGAGTGCGCCTTCCAGGCCCACGAGGGCGATCTTGGTGTAGCCGGCGTTCTGGATGAGGTTCATGACCGTCATCAGCTCGCCGTAGTCCACGGCCTTGTCGGCCCGGAGCAGGACACGCGTCTCGGTGTTGCCCTCCGTCAGGCGCTTCAGCTCGTCGGCGAAGGTCTCACGCGCCGTTTCCTCGTTGCCTATGGCCAGCGCCAGATCGGCCTTCAAGGTCACGAAGACCGGCTTGTCGTCGCGCGGCGCTGGCTTTGCCGCCGATTGAGGCAGATCCACCTTCATATCCACCGTGGCAAGCGGCGCCGCCACCATGAAGATGATCAGCAGCACGAGCATGACGTCGATGAAGGGCGTGACGTTGATTTCGCTGTTCTCGTCCAGATCGCCGCCGTCCTGGCTTACTTTTCCGGCCATGGGTCACCCGATCCGTGCGATGGTCGTTTCGGCATGGACGAAGCCTTCCTGCCGGCGGGGCTGCGCCTTGCGGACCATGCGGTGGTCGAGGTCGCGGCTGACGAGCCGTTCAACGGCGGCCGCAGCATCGGCAAGGATCACCTTGTAGCCACCCACTGCACGTGCGAAATAGTTGTAGATCACCACCGCTGGAATTGCCGCAACAAGGCCGATAGCAGTGGCGAGCAGCGCTTCGGCAATGCCGGGTGCGACGATCGCGAGATTGGTCGTCTGCGCCTTGCTGATGCCGATGAAGGAATTCATGATCCCCCAAACCGTGCCGAAGAGGCCGACGAACGGTCCGACCGAGCCGATCGAGGCCAGAATACCGGTGCCGCTCGTCATGCGCTTGCCGGCGCGAACCTCGATGCGGGTCAGCAGCGAAGAGACGCGTTCCTTGATACCGCTCGCAGGCGCATGGTCGACAACCGCTTCCGAACGCACCATCTCGTCGATCGCCGCAGCCACCATCTCAGGTGCTGGGCCCGACTTCCCGTCGAATGCAGTATTGACATCAGCCAGACCGTTAGCGGCTGACAGGAGACGCACCGCCCGCTTGAGGCGCGCCTTGGCGCTGAAAAGCTCGAGTGCCTTGACCAGGAAGATCGCCCAGGTGGCAATGGACGCCACTGCCAGGCCGACCATAACGCTTTTGACGACAAGGTCCGCCGCCATGAACATACCGATCGGCGACAGATCGTGCGGCAGCACCGGGTTCGCCGCACCTTCGGTCGCAACGGCAGTGCCCTCGACAGCAAGGGGGGCAGTCTCCGGCGACGCGGCTTGTGGTGCGGGCTGCACCTGAGTGATCGGCGTCGCCTGGTTTACCGGTGCGCTGCCGGTTGCCGTCTGGCCCTCTACGACCGGCGTCGGCGTGGGAGATTGTGCGACAGTGCCCTGAGTGCCGTTCGTAGCCGGGGCTGACGATGCCCCTTCACTCGCTGACTGAGCGAACGCAACCACGGGCATAGCAGCCGATGACAGACCCAGCATTGCGGCTGCCAGCAGATTGATCGTCGATCGGGCTCGGTTCGGCATCTTGTTCCTCACGTACTGGTCCGTTTCGTCATTTCAGAGCGAAGGGATTGCCGCCACCCGTCACATCCCTTGCGTGCTTTCGGGCTCTTTACGCAAAGGGGAGCGGAATGACAAGGATTTGTGGAGTTTATTAATCAAGAATAATTTCGCAACCCGCCCGCTCAGGGCGCGACCGGTGACTGCGGTCAGAAATCTGGCGAAACGTCCATGAAAGAACCGGTCCGCCAGTCATACGCGCGGTGCCGTTCCCATGGGCGGGCAAGGGCCGTGAATGCCGTTCGAAACTGCATTGCGGGCGGCGCGTGCTCCGTATCCGACTGCGCTCGAATTTCGATTGCGCCCGTGCGACGCAGCGTCTGCGCATTCACAATACGGGCGCGGTTGGTCGGGCACGTCGCGCCATCGACCCGCGCCGCAGTCACCACAAGATCCGCCTGGTCGCACAAGGCCGGAAAGAGCCGCGGGTTCTCGATGGCAAGGATCGTCCAGCCGTAGCCGTTGCGCGCCGCACACCATTGCTTTTCCCGGCAGATGAAGACACCCGCAGCATTCGCCTCGATCGCCGACGACAGATCCGCGCGGATCGCGGCCTGTTTTTCCTGGTCGAGCGGCGGAGCGCCCTTCCCGGCCGGCTCCGTAGCCGGGTAAGGATCGGCAGCTGCCGGCGGCGGAAGCATCGCTGGCTTGAGGTGGTTTTCCACCGCGAGGGCCCGTTGCCATTGCGAAAACACGAAATCCGACAGGCGCATCCTGTTGGTTGCTATCGCGCCGTTCGCAACGAGGCCGACGAGGCGACCATCCTCGGCAATCACGACATCGGGCAGACGATCGTGCTCGACTGCGAGGCTGACGAGACCGACGCTGATCAATACCGCTCCCGACAGGGCCAGCCAGCTCCGCAACACACAGACGAGAACACCGCCTGCGGCAATCAGCGCAAAGCCGAAATGCCCGATGCGACCCGTGACGATCTCACCGTCGAGAGAGGTTACGAAGCGGGCGATGTCGAGCATCCGGTCGAGGCCCCATGCCATCGCCATCAATGGATAGTGTTCAAGTCCCAGTGGCATCAGAAGCATGGCGAACAGGCCGAACGGCATGATCACAATGCTGATCACCGGCATCGTGAGAACATTGGCAAGCAGGCCATAGGCCGGCAACCGGTGAAAATAGGCGATCGAATAGACCGATGTCGCCAAACCGCCGATGAGAGAGGTGATGACGACACCGGCGATCACGCCGGTGACCGGGCCCCTTCCCTTGCCCTGCCTCGCCGCCGTCGGTACCTCCGTCTCCCGTCGCTCGCGCCAGCGCGCATAGCCGGCAACGAGCGCAAGGGTCGCAGCGAACGACATCTGGAAACCCGGCCCAGCAACCGCAGACGGCGTTGTGGCGACGATGACGATCGCCGCGAGGGCAACGTTGCGCAGGCTGATCGACATACGATCGAAAAACACCGCCACGAGCATGATGGAAATCATGATCCAGGCGCGCAATGCCGACACCGCTCCCCCGGAGATGAGAATGTAGAGGCAAACCATCAGCAGTGCGCCGGTCGCCGCAACCTTCTTGATCGGCACACGATGCGCTAGGCCAGGGATCATGCTGAGAACGGTGCGGGCGCCAATCAGAAAGGTCCCGGCGGCAAGCGCCATGTTGAGGCCGGAGATCGCCAGCACATGCGCAAGCCCGGCTTGCCGCAACACCTCGACCGTCTCACGGCTGATTGCCCGCTCTTCCGCGGTCACCAGCGCTGCCGCAAGCGCTCCCGTGTCGCCGCCGATCGATGCACGGATGCGCTCTCCGACGGCCTCCCGCATCGCGGCGATGCTGGTCGCCAGGGATGAACCAAAGGAAGAGGCCGCTTCCGATTCTCCGGTCGCAGGCGCTTTTCCGCCCGTGGGCGAACCGTAGAAAAACCCGACTGCACCGATACCCCGGAAGTAGCTGTCAAACGCGAAGTCGTTCAAACCCGGCAATGCCGGACCGGAGGGCGGAGACAGCCGCGCCCTGCCCTCGATGGTCGCACCTATCGGCAGCGGATCTTCCCGACCCCGCGCCACCAGCGTGACTTTCGTCGGTTGACGGCGCAGGCGCGGCCTGGTCGTCTCGTGGATCTCGACCCCGTAGCGCCACTGGCCCCGGTCGTCCTGCTCACGCGAAAACACCACACCCCGCACGTTCGTCGTCACCGGTGCGTCGAGGACGATCGTATCGGTCCGCGCCGTCTCGGCAGCGACCAGCACCATTCCCGCCACAAACAGTGTCGCCCCAATCAGCGGCACCCGCAGCCGTGCAAATTTTCCGACGCATGCCACCACCGCCATGCCGAAAACGCAAAGCAGCAGTGCAAGTTTGACAATTCCGACGTCAAAAGGGAGCGACAGCCAGGTGAGGACGCCTGAGATCAGCAGCACCGGTATCAACACAAAACCGTGACCGAATGCGCGTTCCTCTTCGATTGCGGACGCGACCGATGCCTTGACCACGCGCGGACCGAGGCGCGCCGAGAGCGTCGACATGCCGCGGCGCACCTGTGTCGAAAGCAAGCCTCGCGGCGCATTGGGAGCAAAGACGGTAACGGCAGTGGCGGCATCGGAACCGGGCAACATGAAGCTGCCGCGCTCAGCGTCCTGCGACGCCTGCCGCCTTTCAGTATCGCTCATTGCGCCAGCGCTCTTTCCCCCGAATACCCGGTCGATCATGCAACCAAGGGCACACAACCGCAACCGATACGCTATCTGCTGAAAAAAGCGGCAAACCTATATAGAATGGTACCGCACCATCATCCGACGAGATTATTGATCTCCTTGGACTTATTGCCGTAACATGCCATTGTTGCGTCGCCATATGCACATTTTCGCATCGCACAATTTGCCTTTCGTACAGCTTGGCAGTCGAAAATAAATCATATAGCAAATTCGCAACGTTCATTGTCGTGGCATGTCTCTATGTCACGTTGCCATAAGACGGAGGGTCCGATGACTGAAAAAACCGCGGTTGTAACACTCGATGGAAAGTCTGCGGATCTTCCGGTGCGATCGGGGTCCATCGGCCCTGACGTCGTGGACATCGGCTCGCTCTACAAGCAGACGAAAATGTTCACCTACGACCCGGGCTTCACGTCAACGGCGTCGTGCGAATCCAAGATCACCTATATCGACGGCGACGAAGGCGTGCTCCTGCACCGCGGCTACCCGATCGAGCAGCTTGCAGAACATGGCGACTTCCTCGAAGTCTGCTACCTGCTGCTCTACGGCGAACTGCCGACGAAGGCACAGAAGGCCGACTTCGATTATCGGGTCACGCACCACACCATGGTGCATGAGCAGATGTCGCGCTTCTTCACCGGCTTCCGCCGCGACGCGCATCCGATGGCCGTCATGTGCGGCTGCGTCGGCGCACTTTCGGCCTTCTACCACGACTCGACCGACATCACCGATCCGCATCAGCGCATGGTTGCCTCGCTGCGCATGATCGCCAAGATGCCGACGATCGCGGCAATGGCCTACAAGTACCACATCGGGCAGCCCTTCGTTTACCCGAAGAACGATCTGGACTACGCCTCGAACTTCCTGCGCATGTGCTTCGCCGTTCCGTGCGAGGAATATGTCGTCAACCCGGTTCTGTCGCGCGCCATGGACCGTATCTTCATCCTGCACGCCGACCACGAGCAGAACGCGTCGACCTCGACGGTCCGTCTGGCTGGCTCGTCGGGCGCAAACCCGTTCGCCTGCATTGCTGCCGGCATTGCCTGCCTCTGGGGCCCGGCCCACGGCGGCGCCAACGAAGCGGCGCTCAACATGCTCGCCGAAATCGGCACGGCCGACCGCATTCCGGAGTTCATTGCGCGCGCCAAGGACAAGAACGATCCGTTCCGCCTCATGGGCTTCGGCCACCGCGTCTACAAGAACTACGATCCGCGCGCCAAGATCATGCAGAAGACCACGCATGAAGTGCTGGCGGAACTCGGCCACAAGGACGATCCGCTGCTCGAAGTCGCGATGGAACTCGAGCGCATCGCGCTGACCGACGAGTACTTCATCGAGAAGAAGCTCTATCCGAACATCGACTTCTACTCCGGCATCACACTGAAGGCGCTGGGCTTCCCCACCACCATGTTCACCGTGCTCTTCGCGCTCGCCCGCACCGTCGGCTGGATCGCGCAGTGGAACGAGATGATCGAAGATCCGGAACAGCGCATCGGTCGTCCGCGCCAGCTCTATGTCGGCGCCCCGCAGCGCGACTACGTGCCGGTCTCCAAGCGCTGATCGTTATCAGCCAAGAAAAACGAAGCCCGGTCAGCGATGACCGGGCTTTTATTTTGTAGGTCCGGGAACATCGGTTCGAACCCCGTCCACCATCGGGCTGGCCGCAAGCAATGCCGGTCCCAAACCGGCTCCGCCGGCGGGATCCTTGCGCACACTTTCGACGACGTCGACGCATCGAGGGATGCATCGCGCTCGCTCAAGGAACTATGAAGCTTACCTGTTATTCTTCATGAGGTAGCCAAGAACAATCTCGGCTGCTTTCTCACCGGGCGGATGAGTTGTCGCCATGCGCTGTTGCACCAGTGCATAGCCATCCAGCATCGAGGCGCGTTGCGCCGTTGCACCGGAAAGCCGCTCCATCCAACGCGTCAAGGCACCAGGGCGGATGGACTCGCTGAAGTATTCCGGCACGATGGGGAAGTCTGCGATCAAATTCGGCAGCGCGCCGCTCCAGATGCTGATGCGCTTGTGCAAGAGCTTCACCAGGAAATCGGGATCGTAGGTTGAAACGACGGGAACGCCGGCAAGCGCAAGTTCCAGGAGAACCGTTCCCGAGGCAGCGATCGCCGCATCGGCCCGATCGAAAGCGGCCCACTTTTCCGCCGCCCCTACGGTGATCTCCGGCTGGATGGGCCAGGATGCCGTGATTTCGCGCACCAGCTTTTCCTGCTGCGAAACGGTTGGCAACAGGAAGTGAATGCCGGGATGTCGGCTGGCAAGCTCTTCGACCACCCGACCGAAGGTGGGCAACAGGCGGCCGACCTCACTCGAGCGGGAGCCCGGCAGAAGGAGGCACGTAGCGACCCGACCATCGACGGCGCCGGCAAGGCGCTGCTGGCGGCTCGCCCGAACCGCGAGCACATTCGCATCGCTTGCGAGGCGGTGACCGACATAGGTCGTCGGCGGGCCCTGCAGCTTCTCCATCGCCTGCGGTTCGAACGGCAACACGGCCAAGACGTGATCAACATAGCCACGCATGCGCGGCGCGCGTTCCGGCTTCCAGGCCCAGACGCTCGGGCAGACATAGTTGATGACGGGCACATCCGGCAGCGCCGCACGAATCTTGCGCGCCACGCGATGGGTAAAGTCCGGGCTGTCGATGATCAGCAACGCATCGGGGCGCGCGGCGATGATCGCCTTTGCCGTCTGGCGAATGCGCATGATGAGCTTCGGCAATCGTGCCAGGACCTGGGTGAAGCCCATGATGGATAGTTCGGAATAGTCGAAGAGCGATCGAAGGCCCTCCGCCTCCAGCGCCTCGCCGCCGACGCCGACGAGTTCTATCGTGCTGCTGATTTGCGTTCGAAGCGCCCGGACGAGATCGGCGCCCAGGAGATCGCCGGAAACCTCGCCTGCAATGACTGCAAGCTTGTAGCTGGATGCACTCATCGCTCGGCTCCCTTGGCCGATCGTTCGACACCGGCGACAAACAGACCAGCGCGATTGGCGACATCAATCACGTTGCCGCGCTCCAGGACCAGAGCCCTGCCTGCTTCGACCGCAATGCCGGCGAGACCGGCCTTTTCTGCAAGTGCAACGGTCGACGGTCCGATCGACGGGAGGTCGGCGCGCAAATCTTGCCCGGGCTTGCAAAGCTTGACGAGGACCCCTCGCCGGCGCGAAGAGACACGGCCCTCGGCCTTCAAGGCGACGACACGCTCCAGCATAGAATCGGTACCCTCAGCGCCCTCCAGCGCCACGACGCGCCCACCGACGGCCACAGCACCCTGCCCCACATCGAGCGTGCCGAGCGCGTTGGCGGCAGCGATGCCCGCCTCGATGTCGCGGCGATCGTCGGCATCAGGTGTAACCGCCCCGATCGGCCCCGGTTCTGCCAGGAGATTGGGCACCACTTCATGAACGCCGATGACATGGGCGCCGCTTGCTTCGATCAGTGCCATCGCCATGCGCAGGACGGCGTCGTCTCCACCGGACACCAGCGTCTTCAAGACGGCCGGGATCTTTGCCAGCGTTCTCAGCGTCGGGCGAATGTCACGCCATTCCGGCCGGCGGCGAACCCAACCCGACAGGACGACCCGATCGATCCCCTCTTCCTTGAAGGTTCGGCTGATATTGGCGAAGTCGCCGATCCCCAGCACGGAATGATCGAAGCCGACCCAATCGGCTTCTTCCGCCTCTCGCGACAATGCGATGATGAATGGATCTTCGCCGCGCGCGCGCACAGCTTCGGCTACGTGGTGCGGTAGCGCGCCACCGCCGGCGATGATTGCGAGCCGACCGCCGGTCGCTGCGTGGCTCGCAGCAGCCGACATCACGCTCACGCCTTGCCGCGAGACGGCGACGATAGTGCCCGGTCGCTCTCGGCCGCGATGAAATCGAGGATTTCGACGACCGGTGCGCAGTCGGCATATTCTTCGCGAATGGCCGCAGCATTGGCGCGGATCGACTCCGGGCCTTCAAAGATCTGCTTGTAGGCGCGGCGAACGACGTGGATCGTCGCGCGGTCGATCCCGGCCCTCGTCATACCTACGACGTTCAGCCCGCTCAGTATGCCCGGATTGCCGTTGAGCATACCGTAGGGAATGACGTCGTAGCTGACGGCGGAGAGGCCCCCGACAAATGCCTGACGGCCGACACGGGTAAACTGATGCACGGCGCAGCCGCCGCCAAGAATGGCGCGGTCTTCGACCGTGACATGGCCCGCCAGCATCACGTTGTTCGACAGGATGATATGGTTGCCGAGCCGGCAATCATGCGCCACGTGCGAATAGGCCAGGAAGAGATTGTTGTCGCCAATGACCGTCTGTCCGCCATGTTCGACGGTGCCCGTATTCATCGTCACGCCTTCGCGGATCGTGCAATTCGCGCCGATCAACAGTTCCGTATCGACGGCGCTATGATGAACGCTCTGCGAATCGGCGCCGATCACGGCCTGCGGAAAGATTTTGGTTCCCGTGCCGATCGTCGTACGGCCGGTGACCACGACATGACTGTGAAGCTCGACATCGTCGCCAAGAACGACTTTCGGCCCCACGTGGCAAAAAGGGCCGATCTTGACGTTCTCGCCGATCGCAGCGCCGTCTTCGATAATCGAGGACGGGTGGATCTTCGCTGTTGCTGCAATCATGTTCAGGCGTCTTCCTTGCTGACGATCATCGCGCCGATATCAGCTTCTGCGACCAGTTGCCCGTCAACTTTTGCGTCACAGTGAAATTTCCAGATATTGCCGCGTTGCTTCTGCTTCACGACATGGAATTCGACACGATCGCCGGGAACGACCGGCTTGCGGAAGCGCGCATTGTCGATGGTCATGAAATAGACGAGGTTCGTTCCGCTACCCACCTTGCGGGCACAGATCGCACCGGCCGTCTGGGCCATGCCCTCGACAAGCAAAACGCCAGGCATGATCGGCTGTTCGGGGAAGTGACCGGTGAAATGCGGTTCGTTCGCCGAGACGTTCTTGATGCCGATCGCCGAATTGTCGCCGTCGATCTCGATGATCCGATCGACGAGCAGAAATGGGTAGCGATGCGGGAGCAGTTTCAGAATTTCCTGAATGTCCGCCGTACCGAGAACCGTTGCTGCCTCACTCATTCGCGCCGCCCTTCTTCTTTTTCTGTCTGTCGCTTGCCCGCATCGCCATCTCCGCGACATCGCGCAGGAAATCGCGCATCGGGCGCGCCGGAATACCGCCATAACGTTCGCCGGCGGGAACATCGCTTGCCACGCCGCTCATCGCAGCGATCTGTACGCCATCACCGATCGTGATATGGCCATTGACGCCACTGCCGCCACCAATCATCACGCCGTCGCCGATCTTCGTGCTGCCTGCAATGCCCACTTGGGCGACGATGCCACAATAGCGGCCAATGCGCACGTTGTGGCCAACCTGGACGAGATTGTCGATCTTCGTCCCCTCGCCGATCACCGTGTCATCCATCGTGCCGCGGTCGATCGTCGTGTTGGCGCCGATCTCGACATGATCCTGAATGATCACGCGACCGACCTGAACGATCTTGATCATTCCGCCTTTCGGCCCGGGCGCATAACCGAAGCCGTCCTGACCGATACGAGCACCGGGATGAATGATCACGCTGTTGCCGACGAGAGCACAGAGCACGCTTGCGCCAGAGGCAATCGTACAGTCACGGCCGATACGCACGCCCGGCCCGATGACGGCGCCGGCAGCGATGCGGGTGCCGCGGCCGATTTCGGCGCCAGCCCCAACGACCGCCATCGGCTCGACCTCGACATCGTCTTCCAGACGCGCGGTCGGATCCACGAAAGCACCGGGTGCCACGCCCTTGAGGCTGGTGTTGCGCGCAGGACGCATCGCGGCCTCGTGCAGCAACGTGCCGGCAAGAGCGAAGGCCGTATGCGGGCGAGCCGTCAAGAGGACTGGGATATGGGCAGGCACAAGGCTGAAGATCGTCTTGTCGCAGATGATCGCGGATGCCTGACAGGTATCAAGCTCGGCTCGGCTCTTGCGAGACAACATGTAGCAGACGTCGCCGGGCTTGGCCCGATAGACTGGCGCTACAGAATGAATGGTGCAGTCGGCGACCGCACCATTGCTCAACTCCGCCCCAATTTGATTCGCCAGGTCACCCAGACGAATCCCTTTATGGGGCGGAAAAAACCAGTTCTGTTCCATGGACACTCCAGAACGATCTTTTTCCGGCAGTTCTGGACTGCTTTTTATCAGAACGACGAGGAAATACCGAACTTCAGGTTCTGTACCCGGTCGAAGTCTTCCTTGGCAACCGGCCAAGCATAGTCAACACGCAGCGGACCGAACGGCGAAGCCCAGATCAGGCCGATACCGACCGATGCACGCAGCGACGCGTCGTTGCCCTGCACCGTTTCAGAGGGAAGGGTCGCGACCTTGTTGCTGTAGAGCGTACCGGCATCGGCGAAGACCGCACCGCGGAAGCCGCTGTCACGCGGGATGCCCGGAAGCGGGAACGACGCTTCGGCCGAAGCCGTAAAGTAGGTCGTGCCGCCGAGCGCATCGCCCGTCGCCTGATCGCGCGGACCGATACCGTTGCGCTCGAAGCCACGAATATCGTTGGAGCCGAGCTGGAATTGGTCGAAGACCTGCAGATCGCTGCCGGTTTCGAAGACATGACCGGCGCTACCAGCAAGCGACGCGATGATATCCGCCTCGTCGTTGACCGTGTAGTACCACTTGGCCTTACCAGTCATCTTGTAGAAGTCGGAGTCGCCACCAAGACCTGCAAACTCGTGCGTGAAGGTCGCCAGGATGCCGTCATGCGGCAGCTGGGGATCGTCGAGCGTGTTGTAGGTGATCGACTGCGATACCGACGAACGGACCCAGTTTCCACCCTCAACTGCACGAACGTAGGGCGACGACAGCTTCGCGACGTTACCGCTATAGTCGAACTGCGTGAAGTTGTAGCGCAGCGTGGTCGACAGATTTTCGGTGATCGGCGCCGTTACGCGCAGGCTGAAGCCCTGATCTTCGTAGCTGTAGTCCTCGTCGTCGAAGTCGTTCTCGTTCTTGAAGACGTCAAAGCCGGCAGCCAGACGATAGCCAAGGAAGTACGGCTCGGTGAACGAAACGTTGTAGGTCCGGCTCTCGTCACCGCGACCGGCGGCGACGCGGATGTACTGACCACGACCAAGGAAGTTCTTTTCTTCGATCGACGCTTCGACGAGGAAGCCGCCGCCGCTACCCGCAGAGTAACCAGCACCGATACCGAACGAACCGGTCGACTGATCCTGCACGTCGACGATCACGACGACGCGGTCGGCAGCGCTGCCCGGCGCGGTCGAGATGTTGACGGTCGAGAAGTAGCCGAGTGCCTCCAGCCGACGCTTGGCGCGGGCAACCATTTCCTGATTGAAGGCGTCGCCTTCACCCATGTCGAATTCGCGACGGATAACGTAGTCACGTGTACGGGTGTTGCCGCGGATCTCGATGCGCTCGACGTAAGCACGCTCGCCCTGATCGACGAGGTAGTCGACGGCGATCGTGTGATTGGCGAGGTCGCGGTTGCCGCGCGGCGTGACGCGCGCAAAAGGATATCCGGCCGAAGCGACACGCTGCGAAATCTCGCTCATCGTCGCCTGAACGTCCTTGGCCTTGTAGACCGAGCCCTCGCGGCTGAGGATAAGCCCCTTCAGCTCTTCGGCATTGACGCCCTCGACGGTCGATTCGACATTGACGGCGCCGAAATCATAACGCGGACCTTCTTCGACGGTGATCGTCACCGTGTACTCGTTCGTCGCTTCATTGAGCGCCGCGTCCGAGGAAACGACCTGGAAGTCCGCGTAGCCGCGGTTGAAATAAAACTGGCGCAGCAGCTCTTCGTCGGCGCGAAGCTTGTCCGGATTGTAGACATCCTTGCGTGTGATGAACGAGAAGATGCCCGATTCCTTCGTCGCGATGATCGATTGAAGACGACCGTCGCTATAGGCTTCGTTGCCGACGAAATTGATCTGGGAGATCTTGGTGCGCTCACCTTCATTGATCACGAAGGCAAGGTTGACGCGCCCTTCGGCAACCGGAACGACCTGCGTCGTTACCGTGATGTCGCTGCGGCCGATGGCAGCATAGGCGTCCTTGATGGACTGGATATCCGTTTCGACTGTCGCTTCGCTGTACGGGCCGAGCGGCTGCGTGCGCACGACGCCCTGCAGCTTGTCGTCCTTGATCTTGCGGTTGCCGTTGAAGACGACCTGATTGACCAGCTGATTCTCGCTCACGCTGACGACCAGCGTACCGCCGGCGACGTTGATGCTGACGTCGGAGAAGTAGCCCGTGGAGTACAGGCGCTTCACGGAAGCGTCGATATCCGCGTTGCTGAAGGCCTTGCCGGGAACGATCGTGATGTTCGCTCGGACCGTCTCAGCGCTGACGCGCGTTGCCCCGCGTACTTCGACACGATTGATGACCGCAGCTTCTGCGACGGACGTGCCTGCGAGCAACCCAACACCAGCGCCAGAAACAACAATGCTTGTTGACAGCGCAGCCGCCGACACCGCGTTCAAAAACCTTGAACCAGCTTTCATGTTCAAATCTTACCTTTTCCAAACGTCGCGCGGCAGTTTCGTGCCGACTCCGGTCACGGTTGCCGTTTTAACCGCTTTTCCCATACAAGCAAGCCAGCTCGTTAATTTCTGTTTACTTCAATTCGAACCGTGGCTTAACGGCCACTACAGCCTCGAGTTATCGTAAACAAAACCTTTCTTCGCAAGCCGTTGAAAACCAATCGTTCACAGTATCCGCCGAATTCCCCTCGCCGTTTCCCCGACCGAACGCTAGCCGAAGAACATCGATATGTCGTTCCAGGTGGCAAAGACCATGAGCATCAGCACCATGGCAAAGCCGATCCGATAGGCGACATCCTGCGCGGCGGGACCGACAGGCTTCCCGCGCAACGCCTCAACCGCATAGAACATCAGATGGCCGCCATCAAGCACCGGTACGGGCATGAGGTTAAGCAATCCTATGGAAACTGACAGGATCGCGGCGATATTCAGCAAGAATGGAATGCCGAGCGTCGCCATCTGCCCGGAAACCTTGGCGACGCGGATCGGGCCACCGATCTGGTCCGCCTTCATCCGCCCGGTCAGCACATTGCCGAGGTAGTCGAAGGTGCCCGTAATGACGTGCCAGCTTTGCAGGACGCCCTGCCCTACGGCCTCGATCGGGCCATAGGTGACGGTGCGGAAGTTGCCGGCTTCCTGATCGGTCAGGATACCGATGACGCCGATCTCCATCTTGTTGCCGAACTGGTCGGTGAGCTCCGTCCGCTGGGGCACCATCGGCAAATCGAGTGTCGCGCCGTTGCGTTCGATTCGGATGGTGATCTTCAGCTCGGGGCGCACGCTGACGTAGCGACGAACGTCGTCGAAGGTCGTCACCGGCGAGCCATCGATCGAGATCAGGCGGTCGCCCGGAACAACGCCTGCCTGTGCGGCTGCGCTATTTTCGTTCACACGCGCAACCACGGGATCTGCGACCTGGCGTCCGTAGACGGAGAACAGAACGGCGAAGATGGCAATCGCGAGGATGAAGTTGGCGATCGGCCCTGCGGCAACCGTCGCTGCCCGCTTCCAGAGCCTGGCGCCGAGGAAGGTCTTGCCGCGCTCTTCCGGCGCGATTGCCTCCAGACGCTTGTAGTCCGGCACGCTCGCCGCGTCCTCGTCACCGTAGAACTTGACGTAGCCACCAAGCGGGATCGCCGACAGTTTCCAACGTGTTCCGTGCCGATCGGTCCAACCGAAAAGTTCGGGACCGAAACCGATCGAGAAGGCGAGGATACGGATTCCCGACCAGCGGCCTACGAGATAGTGCCCCATCTCGTGCACGAAGACCAAAAGGGTCAGCACGAGGAGGAAGGGAATGATGTAGCCGGTCAGAAGCTGAAAGGCATCAAGCAGATATGTCATGAACGTTCCTCAAGTCCCTGCGGTCGGCATCAAGGGCCAAGCAGGACCGAACCGAAGGCGATCTGGCGCCCATCGCTGACGAAATACTGAACCATGACCAGAATCAACGCCGCCACGCAGGCGAATATCAAACCGTCGACCCGATCCATGACCCCGCCGTGCCCCGGAATGAGACGGCTCGAATCCTTCACGCCAAAGCGCCGCTTGATGAAGGACTCGAACAAGTCCCCAACCTGGCTGGCAACCGAGAGCACCAGGGCGATGATCGGGATCCGAAGATCTTGCAGCGAAAAATAAGCCATAAAGACGGCGACGCCAGCAAGAATGCCACAAATCGTGCCACCGATGGCGCCGGACCAGGTCTTGCCGGGCGATATGCGCGGCGCAAGCTTGGGGCCCCCGATCGCACGGCCGGTGAAATAGGCGAAAATGTCGGTTGCCCAGACCACTGCGAAGACGAACAGCGTTGCGATCAGGCCGAGATCGTCGGCGCCACGAAGTGCTGCGAGCGATATGCCGGTGAGGCCTGCATAGGCGATGCCGCCCGGCAGCCACCAGCTTGTCTTTTGAGTAAGGACCCAAAGCAAGGCCGCTCCGAGGCCGAACGCCAGGAAAGGAAGGCTGTAGCCAATGTAACCGGTGACAACGAGGCCTGCGATCACGACTATCGAGAGCCAACCGAAGGCGTTGCCCTGGAAATCTCGCTCGACAAGGCCGGTGATCGTCGACCATTCGTAGTAGACGAGAAGCGCGATCAGGACCGAAAGTAGCTGGAAAGCGAGACCGCCAAACCAGGTCGCAGCGAGAGCGACCGCCGCGAGCACCACTCCCGAAGCGATGCGAAGCTTGAGTTCAGTTTGCATCAGGAACCAACCGCCCGCGTCGGCTCGACCAGTCCGCCGAAACGGCGCTCCCGGCATGCATACTTCTCCAGCGCCGACAGGAAAATCTCACGCGTGAAATCCGGCCACAGTTCGGGAACGAAGATCAGTTCGGAATAGGCGCCCTGCCAGAGCAGGAAATTCGACAGTCGCTCTTCGCCGCTCGTGCGGATGATCAGGTCCGGATCGGGTATGTCGGCGGTGTCCAGCGAGGCTGCAATGCGTTCCTGATTGATGTCCTCAGGGCGCAAACGCCCTTCGGCGACGTCCACCGCGAGGCGACGCATCGCCCGGGTCAACTCGTCACGCGCGCCGTAGTTGAAGGCAATGACCAGGGTAACTCCCGTGTTCGCCCGCGTCGTTTCCTCGGCCTCTATCAATAGCGGCAGGATGTCGCCACGCAGGTTCGAGCGGTCGCCAATGACACGGATGCGGACATTCTCGCGGTGCAGATCGGCGAGATCCCGGCGGATGAAGGTCTTGAGCAACCCCATGAGGTCGCTTACCTCCGACTCCGGCCGGCTCCAATTTTCCGAAGAGAATGCAAAAAGCGTGAGATAGCGGATACCCACCTGGGCCGCCGTCTTGACGGCATCGCGAACGGTCTCGACGCCTTTGCGATGCCCCATGGTACGCGGTAGCCCACGTGCATTCGCCCAACGCCCGTTGCCATCCATGATGATGGCAACATGTTCCGGAACGGTCGTGGAGATGAGGTTTTGCATAAGGCGTCCGCGAAAGGAGACTCAGATCACGAGCAGATCAGACCTGCATGATTTCCTTTTCCTTCTCGGCGAGCAAGCGGTCGATCTCGGAAATCGTTTCATCGGTCATCTTTTGCACGCGCTCGGACTGAGAACGGCTGATATCCTGACCGATGTCGCCATCCTTTTCGGCTTTTTTCAGGTCATCCATGCCGTCGCGGCGCACGTGGCGCACGGCGACCTTGGCTTTTTCAGCGTAATCGTGGGCCACCTTGACCAACGACTTGCGGCGCTCTTCGTTGAGCTCGGGCAGCGGAATGCGCAGGTTCTGGCCGTCGATGATCGGGTTCAGGCCGAGGTTCGATTCGCGAATGCCACGATCGACGGCGCCAACCATCTGCTTGTCCCAGACCGAAACGGACAGCATGCGCGGCTCCGGAACGGTGATGTTGGCGACCTGGTTGAGGGGCACGCGCGAGCCGTAGGCTTCAACGGTCACCGGATCGAGAACGTTCGCCGACGCCCGGCCGGTACGAAGCGATGCGATATCGCTCTTGAATGCGGAAATGGCGCCATCCATGCGACGCTTCAGTTCCTTCAGTTCAACACCTTCACTCATGGTCAAAACTCCCGTTCTAACATTCGCCGGCCGCAGGGGGCCGCTTTGCAGCTCTTTAGTTGTCTGTGACGATGGTCGCGCGACCGCCGCCGGTCAAGATTTCCGCGAAGCCACCCTTTTCGTGGATCGAAAAGACAACGATCGGAATGGTATTTTCGCGTGCAAGCGCAACGGCGGCAACATCCATGACGGCCAGGCCCCTTTCAAGCACCTCGCTGTGGGTCAGGCGGTCGAAACGGGTCGCGGTCGGATCCTTCTTCGGATCGGCAGAATAGATACCATCGACCTGCGTGCCCTTGAAAATGGCCTGCGCACCCATTTCCGCCGCGCGGAGCGCTGCGGCCGAGTCCGTCGTAAAGAAGGGGTTGCCGGTGCCACCGGCGAAGATCACGACGCGGCCAAGCGAGAGATGATGAAGCGTTGCGCGCTGCGAGAAGCTTTCGCAGATTTCCGGCATCGCAATTGCCGAAAGCACGACCGTGTCGATGTCGAGCTTGCGCAGCGAGGTTGCGAGCGCCAGCGCGTTGATGACCGTTGCCAGCATGCCCATGTGGTCGCCGGTCACCCGGTCTCCGCCCTTGGAGGCCACCGCGACACCGCGGAAGATGTTGCCGCCGCCGACGACGACACCGACTTCGACGCCCATCGCGCGTGCTTCGGCGATGTCGGCGGCGATGCGGTCGGCGACCGCCACGTCGATACCGAAGCCCTGGCTACCCATCAGGGCTTCACCGGAGGCTTTAAGGAGAACACGTTTGTAGATTGGTTCGGCCGGCATCATCGCTCCTGATCAGATCGGTGCGCGTGCGCACGACGACGGCGCACAGCGCATAAGGACATATTGCGCTACCCGGTTTCAACCGCTGCGGAGTGATTTCCGGCGGGTCCGGCGCATTGACGAAGCCCGATACACGAAGGGCACCGCGTTGTCACGCGATGCCCCGAGGTTTTCCCAAGATGGGTGAAGAAATCAACCCTTGGCGACGGCTGCAACTTCTGCGGCGAAGTCGGACTCTTCCTTCTCGACGCCTTCGCCGAGCAGCAGGCGAGCCATGCCGGTCACTTCGATCGGTGCGCCAGCGAGCTTTTCAGCGTCCTTGACGGCCTGACCGACAGTGATTTCCGGGTTCATGACGAAGGCCTGCGACAGCAGTGCGACTTCTTCAAAGAACTTGCGCATACGGCCTTCAACCATCTTCTCGATGATGTTGTCCGGCTTGCCCGAGGCGCGCGACTGTTCGATGAAGACGTTGCGTTCGCGCTCAGCAACAGCGGCGTCGACTTCTTCAGCGCGGATCGCCAGCGGGTTGGTCGCAGCGATGTGCATGGCAACCTGACGGCCGACCGAGAACAGCACTTCCTTGTCGCCGATCGACTTCAGCGCGACGAGAACGCCGAGCTTGCCGATGCCGTCGCCAGCAGCGTTGTGGATGTAGGTGGCGACAACGCCATCTTCGACCTGCAGCAGAGCTGCGCGACGCAGCGTCATGTTTTCGCCGATCGTGGCAATCGCGTCCTTGATCGTCTCGTCGACCGACTTGCCGGTCGCCGGGTAGGTTGCAGCCGCGATCGCATCGACGGAGCCGTCGGTGGTGAGCGCTACGTTGGCAACGCCGCGGACGAGTTCCTGGAAGGCTTCGTTGCGGGCAACGAAGTCGGTTTCGGAGTTGATTTCGACGACGACGGCCTTGACGCCGCCGCTGACGATGCCGACGAGGCCTTCGGCAGCCGTACGACCCGACTTCTTGTCGGCCTTCGCGATACCCTTGGCGCGCAGCCAGTCAATCGCTGCTTCCATGTCGCCGTTGGTTTCAGCAAGTGCCTTCTTGCAATCCATCATGCCTGCGCCGCTCTTTTCGCGCAGTTCCTTCACCATTGCTGCAGTCACAGTCATCTTTTTTGCCTCTTTGTCTGTTTGGCGGGCGTTGCCCGCGCGTGGCGCGATGCCAGGAGGTTTGGCAGGGAATGGCTTTTCAATGTGACACCATGATGAACGCGTCATCGTGGCCGCTGCTCGGATCCAACGACCCGAACGGATCGCGCCATCCCCGGCTGAAAAGAACAAGGCCGTTTAGACTTTCATCACAAACGGCCTTGTCCCGACATTTCATTGGGGGCGGCAGGGTTGGCTGCCGCCTGGGGCCGATCAGGCGTCGGAGGCCTCGTCGAGCGCCGGCTCGACCGGAACTTCGGCAGAGGCGCCGAGGTCACGGCCAGATGCGCCCTGCTGGCGCGCAATGCCGTCGATGGCTGCGCGGGCGATCAGGTCGCAGTAGAGAGCGATGGCGCGCGAAGCGTCGTCGTTGCCCGGGATCGGATAGTCGATCTGGTCCGGATCGCAGTTCGAGTCGATCACGGCAACAACCGGGATGCCGAGGCGCTTGGCTTCGTCGATCGCGATCGATTCCTTGTTGGTGTCGATGATGAACATCAGGTCCGGGGTGCCGCCCATATCGCGGATACCGCCGAGTGCACGGTTCAGCTTTTCGCGTTCGCGCTCGAGGTTCAGGCGTTCCTTCTTGGTGAAGCCAGAAGCTTCCGAAGAAAGGATTTCGTCGAGCTTGCGCAGGCGCTGGATCGAGTTCGAAATCGTCTTCCAGTTCGTCATCATGCCGCCGAGCCAGCGAGCGTTGACGTAGTACTGGGCCGAACGCTTGGCTGCGTCAGCGATGATTTCCGAAGCCTGGCGCTTGGTGCCGACGAACAGAACGCGGCCGCCGTTGGCAACGGTGTCGCTGACGATCTGCAGGGCGCGCGACAGCATCGGTACGGTCTGAGCGAGGTCGATGATGTGGACGTTGTTACGATCGCCGAAAATGTACGGCTTCATCTTCGGGTTCCAGCGGTGCGTCTGGTGACCGAAGTGAACGCCAGCTTCCAGAAGCTGACGCATGCTAAAATCAGGCAATGCCATGCCTTTTTCTCCTTTTCCGGTTGAACCTCCGCGAAGCGTCGAGCATGGTCTTTCGAACAGCCCACCGGCGGAACGATCCGGATTTCTCCCGGAACATCCCTTGCTTCACGTGTGGAATGGCAGCCCCTTAACCGCAACTGCCCGAGAAATCAAGACGCGAGTGCCGATTTTCGTCGCGATCGGCTATTTGCAGTCCTCGGATTTGAAGACTTCGAGATCGGCAAGCTTACCGCTGAGGACAAAATCGCCGTAGTCCATCGTCAGGTCCCGGGTGATTCCGTTTTCGTAGAGCTTGAACGACATGCGGTAGATTGGCAGCGCATCGCCGCTCTTGTCGTCGTTGAAATAGGAAATCGTCACCGGCCAATAGGCTTCGCTGCCGAACTTGCCAGCCTTGCCGGCATCCGGCTCATCAGCGGTGGGCTTGCGCGATTTACCGACAAAGGTCGAGGTGATCAGCGTCTTGTCGCCCGAATCGGAGCCGTCGAAGATGCGCGCCTCGAACAAGCCTTCCCCCTTCTTCGCCCGCGAGATCACTTCCATCATATGGGCGGTCGGGAAACGGCTGGCCGCAAGTTCCACTTCGCGCTTGTCGGGCGCGGTCAGCTCCACCTTGACACCGCTCTTTTCCTCATGCGCCGTTCCGCGCACTTCCTTGTCCAGCTTCTCGTCGGTGAAAGAGCGCGTCAAGAAGCGGAAATTGCCCGTCTTCAGATCCTCATAGGTGGTCGTCTGCTGATCCGTGAGGCGAACTTCCTCGCCGGTGTCGACCTGGGTGACGAAGCGGAAGCTGACCGTGTAGCCCTCGCAAGACGAACCATTGAATTCATAGACCATGCGACCATACATTCCGGCAATGCCCGAACGATCCGACGCATCCTTGAGCTCAAGATCATAGACGGCGCGATGCGGCACGAGGACATTCGCACTCGCCGCCGTAGCACCTGACGCCGTCACGACGGCGAAACAAACGCTGCCCAGAGTGACGAGACCGAAGCCTTTATGAAACATCCGTTTCCTCCTATTGGACTCGCCGGCAATGCTATAAACAAGCGTTCGGCAGAAGCGAGGCGGTGTTTGCAGGAAAATGCCGGCGCCCGCCGCGATCCGGCCTGAATGCAGGATTTTAACACAAAAGACAACAATGGAGCTTTCCATGTCCGCAGAGATCGAAACGCGCCTCAAGGACCTCGGCGTCACCCTTCCCCAGGCTGCGACCCCGGTCGCGAACTATGTGCCGTACGTGATCAGCGGCTCGATGCTCTACATCTCCGGACAGCTTCCGATGGAAGACGGCAAGGTCGCCGTGACAGGCATTGTCGGCAAGGATGTCGACGTCGCCCGCGCGCAACGCGCCGCCGAACTCTGCTCGATCAACATCCTCGCACAGGCAAAATCCGCGCTCGGCGGCGACCTCGGACGCATCCGTCGTCTGGTGAAGATCAACGGCTTCGTCGCCTCGACGCCGGAATTTGTCGAGCAGCACCTCGTCATCAACGGCGCCTCCAATCTGCTCGCCACCGTGCTCGGTGAAGCGGGCAAACACGCCCGCGCCGCCGTCGGCATGGCTTCCCTGCCCTTCAATGCCGCCGTCGAGATCGACGCCGTCATCGAGATCGCCTGATTAGGATGCCCACCATGGCTGATATTTCCTGGCTGAAGGCCCAACCGATCGCCCATCGCGGCTATCACGACATGAACAGAGACGTGTGGGAGAACACGCTTTCGGCTTTCTCCCGTGCCGTCGATGCGGGTTTCGCCATCGAGTGCGACCTGCAATACACCGCCGACAGCATCCCGGTCGTCTTCCATGATGACGACACCCAGCGTCTCTGCGGCATCAAGGGCGACGTGCGCGCGCGCACCGCCGGCGAGCTCGGCCTGATGGCGATTGGCGGGACGAAGGACAAGGTGCCGACGCTGACGCAGATGCTGCGCCTGGTCGCAGGCAAAGTACCGCTGGTCATCGAACTCAAGGGCCGCAAGGGCGACGACGAGGGCTTTGCCGCCGCCGTGCTGGAGACGCTCGAAGGCTACAAGGGACACGTCGCCCTGATGAGCTTCGATCACTGGCTGCTCAAGGACCTGAAGGCGCTCGACGCGCCCTACCCGCTCGGCCTCACTGCGGAAGGCGCCAATCCCGAGACGTTTTTCGTGCACGAGGAAGCCATGCAGCTCGGCCTCGACTTCATCTCCTACCATTACGGCCACCTGCCGAACTCGTTCATCACCAAGGAGCGGACGCTCGGCAAGACGATCATCACCTGGACCGTGCGCGACCGCCAGGCCGAGACCTACACGTTCGCTCACGCGGATCAGATGACCTTCGAGGGCTTCGACCCGCGGGAGGCCCTGGTTTCCTGATCTGATGTCAGACGCCGTCACCATCCGCATAGCCCAATCCTTCGCCGATGTGCCGGCAGCACGCTGGAACGTGCTTTCCGGTGCATCGAAGGTGCATCCCGGCGGCGTCTACAATCCCTTCCTCTCGCATGCCTATCTTTCGGCTCTTGAGGAATCCGGGTCCGCAACTGCGAAAACAGGCTGGCTCGGCCAACACCTGCTTCTCGAAGGATCGGACGGCCATCTGCGCGGCGGTCTAGTCTGCTACTTGAAGAACCACAGCCAGGGCGAATATGTCTTCGACCATGGCTGGGCCGACGCTTTCGAGCGGGCCGGCGGGCGCTATTATCCGAAACTGCAAAGCTCCATTCCCTTCACGCCGGCCACCGGACCGAGACTGCTTACGGTGCCGGGTGAAAACCAGGGCGCAGTTCAGGATGCGCTTGCCGCAGGCATGAAGGAGCTCGCACGCAGACACGATGTCTCGTCGGCGCATGTCACCTTCGTGCCGGAAGCCGAGATGCCTGCCCTAGAGCGCGCCGGCTTCCTTCACCGCACCGATCAGCAGTTCCACTTCACCAATGAAGGCTACGGATCGCACGCCGATTTCCTGGAGACCTTGGCCTCCCGCAAGCGCAAGGCACTCAAGAAGGAACGCAGGGCCGCGGTCGAAAACGGCATCTCGATCGACTGGCTGACCGGCAGCGATCTGACGGAAGCGATCTGGGACCAGTTCTTTGCCTTCTACATGGACACCGGCGGTCGCAAGTGGGGTCGTCCCTATCTGACGCGCGCCTTCTATTCGCTGATCGGCGAGCGCATGGCCGACGATATCCTGCTGGTGATGGCGCGCCGCAACGGCCGCTACATCGCCGGCGCGATCAACTTCATCGGCGGCGACGCGCTCTACGGCCGTCACTGGGGCTGCATCGAGGACCATCCGTTCCTGCATTTCGAGGTCTGCTATCACCAGGCGATCGATTTCGCGATCGCCAAGGGACTGAAGAGGGTCGAGGCCGGCGCCCAGGGTGAACACAAGCTCGCGCGCGGCTACATGCCCGTCACCACCCACTCCGCGCATTTCTTCATGCATTCAGGGCTCGCCCGCGCTGTCGCCGATTATCTCCAGCGCGAGCGTAGGGATGTGGAGGAAACGGGCGAGATTCTTGCAGAACACGGGCCGTTCCGCAAAGGCGAGCGGCAAGACGACTGAACGGCTTTCGGCCAAGGTCGGCCCGCGACAATTCACGAGGAAGAACAATGACCTACGACGACAACAACATCTTCGCCAAGATCCTGCGCGGCGAAATTCCCTCGCACCGCGTCTACGAGGATGACGCGACGATCGCGTTCATGGATGTGATGCCGCAGGCCGAAGGCCACTTGCTCGTCGTACCGAAGGCACCCTCGCGCAACTTGCTCGATGCCGATGCAGCGACGCTGCCGGCGCTCATCGCTACCGTGCAGAAACTGGCGGTCGCGGCGAAAGAGGCCTTCGAGGCCGATGGCGTGACGGTGATGCAGTTCAACGAGACACCGGCCGGCCAATCGGTCTTCCACCTGCACTTCCATGTCATTCCGCGACGGGCCGGCGTGCCGCTGAAGCCGCATTCCGGTACGATGGAAGACGGCGCCGTGCTCGCGGCGAATGCCGAAAAGGTTCGGCAGGCGCTCTGATCGCGTCTTCAAACCACCTCTGAAATGTTGCTCCGCCGAGCCGGCTTCACGGCTCGCCGGATGGCTTTCTCGCGGGACCAGCTTGCAGAGTGCGCGATTAAAAGCCGAGGAGCCACAGCCCCAGGGCGAGCGCTGCGATGGCTGTCGCTATTCCGATCGCCGGCTTTCGTCCGAACAGAAAGAAAGCGACCGCCCCAAGTCCGACGGACCCCACCCGCAGCCAGAGCGGGGATTGTTCGAGCACGCCTGTCGGATAAAGGATGAGCTTCGCGATGACCGCCGCGACAAGAGCGGTCGCGACCGCCCTCACCCAGTTCAGCGCCTCGGAATCGTCCCGCAACTTGTTGCCGGCAACGACGCCGAGCCAGCGCCAGATGTCGGTCGCGAGCCAGCCGGCAATCGCGATGAAGGCATAGGCCCACCAACCATCCTGCCACGTCATACGCCCACCTCCTTGCGTTGGCGCCAGAGGCGCTCGACCAGCCAGGCGAGCGTGCCGCCGACTAGACCGGCGAGCAGGATGTCGAATTCCGGAAACAGCCAATAGAACAGCGGCCCGCCGACAAGTCCGAAGAGCAGCGCAACGTAGACGACGGGGTGGCGCGCCGAATGCCAGATCGATGCGAGGAAATAGACAGGCGTCAGAAAGAACAGGCAGCCCGCAACGATCGGCGGGAAGTCCGCGACGAAATGATAGACGACGGCAACCAGCAGCATGTTCGCCGCAACGAGCGTGATGCCGAAGCCGGCAAAGAAGGCGACGCGCCGTTCACGCGGCACCTGCGGCACCTTCTCCATTGCGAACACCCAGGCGGTGATCGCCACGAAATGCGAAAGGAAGAGGAGCAGCCAGGTCGGCGTTCGCGATGCGCGCAGTTCCGGGACGAGCGCCGCAACCATCGGCATCAGCCGGACGGAAGACAGCGAAACCGCCAGGAAAGCGGCCGCCAAGTTCGCGCCGCTCATCATCGAACTGACAAGAATGACTTTCGCCGGAAGCGCCCAGACCATGCCGACCATGAAGACGACCTGCTGCACTGGGATCCCAGCTTGCGCCGTCAGCGAACAGAAGCCGACGAAGGACAGCATCAGGATGAAGGCCGGCAGGCTGAAGATGCCCCGCATACCTCTCCCGAACCAGGCGAGCGATGATTGCTCGTCTTCTTCCCTATCCATTGGCAATTCCGGATTGTCTTTGATTTTCGATCACGATGATCTTGGGTCGAATCGACCCAAGATCATCGTGATCGAATATAAGTTATTGGAGCGGGATGCGGGCGAAAAACCGCGCACACTTTTCCTCATCCCGCTCTCAAGAAAACGGTGCCGGATGGTTTGCATCCGGCACCGTCGAACATTTCTTGCGAGGGTCTATTTCTTGCGCGGCACCTTCGGCACCGTGCGGCCCTTTCTCGGAGCCGCGTCGCCGGCCCCGGCTTCGCCATCGGAGGATGCCTTGGCGGCTGCCTTCTTCGGCTTGGACTTCGGCGCGGGCTCGGCGCCCACTTCTTCCTTGTCGTCGGCCTTCTTCGGCTTTGTCGCCTTCATCGCCGGGCGGGAAACCTCCGCCTTCGGCTTGATCGGCGTCGTTTCCGGAACCGCATCGAGCAGCAAGCCCTTGGTGCCATCGGCCTTGGTACCGATCGTCACCTTGACGACGCCGCCCTTCTTCAGCTTGCCGAAGAGGATTTCATCGGCGAGCGGCTTCTTGATGTTTTCCTGGATGACGCGGGCGAGCGGCCGCGCGCCCATCTTCTCGTCATAGCCCTTCTCGGCGAGCCAGGCGATTGCCTCCGGCGCGAGGTCGAAGGTGACGTTGCGCTCGGCGAGCTGCGTTTCCAGCTGCATGACGAACTTCTGTACGACCTGGTGGATGACCGGGGTCGGCAGCGAAGCGAAGGGAATGACCGCGTCCAGACGGTTGCGGAATTCCGGCGTGAACAGGCGGTTCAGCGCCTCTTCGTCTTCACCCGTACGCTTGGAAGAACCGAAGCCGATGGCGGCCCGGGCCATTTCCGATGCGCCGGCATTGGTGGTCATGATCAGGATGACGTTGCGGAAGTCGATCTTCTTGCCGTTGTGATCCGTCAGCGAGCCATGATCCATGACCTGCAACAGGATGTTGAACAGGTCCGGATGCGCCTTCTCGATCTCGTCGAGCAGCAGCACGCAATGCGGATGCTGGTCGACGCCATCGGTCAACAGGCCGCCCTGGTCGAAGCCGACATAGCCGGGAGGTGCACCGAGCAGACGCGAAACCGTGTGCCGCTCCATGTATTCCGACATGTCGAAGCGCAGAAGCTCGACGCCGAGCGACGTCGCAAGCTGCTTGGCGACTTCCGTCTTGCCGACGCCGGTCGGGCCGGAGAAGACATAGCAGCCGATCGGCTTGTTCGGTTCCCGCAGGCCGGCACGCGCCAGCTTGATCGAAGACGCGAGCGCTTCGATCGCCAGGTCCTGGCCATAGACGACCGAGCGCAGTTCCTTTTCGAGGTTGGCGAGAACGGCCTCATCATCCTTCGAAACGGTCTTGGGCGGGATGCGCGCCATCGTCGCGATCGTCGCCTCGATCTCCTTTTCGGTGATCAGCTTGCGGCGCTTGCTTGCCGGCAGCAGCATCTGCGCAGCACCGGATTCGTCGATCACGTCGATCGCCTTGTCAGGCAGCTTGCGGTCGTTGATGTAACGGGCGGAAAGTTCAACCGCGGCCTTGATCGCCTCGTTCGAGTATTTCAGGTGGTGATATTCCTCGAAGTAAGGCTTCAGACCCTTCATGATCTCGATCGCGTCGGCGATCGTCGGCTCGTTCACGTCGATCTTCTGGAAGCGGCGAACCAGCGCCCGGTCCTTCTCGAAGAACTGGCGGTATTCCTTGTAGGTGGTCGAACCGATGCAGCGGATCGCGCCGGAGGAGAGCGCCGGCTTCAGGAGATTGGACGCATCCATGGCGCCACCGGAGGTGGCCCCAGCGCCGATGACGGTGTGGATCTCGTCAATGAAGAGCACGGCACCCGGATAGTCCTCAAGCTCCTTGACGACCTGCTTCAGGCGCTCTTCGAAATCGCCGCGATAGCGCGTGCCGGCGAGCAAGGTGCCCATATCCAGCGAGAAGATCGTCGCATCCTGTAGCGCTTCCGGTACCTTCTTTTCAATGATGCGCTTGGCAAGGCCTTCGGCGATCGCCGTCTTGCCGACGCCGGGGTCGCCGACATAGAGCGGATTGTTCTTCGAGCGGCGGCACAGCACCTGGATGGTGCGGTTCACCTCGGCGTGACGCCCGATCAACGGGTCGATCTTGCCTGACTTCGCCTTTTCATTGAGGTTGACGCAATAGGCCGTAAGCGCGTCCTGCTGCTTCTTGGCGCCAGTTTCCTCGGTGTCGCGCGAAGGCTTCTGCTCGGATTCGTGATCGTCGGCGCCGCGCACCGGCCGGGATTCGGAGGTGCCAGGCCGCTTGCCGATGCCGTGTGAAATGAAGTTGACGGCGTCGTAACGCGTCATCTCCTGCTCCTGCAGGAAATAGGCGGCATGGCTTTCGCGCTCGGCGAAGATGGCAACCAGCACGTTGGCGCCGGTGACTTCTTCACGGCCGGACGATTGGACATGGATGACCGCGCGCTGGATGACACGCTGGAAACCCGCCGTCGGCTTGGAATCTTCGTCGTAGCCGGTCACGAGATTGGAAAGCTCGTTGTCGACATAATCCGTCACGGTCTTGCGCAGCGTCTCGAGATTGACGTTGCAGGCGCCCATCACGGCCGCCGCGTCGGCATCATCGATCAATGCCAGAAGCAGATGCTCGAGCGTGGCGTATTCATGGTGGCGCTCGTTGGCAAAAGTCAGTGCCTGGTGTAGCGCCTTTTCGAGACTGGGCGAAAATGTTGGCACGTTAGTTCCTCATTTCTTTTCCATGACGCATTGCAACGGATGCTGATGCTGCCGGGCAAAATCCATCACCTGCGTCACCTTGGTTTCGGCGACCTCATAGGTGAAGACGCCGCACTCTCCCACGCCATGATTGTGGACATGAAGCATGATGCGGGTCGCCTCTTCCGGGTTCTTCTGAAAGAAGCGCTCCAGGATATGGATGACAAATTCCATCGGCGTGTAATCGTCATTCAAAAGCAGAACACGATACAAACTCGGCTTTTTGGTCTTCGGCTTGGTACGCGTGATGACGGACGTGCTGCGGTTGTTGCCGTTTCCCTCGTCATCGCTACCTTGCTGCATCCGGACCGGCATGGCGATCATTCTTGTCAGTTCCTTGTACAGCAGCGACCCCACTGAACTTGGCCGCAGCGTGCTTGCCCTTTATCTAATGGTTCGTTTTCAGATTTTAAGACCGAACCAACGCACTGCAATCATAATCGCACGACCGCGCGTAAGATTGATCAACTTTCTTCGGGCTGCGCACAGCTAATGCGAGAAACAAAAAGGCCGGTCGCAAGCGCTGCGACCGGCCTTTTTTTGGAATGTGGTTCTTTGCCTGGCGATCAGGCGGCGGCAGCGGCGGCCTTGACTGCTGCCGTTGCCTTGGCAACCGGCGCTTCGTAGGGCTTGTAAGCGTCCTTGGCGAGATCAGCGTACATTTCGCCGATCTTCGTTGCCTCGGCGACGAAGCCTTCGTAGCTCGCCTTGATGAAATTGGTCTGCAGTTCGAAAACAGCTTCCACACTCTTGGTGCTCGACAGCTTCTCGACGTGCGCAACGCCATCTTCAAAGGACTTCTTGGAGTAGTCCGCAGCTTCAGTCGCGATAGCCTGGAGACCCTTGGTCCAAGCGGAATAGCTCTTTACAGCCACGTCAATGGCTTCTTTGCTCTTCTTGTTTGCATCGTCGAAGTTGAACATCGGGTGTCTCCTTAGTGACGGCCTGATCTGGAGGCTTCAGTTTATGTGCACTGCACAAAAAGTCAAGACGAGTGTGCGACGCAATAAAATACAACGGATGCAACAACTTGATGAAAAAATGCGCTCCCGCGAAAAAAAATCTTACGGCGCGATGAAGAACCAAGATGAGCGACGCGAGCAATTGCTCAGCGTGATGCATAAATCCCCATCAAAACAATAAACCCCGAAAATCTCAGGGGATTTTCGGGGTTTATTGTTTTCGGACGTCCTCGTCAGACTTAGAGGTCGATGTCGAGGATTGCCATGGAGAAATTGTAGGAAAGCTCGCCATCTTCCTCATCGCGGAAAACGACACCGAGGAACTCGTCACCGAGATAGACTTCAGCGGACTCGTCCTTCTTCGGGCGCGCCTTGACGACCATCTGCTGATTGAAGGTGCGCTTGAAATAGGCTTCAAGCTTGCGGATTTCTTCGGGCTTCAAAACACGTCTCCGTAGCCGTTTATCTGTGCGGCGCTTCTCGCACGCTGCATCGCCGGGTGTAAACCCCTCGAAAGAGGCTTACGCACCGGTTCCCGTATGTTCAGATATCGAAGCTGCTCAGGATCTGGTCCATCTGACGCGATGGCTCGGAGCAACCGGCCTCGCCCACCACCTTCGCCGGCACGCCTGCGACCGTCGTTTTCGGCGGCACCGGCTTCAACACGACCGAGCCGGCGGCGATGCGCGAGCAATGGCCGATATGGATATTGCCAAGGATCTTGGCGCCGGCGCCGATCAGGACGCCATCAGCGATCTTCGGATGACGGTCGCTGCCCTCCTTGCCCGTGCCACCGAGCGTCACGCCGTGCAGGATGGAGACATTGTCTCCGATCACCGCCGTCTCGCCGACGACAAGACCGGTGGCGTGATCAAGGAAGATGCCGCGCCCGATGCGGGCAGCGGGATTGATGTCCGTCTGGAAGACGCTCGACGCGCGGCTCTGCAGATAGAACGCGAAATCCTTGCGGCCGCGCTTCAGCAGCCAATGGGCCAGGCGGTGCGTCTGGATAGCATGGAAGCCCTTGAAATAGAGTACCGGCTCGATGAAACGGGTGCAGGCGGGATCGCGGTCATAGACGGCCTGGATGTCGACACGCAGAATGGTGCCCCATTCCGGCCAATCCTCCATCATCTCCGAGAAGGTCTGTCGCAAGAGGTTTGCCTGAAGATCGGGATGATCGAGCCTTTCGCAGATGCGATAGATCACGCTTTCTTCGAGCGAGTGCTGATTGACCACCGTCGAATAGAGGAAGGCCGCAAGCATCGGGTCCTGCTCGGCTGCCACGCGGGCTTCCTCACGCAGGCTGTTCCAGATCGGGTCCATCACCTTCAAAGCTTCCGTCTGGCGAAGTTCGGTCTTGGCGACCATCGTCGCTCTCCTTCCTGTCCGTCCTACAGTCACTATAGGGGAAATCCGGTATGACTTAAATGGCTCGGCCTCAGTTCCACCCTCGGTCGAGCAGCTCAGAAGCGGGCAAGCGTGCGGTGCTTCCCGCGTTCCGTCTTGTTCGGCAGTCTAGGCGCGTCCCACTTCCTCGAGGAATTCGAGCACGGCCTTCTTGAAAACCCGGTCACCCACGGCGAGCATATGATCCCTGCCCGGAATATCAAGCGCACGCGCGTTGGGCATCAACTCCGCCAGCTCCTGCGGTGAGCCGGCAATGTCGTCCTTGGTCCCGACACCGATCAGGGTCGGCACGTCGATGCGCCCCATGTCCTCAGCCGTCAGCAGATCGCGAGACGTCGAGATGCAGGCCGCAAGCGCCTGCCTGTCGCTTTTCGTCTGGTCGGCAAAGGCGCGGAACATGCGGCCGCGTGCATGGGTCACGACATCCAGAGACGGCGCCGACAAGGCATCGGCAATCGGGTCCCAATCCCCTACCCCCGTCACCATGCCGATGCCGAGCCCGCCAAAGACCAGCGAACGGACGCGGTGGGGATGGGCGAGTGCCAGGAAGGCCGAGATGCGTGCGCCCATCGAGTAGCCCATCACATGTGCTTCGGCGATGCCGAGATGAGCCAAAAGCGCTACGGCGTCGCCCGCCATCTGCTGCGGATGATAAAGCGCTGGATCGTAGGGTTTACTGCTCTTGCCATGCCCGCGGTTGTCGAGCGCGATCACACGGTAGCCGGCATCGCCCAGCGTCTTCAGCCAGCCCGGAAAAACCCAGTTGACGTTGGCGCTCGAGGCAAACCCATGAATGAGAAGAATGGGTGTGCCGGCTGGATCACCTTCGTCGAAGAAGGCAATCTCCAGGCCTTCATGGGCAAAGTGGGAAAACGGCGGCGGATTGAGATCCATCTTTATCATCCTGGGAGGTATCGATCCGGCGCAACCTAGTTCGTCGCTCTGGCGAGTGAAACCCCGCCCCGGCAAAAACCACAGCTGCGGCGTGTTTGCCGCTACACTTTTGCAGCAAAGCTCACTATGGTGCCGCCAACTTTAGAGACTTGCATTCATCGGAGCATGACATGGCCGGCCACAGCATCCCGCACTTCCAGAACGACGGCGGACATCAGGCAATCGAAATCGGCGTCAAGGAATTCATGTGCACCGGCGCGTCCATTCCGTACGATCACCCGCACATCTTCATCGATATGGGCGACGACAACGAAAAGGTCTGCTCCTACTGCTCCACGCTCTATCGCTACAATCCGAAGCTGAAGGCGACGGAAACCAACCCGCCCGGCTGCCTCTTCGCCCACAAAGCCGCCTGATAAGCCACGATGTCGCGCCCTGTCGCGATCATCGGCGCCGGTATCGGCGGACTCACGGCCGCCTTGTGCCTCGCCCGCCGAGGCTTCGAAGTCGACATCATCGAACGGGCAACGGCGCTGACCGAGGTCGGCGCCGGCCTGCAATTGTCGCCGAACGCCTCACGCATCCTCATAGAACTCGGCCTGCTTGCGGAACTCGAAGCCTACTGGAGCGAGCCCGAGCGCATCGGCCTGGTTGACGGCGTATCCTTGAGCCCTCTTGCCAGCGTATCGGCCGGCGCTTTCGCGCGTCGCCGCTGGCACGCGCCCTATGCCGTCATGCACCGCGCGAGCCTGCAGAAAGTCCTGCTTGCCGCCGTGGAGGCAGAACCGCGCTGCCGCCTGCAACTCGGCTGCCTTATCGACAACCCTGATGAGCAGACCATCATAACACTGACGGGGCGCCGCCCGGACATCATCGTCGGCGCCGACGGGATCTGGTCGCGGTTGCGCAACGGCGTCCCCGGTGCCGGTCGCGTACGGTTTTCAGGCAACGTCGCCTGGCGCATGACGCTTGCGCGCGACACGGCCGCCGGCCTTCTCAAGCCGAACCAGGTCACAGCGTTCCTCGGCCCTCGCGCCCATCTCGTCGCCTACCCGTTGCGGGAAGTTGACGGTTTCAATCTCGTCGCGATCATCGAGGGCAAGGAAACCGATGCCGTCTGGGTCGGCAAGGATTCGGACAAGCGGCGCCAGGATTGCCTGAATGCTTTCTCCGGCTGGAACGCGGGCATCCGCTCGCTACTCGAAAAGGCTGCCGCCCCCACCTACTGGCCATTGTGCACAGTCGACGACGGGGCCTGGCAAGACGGGCGAAAGACCGTACTGATCGGCGATGCGGCCCATGCGATGACGCCCTTTGCGGCGCAGGGCGCGGCCATGGCGATCGAGGACGCCTTCGAGCTTTCCGACTGCCTGGCCACCGGCATCGATATCCCGAAGGCGCTGGCTGTATTCGAAGCGAGGCGCCGACCACGCATCGCGCGGGTCCGGCGCCGTGCGGCGCTCAATCACTTCGCCTACCACGCCCGTGGGCCGCTACGCCTCGGCCGCGACATCGTCCTGAAACTCAAGGGACCGGATGCGCTCGCTGCCGACCTTGATTGGCTCTACGGCTACGGCGCCCAGCGCTGACTGCGGACAGGCGAGTGGGCAACACGCAGATTCCATAGTCGGTGGTGACGAGGCACCGCGAATGAATGCGGCGCCTCAAGCCGTCAAACGGCGTTGGCCGCGGCCAATCCCGCTTCGATGTCGCGGCGGATATCCGGCACATCCTCAAGCCCGATCTGCAGGCGGATGACCGGACCTTCTGTCGGCGCCAGCGCCACCTTGCGGTCCGACAGGCTGACATGGAGTGCCAAGCTCTCGAAGCCGCCCCAGGAATAGCCGAGCCCGAACAGTTTCAGCGCGTCGAGGAAGGCGTGCGCCTTGGCCTTGAACCGATCGGCGCTTTCCGCTTTTAGGACGAAGGAGAAGATGCCGCTTGCGCCGGCGAAATCGCGTTTCCAGAGTTCGTGTCCCGGGAAGCTCGGCAGTGCCGGATGCAGGACACGGGCGACCTCATCCCGCCCTTCCAGCCACTGGGCCAGGGCAAGTGCGCTCTCCTGGTGCCGCTCGAGGCGAATGCCCATCGTCCTCAGGCCACGCAGGATCTGGTAGCTGTCGTCGGGCGAAACGCAGACACCGAGGGTCACCATCGCCTCGGTCAAGGCCGGCCAGTGGGCGGCGTTCGCCGACACCGTACCCAGGAGAACATCCGAATGACCGGACGGATACTTGGTGGACGCATGGATCGACACATCGACGCCGTGATCGAGCGGCCTGAAGTAAACCGGCGTCGCCCAGGTGTTGTCCATGGTGACGACGCAGCCGTGGCGACGGGCAACGTCGGCGATGGCGCGAATGTCCTGCATTTCGAACGTATTCGAACCCGGCGCTTCGGTATGCACCAGGCGCGTGTTCGGTCGGATCAGGTTTTCGATTCCGGCACCGATCATCGGATCGTAGTATTCGACGGTGACGCCAAGACGCTTCAGCATGGTGTCGCAGAAGTGGCGCGTCGGGAAATAAACCGAATCGACGATCAGCGCGTGATCGCCCGCCGAGAGATAGGTAAGGAACGGCACCGTTACGGCAGCCAGGCCCGAGGGTACAAGAATCGTCCCGGCGGAACCTTCAAGTTCGTTGATCGCGTCGCAAAGCGCATCCGTGGTCGGCGTTCCGCGCGTCCCGTAGGTGTACTTCTGCGCGCGCGTTTCCATCGCCTTCGCATTCGGAAACAACACGGTGGACGCATGTACCACGGGCGGGTTGACGAAGCCGAAATAGTCGGAGGGATTGTTGCCGCTATGAGCGAGACGGGTGTTGATGCCCGCCTTGCCATTCACATTGCCGCTGTCTGCCATTGCATGTTCCGCTTCTGATTTCGAAAGAGAAACTCTTCGAATGAGCCACAACCGCGGTCAAGTGGCAAAAATCATGGAGCGTCGTTTTGGCCGTCATCGGCCGGTATTTGGCGATTTTTCGCCCAGGGCCCGCCCATTGCCCCCAAAAACTGCCTAACTTTCTGGCTTGTTTCGGGTTTTTCACATGCAAAACCAGAAAATCGGCGGCCTCTCTTGACCCTCATGGAATTTGAGCATGAGATAGCCTGTACTCGCGCCAGGAGGGTGGCGGAGGCTGCACGCGCCAGGAGAGGCGCTGGTGCAGACGGGAACTAACGACAACAGAAAAAGGTTCTAAAAATGGCAAAAAGAATTCTGACAGCTCTCGTTGGCGCCGCTGTCATGGGGATTGGCACACAGGCGGCTTCGGGCGCTACCCTTGATGACGTGAAGGCCAAGGGCTTTGTCCAGTGCGGCGTGAACACCGGTCTCGCCGGCTTCGCGGCACCGGATGCCTCGGGCAACTGGAGCGGTTTCGACGTCGACTACTGCAAGGCAATCGCCGCCGCGATCTTCGCGGATGCCAGCAAGGTGAAGTTCACGCCCACTTCGGCCAAGGAACGCTTCCCGGCGCTGCAGTCCGGCGAGGTCGATGTCCTCGCGCGTAACACCACCTGGACGATCAACCGCGACACCGCGCTCGGCTTCAACTTCCGCCCGGTCAACTACTATGACGGCCAGGGCTTCATGGTTCGCAAGAGCCTGAACGTCAAGTCGGCTCTCGAGCTTTCGGGCGCAGCCGTCTGCGTGCAGACCGGTACCACCACCGAACTCAACCTTGCCGACTACTTCAAGTCCAACAACCTGCAGTACAATCCGGTCGTCTTCGAAAAGCTCGAAGAAGTGAACGCCGCCTATGACGCCGGTCGTTGCGACGTCTACACCACCGACCAGTCGGGCCTCTATTCGCTGCGTCTGACGCTGTCGAAGCCCGACGATCACATGATCCTGCCGGAAATCATCTCGAAGGAACCCCTCGGCCCGGCCGTGCGCCAGGGTGACGACCAGTGGTTCGATATCGTCAGCTGGGTTCATTATGCGCTGATCCAGGCCGAAGATTTCGGCATCACCCAGGCCAACGTCGAAGAAATGAAGAAGTCCGCCAACCCGGACGTTCAGCGCTTCCTCGGCGTCGAAGCTGACAGCAAGATCGGCACCGACCTTGGCCTGACCAACGAATGGGCCGTGAACATCATCAAGGCCGTCGGCAACTACGGCGAAGTCTTTGACCGTAACATCGGCGCTGGCAGCCCGCTCAAGATCGAGCGCGGCCTCAACGCCCTGTGGAACAAGGGCGGCATCCAGTACGCCCCGCCGGTCCGCTAAGCGATTAGCCAAGACTGGGGAAGCGGGTCACCGCTTCCCCATCCAACGATAAAAACACCCAAAGGGTGACAAAGGGGAAAGAGGCATTGCATGGCGATTGGCGTCACAACTACGCCTGAAAAAAGCAAACCGTCGGGGTCGATCATCTACGACCCGCAAGTGCGCGGGATCTTCTATCAGGTACTCACCCTCGTCGTTCTCGCGGCCTTCGTCTATTGGATCGCCGACAATACGATCGAGAACCTCAAACGAGCGAATATTGCTTCCGGTTACGGCTTCCTGAATGGGCGCGCCGGTTTCGACGTTGGACAGTCGCTGATCGCCTTTACCAGCGATTCGACCTATCAGCGCGCGCTTGTCGTTGGTCTGCTCAACACGCTGCTGGTCGCTGTCTGCGGTATTTTCACCGCCACCATCATCGGCTTTGCGGTCGGCATCGGACGGCTGTCGCACAACTGGCTAATTGCCAAGCTGTCGCTCGCCTATGTCGAGATCTTCCGCAACATCCCGCCGCTGCTCGTCATCTTCTTCTGGTACAGCGGCGTTCTGGCGATCCTGCCGCAGCCACGTGAATCTGCGGCACTGCCGCTCAACATGTTCCTCAACAACCGCGGTCTCGCCTTTCCCAAACCGATCTTTGAAGACGGCTCGATGTACACGGTTCTTGCCTTCTTCATCGCGATCGTCGCCAGCTTCTTCGTGGCGCGGTATGCGCGCAAGAAGCAGGAAGCCACCGGACAGCGCTTCCCGGTTCTTTGGACGGCTCTCGGCCTGATCATCGGCTTGCCACTCTTGACGTTCCTCGCCACGGGATCGCCGATCACCTTCGACGTTCCCGTTGCCGGCAAGTTCAACCTCACCGGCGGCTCGGTCATCGGGCCGGAATTCTTGTCGCTGTTCCTGGCGCTCTCGTTCTATACCGCGGCCTTCATCGCCGAGATCGTGCGCGCCGGTATTCGCGGTGTTTCCAAGGGGCAGACGGAGGCCGCGCACGCGCTCGGCATTCGCCCGGGTCTGACGACGCGCCTCGTGGTTGTTCCGCAGGCGCTGAGGATCATCATTCCGCCGCTCACCAGCCAGTATCTGAACCTGACCAAGAACTCCTCGCTCGCCGTCGCCATCGGCTACGCCGATCTCGTGGCCGTCGGCGGCACGATCCTCAACCAGACGGGGCAGTCGATCGAGATCGTTACGATCTGGATCGTCGTATACCTGTCGCTGAGCCTCGCGACGTCGCTGTTCATGAACTGGTTCAATGCCCGAATGGCCCTGGTGGAGAGATAAGACCATGACCACACCCCAGGCAACTTTCGTCCGCGCCTCGATGATCGAGGCTTCCGCACCGCCGATCGCAGAAGGCGGCGTCGTCCACTGGCTGCGCGAGAACCTTTTCGCCACGCCGAAGGATACGGTGCTTACCATCATCGGCGCACTTGCGCTCGCGTGGTTCCTGCCGCCGGCAATCCAATGGCTGTTCCTTGACGCCGCCTGGACCGGTGGAGGCCGTGGCGTCTGCGCCACGGTTGCACAGGGCGGTAGCCAGCCGGAAGGCTGGAGCGGCGCGTGCTGGGCCTTCGTCAACGCGAAGCTCGACCAGTTCGTCTACGGCCGCTATCCGCTCGATGAACGCTGGAGACCGACGCTGGTCGGCATCCTCTTCATTCTTTTCCTCGTGCCGATGGCGATACCGAAGGTCCCTTACAAGGGCATCAACGCCATCCTGCTTTTCGCCGTTCTGCCGCTCATCTCCTTGATCCTGCTTCCGGGCGGTTGGTTTGGGCTGACTTTCGTCGAGACGCCGCTTTGGGGCGGCCTGATGGTGACGCTCATTCTCTCTTTCGTCGGCATCGCCGTGTCATTGCCGCTCGGCATCCTGCTAGCACTTGGCCGGCGATCACACATGCCCGTGATCAAGATGCTCTGCACCGCTTTCATCGAGCTGGTGCGCGGCATTCCGCTGATCACCGTGCTGTTCATGGCGAGCGTCATGCTGCCCCTGTTCCTGCCGCAGGGCGTCACCTTCGACAAATTCCTGCGCGCACTGATCGGCGTGTCGTTCTTTGCCTCGGCCTACATGGCCGAAGTGGTGCGCGGCGGTCTGCAGGCCATTCCGAAGGGGCAGTATGAAGGCGCAGATTCGCTCGGCCTCAGCTTCTGGCAGAAGATGAACCTCATCGTGCTGCCGCAGGCGCTGAAGCTTGTGATTCCCGGCATCGTCAACACCTTCATCGGTCTCTTCAAGGATACGTCGCTGGTGTCGATTATCGGCATGTTCGACCTGCTCGGCATCGTTCGCTTCAACTTCACCGACGCCAACTGGGCCTCTTCGGTCACGCCGATCTCGGGCCTTATTTTCGCTGGCTTCATATTCTGGCTTTTCTGCTTCAGTATGTCGCGCTATTCAGGCTTCATGGAACGCGTTCTCGACACGGCCCATAAACGATAAAATGAGGGGAGGATCGCATGGCAAACGCAGCCACTGCTTCCAAAATGACTGTTTCCGCAACGGATGTCGCGGTTGAAATCACTGGAATGAACAAGTGGTACGGGGACTTCCACGTCCTTCGTGACATCAACCTGAAGGTTATGAAAGGCGAGCGCATCGTCATTGCCGGCCCGTCGGGCTCCGGCAAGTCGACGATGATCCGCTGCATCAATCGCCTCGAAGAGCACCAGAAGGGCAAGATCGTCGTTGACGGCATCGAGCTGACCAACGACCTCAAGAAGATCGACGAAGTGCGCCGCGAAGTCGGCATGGTGTTCCAGCACTTCAACCTCTTCCCGCACCTGACGATCCTCGAAAACTGCACGCTTGCGCCGATCTGGGTGCGCAAGATGCCGAAGAAGCAGGCGGAAGAAATCGCGATGCACTTCCTGAAGCGCGTCAAGATTCCCGAACAGGCGAACAAATATCCGGGCCAGCTCTCTGGCGGTCAGCAGCAGCGCGTGGCGATCGCCCGCTCGCTGTGCATGAATCCGAAGATAATGCTGTTCGACGAGCCGACTTCGGCGCTCGACCCGGAAATGATCAAGGAAGTGCTCGACACGATGGTCGGCCTCGCCGAGGAAGGCATGACCATGCTCTGCGTGACCCACGAAATGGGCTTTGCCCGCCAGGTCGCCAACCGCGTGATTTTCATGGACCAGGGCCAGATCGTCGAGCAGAACTCGCCGGCCGAGTTCTTCGACAATCCGCAGCACGAGCGCACCAAGCTCTTCCTCAGCCAGATCCTGCACTAGGATCGGCAGACGCCTTCACAAGGAAGCCCGTCTCATCGAGGCGGGCTTTTTCTATTCGGATTGCTCGGTCCTATTCAACGCGATAGCGCAAAGTGCCGACGGACCAGTGAATAACGCGGCGGTCGAGGTCGCCAGTCCAGGTCTTCTGCAATCGTGCAACGACTTCGCTTAAGGTTTCCCGCGCGTCCAGCTCGATCTTCAACCCGCGCGCTTTCGGAGCGACGTCAGCCAGATCGATGGCATCGCTGACCACGAGTGCAACGAAGGCACTCTCGCCCTCGCCTGACGCTTCGAAATCGAAGCCATAATAGTCGTCAGGTAATGTCAGAGGCACGTCTGGCGCAAGCGCCGTGATCTTCTGCGCGAACTCGTTCGGGAAGAGCTGCGTCGCCTTGCCCTGGCTGTTCACGTCGAAGAGCAGCAGGTCGCCGCCGGTCCGGCTGGTGACTGTCAGCTTAAAAACGTCGCCGGCCTTCATGGTCGTGGGTCGGTCTATGACGAGTTTCACTTCGCCGGTCTCGGTCTTGCCGAGGATGTCACCGACCGCGTTGACCGCATCGGAGTCCTGATAGGTCGTCGGCGTCCCACTTGGAGCGCTGGATTGCTGGTAAGTCCCCTGCCCGTTGCCACCCGCACCGAGCTTTTCGGGTGCGCTTGCACTCTCGCCAAGCGTCTGCGCCTTGCTTTCCAATTGCGGGTCGAGATTGCCGCATTTTTCCTGCGAGGAGCAGTAAGCGGTCGACTGCACCTTTACTAATTCGAGCAGTTCGGCATTGCTCGTCAAGCCGTTGCCGTTGGCGTCCGCCGCATTGCCGGTCTGGCCAGCGACGAAAGCCGCGGTGAACACGCCGTGCCGATCTTCGACGGGAAGCCGCACATCGTCCCAGGCCACCTGGTATGGAGCGGCCGCGCTCCAGGCGGTCACGCCCGATTCCACCAGCTTCGGCTTATCGACGACGGCAAGATCGATCCTGAGGCCGCGGGTCAATGCCTGCTCAACCGGCTTGGCATGCGGGCGCGGCAGGAAACGAGCGCCCTCGATGCCCGACGAGACGTCGGCGGAAAGCGAACGAGAGATCGTGCCTGAATGGCAGGCATCAATCACCATCGTCACCGCCCGCCCCTGCAGCCGTTCCAGGATCCGGTCGATCTCATCGTCGAGGATCGCGCCTTGCCAGTCCGTTTCACCGGAGACGATATCGACGGGCGCCAGCGCCTCGTCCAGTCCATCCTGCTCGTCGCCATCTGCATCCGTCACCTGAAGGCCGTGACCGGAAAAGTAGATGTAGACGCGATCGCCGGGTCCGGTTGCTTCGACCAGCCACGTGTTCATGGCCGAGAGTATCCCTGATCGCGTCGCCTGCTCCTCCTTCAAAATGCGGATCGAGGACGGGTCGAAACCAAGTTTTCCCGTCAGCAGGCCCTGCATTGCCACGAGATCGTTCTTCGGACCTTTGAGTGCGAATTTTGGCGACAGGCTCGGGTAGCTGCCGACACCGATGAGCAAGGCCCGGTCGCCGGCCACGGCCGGAGCCGCAAGCAAGGCGAGCCATGCCACCACAGAAAGCGCCGCGGTACACCACGACTTGCCACGCGCGCTCATTGGCCCCGGTCCCTCGTGTAAAGCGGTTGGATGGCGATGGTGCTTTCGCTGCCTTCCAACCGTGTTTCAAGGAGGCGCAGAAGCGCTGCGGCATCGAGCTTCGAGTTGGAGAAGGCCGCCGCAATGGCGTCGATCGGCGCATTCGTCGAGATGGCGACCAGGTGATCGGCGCCGAAGGGTTTCACCACCTCCAGGCCCTGAAGCTGAAACGCGTGGCTGCCGGTACCGGCAATCTGCGCATCGAGAAGCTGTGCTTCGCCGGTATTCGCCAGATTGAAAACCAGCATGTTGGCGTAGTCGCCCTGCGCCGCCTTGAAATTCAGCCTGTCGCCTGCCGCGTAGATGTCTTTCAACGGCGTGAGCGAAACGCTGCCGGGGCTCTGCGTCGCCAGGACCTTCAGGAAATCGAGCAGGATAAACTTGTCGACGGCGCCCTGGAGCAGGTCCGACGCGATATGTTCTCCGGCGACATCGCCGTTCGGCGTGTAGAACACCCCGGTGGCAGCATCCCAGCGGTAGGGCACACCATTGCCGCCGAGATTGTTGAGCGGCGGCGCCGTACCGGTGACGCTGAGCGCCAGTTTCCCCGTCCAGCCCATTTCACGCGGCGACTTCAATTTCGCTCCGGCGTCGCCTGTCGCGCCCGCGCCGATGGTCGCGCTTCGCGGCAGGGACAGGACAATCTCCTTGTCGGAGCGCGGCACTTGCGGCGTGAAGTTCGGCATCTGCAGCGCTTCCGACTGAAGTTTGACGTTGGAGAAGACATAGTCCTCGAGCTCGATGCGCGAGATCCGGCCATCGCCGTCGCGATCCGCAGCCCCCTCTATGGCGCGGGCAAAGCTCCAGCTCAGGGCCCCGCGCGGCTCTCCACCGATCACCACTTCCGGCGTCGGCTGGCTTTCGAGCGACGCGGCCAGGATCGTCACGCGAGACAGTTCCGCTTCCTTCACCTTCGCACCCTTGAGCGCCTCTTCGGACGGCGGCGGCACCTTCGCACGCACGATCGGCGCAAGCCGCGTTTTACCGGAAATGGAACGGTTCATGCCGCCGGAAAAGCAACTGTCGGAAAGGAACAGAACCTGAATACCTTTGGCCTCCGCTTCCGCGAACCAGGCGTTCAGCTCGTTGTCGACAATGATCTCCTTGCTGGTTTCTTCCTCGCGGCTCCTGTCGAAGCCGGGCAGTTCCAGGAACTCGTCCAGACCGTCTTCTTCGCTGCCCGCAATCAACTCCGGCATCTGCGCGCCGTGCCCGGCATAGGTGAAGACGATCGTATCGCCGCGGGCTGCACCGGCGACCAGTTCGGTCCAGGCGGAGCGGATGGCGTCCTTCGTCGCCTGCTCATTGATGAACTGCCGTATCGTGTCGACCTTGGCCGCCTTTAGCGCCTGCGCGACATCGCGTGCATCCTTCACTGCGCCGTCGAGGCTCACTTCATGCGGATAGGCATCCACCCCGACGACCAGCGCCGACGTCGCCGCGAGGACGGGGGGCACGGGCAGGACGAACAGCACCGTCGAAAGCAGGATTCTGTGCAACACAACTAGTTCCCCACGTCCACTTCCACCCGCCGGTCGAGCTGGTGCAGCATCGCCTCGTCGTAGGCGCTCGGGTCATCCGGCTTGAACGGCTCTTCCTCGCCCTTGCCGACGGCTGTCCAGGTACCCGGATATCCGGCATCCACAAGGTAATGCGCCAAGGCCTCGGCGCGGGCGATCGACAATGCCTTGTTCGCCTCGGTCGTGCCAACCGGATCGGTATGACCAATCAGCGTGATTGCCGGCGGTTTCGCCGACTTCAGGCATTCGAAAAGATCCTTTGCCGACTGCAATCCCTCGGGCGTGAACTCGGCTGTTCCGAAGACGTAGCGCACCGGGGTGGCCTTCTTCTTGATCGAGACGCCGCGATAGGAGAACTTGCAGGCGCCGCGCGCGGCGAGCTTGACGGGCTTGGTTGCCGCGAGCCGCATCTCCGAGGCCAGCCTGTCCAGCCGCAGGATGTAGTCCTTGTCCGGGGCCATCCAATCGGGCGTCAGTTCTTCGTTCGCGGTATCCTCGAGCGCCTGTTGATAATAGGTCGCCGCCGCCTCATAGTCCCGGCGCTCCCGGCTGATGTCGCCGAGCGCATCGAGGATCTGCCACGGGCCGCCGGCGTCTCTGCTCGCTGTCGTCAGATCGCCTTCGAAGCTTTCGAGCTTGGCGCCCTGCCCCACGGCAGCCGCGACACGGTTGAAGGTTACCAGCGCCACGACGCGACGCGTCAGCGCGATCTCGGTTGGCGAGCATCCCGCCGCTCTCTCCGGAGCAGCGGCAGCGCGTGCGGCGGCCTCAGCGCCGCTGTTCAGCGCTTCGGACGCCTGGCGAAGACCATCGCAGGCCATCGCGGGCGCGGCGACTGGCAGCACCATTGCCGACGCGAGAATAAGAGACCGGATCACCTTTGCCATTGTTCGCTCGTCAGTTCCTGATCTCGAAGGTCACCATCTGAACACTGCTGGCCCCAGCATCGCCCTGGGCCTGTTTGGCCAGGTTGATTGCCAGCCCCCTTGTCGGTGGCAACCTCGACCTCGCGACGTAGTCCCGCGCCTTCTCCACGGTGAGCCTCTGATCGCCAAGCCCGCCGACACGGCAGAAGGCCAACATCGACTCGGATGGCGCGGGGGTGTCGAACGTCAGCGTGCCCGTCCCCGGCTGCGGGATAAGGCGCCGTTCGCCCGGCTGCAGGGTGATGTTGCCGATCATCACATCCGGGACGACCTCGACATTGCCATTCTCCTCGACATAGAGGATCTGCAGCTCGCAGGCTTGGTTGGCGCTAAGCTCGAAAGAAAGCTGATCGCCGACTTTCGCCGTCGTCGACTTCACGTTGAGCGCGAGCGCGAGCTTGTTGCCAGCCGCCGCATCCTCCTTGCGATAGGCAGGCACGGCAGCCACGATCGATTGCGGCTTGGCGTCCACCGGTTGCTCGGAACCGGCAACGACGATCGCTGCGGTATCCAGCGGACGACGCTGCAGCAACGGCTCCAGCAGCAAGGCATATTGCTGCTCGACCTCGTTGCGCGGGATCGTTCCGCCTGCTTCAAGCGTCGTCACCCAATCGAGCCCCAGGCGCAAAACATCCGTATTCGTCACGCGCTTGATCGCATCGGAGAATTGCTTCGGCGTCATGTCGAACTCGGCCGCCAAACCGTCAAAATCGAGCTCGTCTTCGTATTTGTCCGCGAAGTAGGTGATGATCTCTGCATCGCCTGGCGCGTGCTTGCTCTGGAGACCGCCATCCGGCGTCGGCTCGGTGACACCCAGCGCCTTCAGCGCATTGACGAAACGCTCGCGGTCGTTCCGATAGGCCTCGTCCAATTCCTCCTGCTTCACATACATGGCGAGCAGCACGTCCTGCTGGTCCTTGCTGAACAGCGTCGACGTCTCGATATGTTCACGCAACTGATCGCGCTTCGACAGAATGCCGTCGGCGTGGCAATCGACGCAGGATCGTGCATTGATGATCTCGACGCCCTTGCCGATCGGCCGCTTGCGGAACGATACGATCGTCGTCGGTCCGACATCGAGTTGCTTGCCCGCCGCATTCGAAAGGTAATAGCCCTGCAGTCCGTTCGGAAGCGAGAAGATCATCTCACCACCGTCGTGCTCAAAAGGCAGCAGCCCCGCGTCGAGGGGAGCGAGTTCCTTCGGCCCGTGCGGGAAGCGCTTCAGCACCTGCTTGCCCAGGTCGCCACCGAAGTCATAGGATTTCCAGTAGTAACCACCAAAGGGCATGTCGTGCCGTTCCAGCATGCGATTGTGGTCGGACACTCCGGATGAGCCGTCGGCGAAACCGGCGCGCAGGACGTTGCGCTGGCGAATGTTGTCGGCCACGTCGATCTTGAAGCGCTTTTCGAGTTCGCTGATCTCGGTCGGTAGCCGCATCAGCCGGTTGTAGATCTCCGGCCGGGCGCCATTGCTCATGAACCAGTCGATCCTCATGATCGGCAATTGCGTCGCCGTCTCCTTGGAAAGTGCGGCCAGCGACGCATCGCTCTCAGGGTCGACACCGTAGAAATAGCGCTTGATCAGGAAGTCGTAGTCCGCGGTTTCCCATTGCAGCTCGCGCAAATCGACACGCACGAGCAACCCGTTGGTGCCATCGACTTCGGTCGGCAGGACCAGTTTCGGACCGTAGGAGAGTGAATTCAGCAGTTTCTTGAAGCCGCCGGCGAGCACGTCCATGCGCTTCATGAAGGTCTCGTCGTCCTCGCAGCCCATCATGCCGTTATATTGGTCGCGGTAGGAGAAATAGCGCATGAACGGACGGTCGAGTTCGTTGACCTTGTCGATGTCCTTCAGCGCCGCCTCGACGAACTGGCCATAGCTCTGCATCGGGCGGGAACGGTCGGGCTTGGCCGCCGCCGTTTGCGGCAGGCTCTTCTCACTGAGAGAATTGATCCAGTCCTCCAGCACCTTGATCTCTTCGGCCGAGGGCCGCTTGCCGAGGGGCATGCGGCCGCTAACGACGGTCGTATAGAGGCGTGACTTCGCCGCGTCGCCCGGCGCCACGAAATTGGCATCCGCGCCGATCGAAGCGAGGTCGCCGGCGGGGTAGCTCCCCTGCGAACTTTCGCCCGGCCCGTGGCAGTTGCGGCAGTATTTGCCGATGAAGGCATCCGCCTGCTGTGCCAGAGCCGCATTGTCGCCACCGAGCGCTTCCGCTGCCGTGTTTTCTTTGCAGACGGCGGTCACAGATTGCGCCACCGGCGCCGGCGCCTTCACCTCGCGGTCGGAGAGGAAGGCGTAGATCGCCCGGCGGTCTTCCTCCGTCAGAACGCTCAGGCCCTTGGCGATGCGCCGCATCACGGGACCGCTGACCGGCGCGCCCGAGAGTTTCTTGCCTTCGTCGATCAGGCCCCTGGTGAACACATCGGGCGAAGCAAGCCCCGCCATCTTCGCCTTGCTGATATCCGGGGCGACCGCACCCGTCAGATCCTTTTCACCCTGGTAGGCGCGCTCCAGATCGAGCCCGTAGGTGGTGGTGCGCGGGGTGTGACAATCACCGCAGCCGCCGACGTTCTCGACAAGGTAGCGGCCGCGCTCGGCTTGCGTCTCCTCCCGCGGCTGATAGCCCGGCACCGTGAAGTGACTGCGCTTCCACAGCGTGATCGTCGTCTGACGACTGAAGGGGAAGGCGATCTCGTGTTCCTTCGAGGCGGCGTCAGACCGCGGCAGTGTCTCGATATAGGCCTTGATATCGAGCGCATCCTCCGGCTTCATCCCGCCATAGGATGTATAGGGCATGACCGGATAGAGATTGTTGCCCTCCCGGTCGAGACCGACCAGCACCGCGTTCAGAAACTGGGCGTTGGTCCAGCCGCCGATGCCGTTGGCGTGGGGCGAAATGTTCGGCGCATAGAATGTGCCGATCGCCGTGTTCATCTCCATGCCGCCGGAAAGCAATTCGGTATTGTCGCCGGATCCGTGGCAGGCGCCGCAGCCCGCGGCATTGAACACGTATTTGCCATTGTCGACATTGGCCTTGTAGGTCGAAAACGCGTCGTCGGCGAAGGCGTCGCGCGCTTCGGCAAGGGCGGGACAGAGCAAGACGGCGGCGGCCAACGCCGCCAACGAGAATGCCAGTGGTCCCCGGCCGAGGCCGGCTCTTGGCGAAGCACTCTCTCCTTTTGCCTGCAGACCGCGCATGAAAGCCTCTCCCTAAAACAATAGAATCGCTACTGAAATCTGCTGTCTATCGAAACTGAAATTGCTCGAATTCGACCCGACGCGGCCTCTTGCCAAGATCTTTCAAGCCCTTGACGATTGCTTCCCTCAGTGGCGGCGGACCGCAGAACCAAAGGTCGGCCTCCGCCGGATCGATCGCGCTTCCGGTCGCCAGCTTGGCAGCGTCCAAGCGCCCGTCCACGGAAGAATCGTGCAGGACAAAACTGAAGTTTCCGAGCTTCTGCGCCTGCCCCTCGAAGGTCTCCAGGCCGATCGCTTCTCGCCTGTCGCGCACGCAGTAGACCATGTGAATCTCCTGCCCTTCATCGCCCTTCAAGTGCCGGGCCATTGCCAGAAACGGCGTGACGCCGATGCCGCCGGCGAGCCAGATCTGCTTCTTGCCGCCGCGGCGATGGTTGAAGCGACCATAGCCGCCTTCGAGCTTCAGCCGATCACCGACCGCGACACCATCGCGCAGCGCCTGCGTGTAGTCGCCGAGCGGCTTGATCGCGAAGCGGACGATACCGTCAGCCTCGATGCCGGCGATCGTAAACGGATGCGGCTCGCGCAGGCCCGGCTTCATGACACGCAGGAATCCGAACTGGCCCGGCTTCGCTCGCATGGGCCGTCCGACCGGTCGCGCCGTGATCATCGTCGCTCCGTCATGCTTCGCCACCTCGAAAACTTCGTAGCCGCGGGTTCTGAGCCACGGCAGAAGCTGGGTGTAGGCATAGCTCAGGATGCCGAGCGCGGCGAAGGCATTGAGATAAACCGCCAGAAGTGCCGTGCCGTCATAGGGACGTTTGATGAACATCTGATGGAAGGCGACGAGAACGAAGAGCAGGCCGATCAGACGGTGCGTGTAGCGCCAGAGATGGTAGGGAATCTCGATCTTCGTCCTCGGGATGATTTTGACAATGCTAAGAACAAGTAGGATGACAAAACCATAGAACGCGTATTTTCCGGCAGAAGCAGCCAGCTGGTTCAAACCGCTCGTCAGTGCCAGGCCCTTGAAGTCCGGTTTCAGGAAATAATGGATGAGGATAAGGCACAGCACCGAGATGCCGATCCTCCGGTGGAAGTGGTAGACGCGATCGAGCCCACCGAACAAGGCTTCGACGAAAGGCGGGCGGGTCGCCATGAACTGGGCGATCGCCATGCCGACGAAGGCAGCGGACGACGCCATCAGCGAGAATGTCGTCAATGCATTGGTGTGGCTGACCGCCGGTACGGCCAGCAGCCCTGCGAGCACCATCAGCGACCAGACCAGAAACGCGCCCACTTGCATCTTGCGCCCCTCAACGCCGACGTCAGACGGTTGTTGCCAAGGGGAAGACTGACAAGCCCCTTACCATTCGTCAACATCAATCCCCTTGGAAACGGCCGATGAGCTTCCTTTATTCATGCCTTTGAAATTTGTGATATTTGAGCGATCGCTTAATTATATTTCTCAAGGCTCGCATCAGCTTGAGGGGCGATACAGAGATGCGACGATCGCCTTGCTTGCCTCCTTCTGAAAAATTGTGCAAGCTCCTGATATATCAGAAGCAAAGGAACGGCATGTCACTGCAATCCCATGCTCACCTCGCCTACCTCGCGCTCGAACGCCTCATCGTTACACTGAAGCTCGAGCCCGGCGCGCTGGTCACCGAGAGGCAATTGATCGAGCTCGCGGGGCTTGGCCGAACGCCGGTTCGCGAGGCGATCCAGAAGCTTGCCTGGCAGGGCCTGATGGATGTGCGACCACGCGTCGGCCTGCAGATCACCACGATCCGTCCCGACGATCAGGTCCATGTCATGCAGGCCCGGCAGAAGCTGGAGCCGCTTGCGGCCGCTCTGGTAGCGACACACGCGAGCGCCGATGACAGAAGTGCGATGAAAGCCTGCGGCGCGGAGATGGCCGCCTGCCTCGACTCAGGCGACATGGAGGGGTTCCTCGTGGCCGATAAGACCTTCGACGAACTGATGGAGGAGGCCTGTCCCAACCGCTTCCTGACTGCGGCGCTGGCGCCTTTGCAGACGCATGCGCGCCGGATCTGGTTTGCATCGTCCTCACCGGAGAAGATGGTGGGATCCGTCCGCCGCCATGTCATCGTGATCGATGCGATCGAGAGGGCTGACGCTCCAGGTGCGTCTGCAGCCATGACGGAGTTGATGAACTATCTCTCAGACGCCTGAAGATGCTTGAATGAACTCGAAGAAATCATCGCAAATACTTGCTTTCACAGTGATTTCTTCGCTTCAAATCCTTCAAACCACGCAGTTGGCATCATGCTTCCGGTCTTCAGGCGTCGTACATGCCAAGCGAAAGCCTCCTCAAGGATGTGAGGCGTCTGGCCACCGCGGGTCGCGACCGCACGTTCGAAGTAGTCTAGGAGCAATTCGCGGTAGGCCGGGTGGCAACAGTTGCTGATAACGACGGGCGCACGCTCCCGTGGCGCCAGCCCGCGCAGATCGGCAAGTCCGTGCTCGGTCACAAGAATATCGACGTCATGCTCCGTGTGGTCGACATGGGACACCATCGGCACGACGGACGAGATGGCGCCGCCCTTGGCAACCGACTTGGCGACGAAGATGGACAGGAAGGCGTTGCGGGCGAAATCGCCAGAGCCGCCAATGCCGTTCATCATGTCGGTGCCGCCGACATGGGTCGAATTGACGTTGCCGTAGACATCGAATTCGAGCGCCGTGTTGATGCCGATGACACCCAGGCGGCGAATGATCTCCGGATGGTTGCTCACCTCCTGCGGCCTGAGGACCAGCTTGTCCTTGTACGCGTCGATGTTGCGGAACACCCGATCGGCCCAAGCGCTGCTCAGCGTCATCGACGATGCCGAGGCGAAACTCAGCTTACCTGCCTCGAAGAGCTCGAACGTGCTGTCCTGAAGCACCTCGCTGTACATGCGCAGATCATGGAACGGACTGTCGACGAGACCGCTCAGCACTGAATTGGCAATGACGCCGATGCCGGCCTGCAGCGGATTGAGCGTCATGTCGAGGCGGCCTTTGCGCACCTCTTCCTGCAGGAAGCCGATCAGGTGGCCGGCAATCGCCATGGTCTCGGCATCCGGCGGCGATATGCGCGCAGCGCTGTCCTCTTTCTCGGTGATAACGATGGCGACGATCTTTTCGGGATCGACCGGGATATAGCGCGAACCTGCGCGGCTGTCGCAAGCAACGACCGGGATCGGCGTGCGGCTCGGGCGCTTCGCTGGAATGTAGATGTCGTGCAGGCCTTCGAGCTCGGGGCTATGGCTGAGATTGAGCTCGACGATCACCTTCTTCGCCAGGATCGCGAAGCTTGCGGAGTTGCCGACCGATGTCGACGGCACGATGCCGCCATCCTCGGTAATCGCCACCGCCTCGACCACCGCATAGTCGATCGGGCTGATCTGTCCGGAGCGCAACTGCTCGACGGTTTCCGAGAGATGCTGGTCGATGAACATCACCTCGCCACGGTTGATCGCGGCCCTCAAAACGGGATCGGACTGAAACGGCAGGCGCCGGGCAAGGACACCGGCTTCCGTCAGCGTCCTGTCGATGTCGTGACCGAGCGAAGCGCCGGTCAGCAGCGTGATGCGAAACTTCTCGCGCGCCGCACGTTCGGCCATCGCGAGCGGAACCGCCTTGGCATCGCCCGCCTTGGTGAAGCCGCTCATGCCGATCGTCATGCCATCTTTGATGAGCGCGGCCGCCTCTTCCGCCGTGGCGATGCGATCACGCAGTGGCCTGCAGCGAATCCTGGTCTCAAGGCTTGTTCGAATATCGCCGCTCATCGGGCACTCCCTGCAGAGCCCGCGGGGCTCACATCAGGACGGCGCGGGCTTGGTTCTGGTGCGCTAAATCTGCATGGCTGCACGCACACGTTATGAAGTTTTACGGAGGCACGATAGCCCTTGGCGAAGCTGCGCGACACGCAGAATGGACAGGGCCGAGCTACCGCAAATGCATAGCTCCACCACGCATCGCCACAAACGACGAAGGGCGCACCCAAGGCGCGCCCTTCAAACGATAAGACTGCACAAAAAAGGATCAGCCGACGAAGGCCCGCTCGATCACGAATTCGGCCGGCTTGTTGTTGGCGCCTTCGGTCAAGCCCGCAGCTTCGAGGATTTCCTTGGTGTCCTTCAGCATCGCCGTCGAGCCGCAAATCATGCCGCGATCGATCGCCGGATCAAGCGGCGGCAGGCCGAGATCGGAGAAGAACTTGCCGTTGACCATCAGGTCAGTGACGCGGCCCTTGAACGGATAGTCCTCGCGCGTGACTGTCGCATAGTGGCGCAGCTTGTCGCCGACGATCTCGTTCAGGAACTCGTGGTTGCGGATCTCCTCGACGAGGTCGAAGCCGTATTTCAGCTCGGCTACGTCGCGGCAGGTATGGGTGAGGATCACTTCCTCGAATTTCTCATAGGTTTCCGGATCACGGATCAGGCTTGCGAAAGGCGCAATGCCGGTGCCGGTCGAGAACATGTAGAGCCTTCGGCCGGGAACCAGCGCATCGAGCACCAGCGTGCCGGTCGGCTTCTTGCGCATCAGCACCTTATCGCCGGGCTTGATCCCCTGCAGATGCGAGGTCAGCGGGCCATCCGGCACCTTGATCGAGAAGAACTCCAGCTCTTCGTCCCAGGCAGGGCTGGCGATCGAATAGGCGCGATAGACCGGCTTGTCGCCGACCATCAGGCCGATCATCGCGAATTCGCCCGAGCGGAAGCGGAATTCGGCAGGGCGGGTCATGCGGAAGCGGAAGAGCCGATCCGTATAGTGCTCAACGCTCGTCACCGTCTCGACGTAAACGCCTGCCGGTGCCTGGATCGCGAAATCTTCCGTTTTTGCCGGAGCATTCATCTGGCTAAAGTCCTGTAATGATGACCCTGTTTATCAACAATGATCGGATATTCCAAGCCACGCGCAATGGGAAGGAAATCCCTTCCAAATATAGTCGCTTTCGGGGATTTCCGCGTGCTTCACACTGTCGCGGCTGATCGAGACTTAAGAAACCCGCCGCCAGCTATAGGATTTCGCGTCGGCGGAAGGCTTTGCCGTCGGCTGGTAGTGCACGGCGATGCCCGGCAGGCGTCCCTCTGCTAGGCGCTTAAGAGCCGTCGCATTGCTGACCGCAAAGCTGTCGACACCACAGCGCAGCATCAGCGGAATCTGGTCGATCAACACGTCGCCAACCGCTCTCACCTCACCGCCGAAGCCGAGCCGCGAACGCAGCAGCGACGCATGGCTGAAGGCGCGGCCGTCGTTGAAGGCCGGGAACGCCACCGCCACCAGGGCGATGCGATCGAGATGCGGCGCGAGCTTCGTCACGTCGTCCGCCGGTGCTATCACCACGCCGAGGCCGGTTTCGTCGCTCGTCTCCACCTTGGCGAGGAATGCGTCGAGGCCGACGATCGCCTTCTCGTTCGAGCCTGCCTTTGTTTCCTCGGTCTCGATGATCCAGGGATCATCGCCCACGAAGCCGGTTTCCTTCCAGATTTTCGTCATGTTCGTTCCTTGCGCCTCAGGCAGCTTCCTGCGCACTGCCGTAGAGCGCGTCCTTGAAGGGTTGCGGGCCGACGCGGCGATAGGCTTCGAGGAAGGTCTCTTGCCTGTCGCGGCGCAGTCCCAGATAGGTGTCGACGATCGTCTCCACCGCGTCGGTCACCTTCTCCGGCTCAAAGCCGCGGCCGATGATCTCGCCGATGGACGTGTTCTCGTCGCCGGAGCCGCCGAGCGTGATCTGATAAAGTTCCGCACCCTTTTTCTCGACGCCGAGCAGGCCGATATGGCCGACATGGTGATGACCGCAGGCGTTGATGCAGCCGGAGATCTTGATCTTCAGCTCGCCGATCTCGGCCTGGCGCTCGGGCGAACCGAAGCGGGTCGAAATCTCCTGGGCCACCGGAATGGAGCGCGCATTGGCGAGGGCGCAATAGTCCAGCCCGGGACAGGCAATGATGTCCGTGATCAGGCCGGCATTGGCGGTGGCGAGCCCTGCGGCGACCAGCGCACGGTAGACCGGCTCAAGATCGGCCAGCGCCACATGCGGCAGGATGAGGTTCTGCTCATGGCTGACGCGGATTTCGTCGAAGGCATACTCCTCTGCGATATCGGCAACGGCATCCATCTGCGCGTCGCTGGCGTCACCCGGAATGCCGCCGATCGGCTTCAGCGAGATCGTCACCATGCCGTAGTCCGGGTGCTTGTGCGGCTGCACGTTCTGCTGCACCCAGCGGGCAAAGTCCGTATCGGTTTTGTTCCAGCGTGCAAGGCTTTCCCAGCCCTCGGCGCGGTTTTCGAGGGTGGGCGGCGCGAAATAGGTGGAGATCGCCTGAATGTCGGTTTCCGGCAACTTGAGCTCGGTGTCCTTCAACGCCGCGAACTCGACTTCGACCTGGCGCGACAGTTCCTCGGCACCGGTTTCGTGCACGAGGATCTTGATGCGCGCCTTGTACTTGTTATCGCGACGGCCATGCAGGTTGTACACGCGCATGATCGCCGTCGTATAGGACAGCAGGTCCTCTTCCGGCAGGAAGTCGCGGATCTTCTTGGCGATCATCGGCGTGCGGCCCTGGCCACCGCCGACATAGACGGCAAAGCCGATGCGGCCGTTCTCGTCCTTCTTCAGGTGGAGGCCGATATCGTGGACCTGGATCGCGGCGCGGTCGCGCTCGGCACCGGTCACGGCAATCTTGAACTTGCGCGGCAGGAACGAAAACTCCGGATGCACGCTCGACCATTGTCTGAGGATCTCGGCGTAAGGCCTTGGATCGGCAACTTCATCGGCAGCCGCACCCGCGAAGTGATCGGCGGTAACATTGCGGATGCAATTGCCGGAGGTCTGAAGCGCGTGCATCTCGACGCTTGCCAGTTCCTGCAGGATATCCGGCGTGTCCGACAGGCGCGGCCAGTTGTACTGGATGTTCTGGCGCGTGGTGAAGTGGCCGTAGCCGCGGTCATACTTGCGCGCGATATGGGCAAGCATGCGCATCTGGCGGCTCGACAGCGTGCCATAGGGAATGGCGACGCGCAGCATATAGGCATGAAGCTGCAGGTAGACACCGTTCATCAGGCGCAACGGCTTGAAGGCATCTTCGGCGAGCTCGCCGCTCAAGCGGCGCTCAACCTGGTCGCGAAACTGCTCGACGCGGGAGGAAACGAAGGAATGATCGAATTCATCGTAACGGTACATCGGTTATCGGTTCCTCAGGCAGCGTGTTTCGGGCCGGCCAGGCCGTTGTAGCCGGCAGCATAGGGGATCGACGGGCCTTCGGCGCGGATACGCTCGCGCATGCGCAGGGGCCGAAGCGTGCCGTTGACCTCTTCGACATCGACGACGTTGGCGTCGACGACCTTGTTATCCTCAAAAGCCTGTTTGCCCGTGGCTTCGAGCGCCGTCACGGCCTCGGCATGGCGGGCGATGAAGGCATCCTGCAGCGATTCGACCCAGTTGCCTGCGGCATCCAGCCAGACGGAAATGCCGTCCGAAAGTCGATTTGCCGTCAAAACCTTGCTCACCATGACCTCTTCCTCAGTTCAAAATCTGTTCGTTACGCCCCAGGGCGATTTCAACGATTCTCTTGGCATCGCGTGCCTTGCCGACGACCAGCGGCTCGGACCGCTCGAAGTTGGCGCCGGCGACGGCATCGCCGATGATGACCATCACGGGACCCGAAAGCTCAGTCCGGTTTTCCAGGTCCGGAAGGTCCTTGAGCGTGCCATGCAGCAGGCGGCGATCCGCGCGGCTGGCATTCTCGATGACTGCGACCGTGGTTTCCGCAGGCAGACCCGCCTGCATCAGACGCCCGGCGACGGAGGCAGCGACCGTGCGGCCCATATAGACAGCGATCGTCGCGCCAGAAACGGCAAGCCGCGCCCAATCGGGTAGGACCTCGCCAGTCAGATCGTGACCTGTCGTGAAGACCAGCGACGATGCGACACCCCGAAGCGTCAGCGGCAGTTCGAAATCAGCGGCAGCGGCAAAGGCGGACGTGATGCCCGGAACAATATCATAGCTGATACCGGCTTCGCGCAGGGCCGCCATCTCCTCACCGGCGCGGCCATAGACCAGGGGATCCCCGGATTTCAGCCGAACCACGCGCTTGCCTTCGGCGGCGAGCGTCACGAGCAATTGATTGATCTCACCTTGAGACTTCGTGTGGCAGCCCTTGCGCTTGCCGACCGAGAGACGCTCGGCATCGCGGCGGCCCATGTCGACGATCGCCTGCGGCACCAGCGCATCATAGACGATCGCGTCGGCTTCCATCATCACGCGCTGAGCGCGCAGCGTCAGCAGGTCTTCGGCACCCGGACCGGCGCCAACGAGCCAGACGTGGCCCGGAGCCTTCTCGGGCGCATCGAGCAGACGTGACGCCTCACGGCGGGCAGCCGCCAGATCGCCACCGGCGACCTTATCGGCGACCGGGCCCTGAAAGAACCGGCGCCAGAAGAGCCGACGCGCCACGCCACGCGGCACCAGGCGATCAACCGCCTCGCGGTAGCTTGCCGCGAGCGAGGCGACGACTCCGAGCGACGGCGAAAGAAGCTGGTCAATCTGGGCGCGGATCATCTGCGCGAGCACAGGGCCCGCACCTTCCGTACCGATGGCAACGGCGACCGGCGCGCGGTTGACGAGAGCGGGGGTGAAGAAATCGCAATAGTCGGGCTGGTCGACGGCGTTGGCCGGGATCTTGCGCTCGCGCGCGGAAGTGACAATACGGCGATCCTCCGCGCCGTCGCCGGTTGCAGCGAAAACGAGGATGGCGCCGTCAAGCTGCTCGGCTGCGAAGGCAGCCCGAACATGTTCAACGCCGCGGTCGCGCAGATACTGTGCAAAATCCGCTTCAGGCTCATCGGCAAAGACGACGAGAGACGCTTCCGTGTTCAAGAGCAGCCGCACTTTGGCAAGGGCCTCGTCGCCATTGCCGAACACCGCCACGCGCTTCTGCGCGACGCGAAAGAATGCTGGGAAAACGGCGAGCTGCTGCGTCATGGTCTGGCAAACGGTTCCTTCTACAGGCTGCGCCGAATATCCCGCATGGGGCACGACATTTGAAGGAACAGAAATTTCATTGCCTTTCCGGGCACGTATTGTTTTGCTCGGTGGTGCATCATTTTGAGCAAATATCTCCGAGGTCACCAAAACGCCTGCCCTTCCGCAGCCATTGCGCCGCGGGGGCAACCTCCGTTAAATGCGGTCACTGACCCGCCGGAGATGCAAGACATGACCAATTCGGACCTCGCCGAACGGCTTTTGACCGTAATCGAGCAAGATATCCTGCCGCTCACCGAAAAGGGTGTCGCCGCCGGAAACAAGGTGTTCGGCGCCGCGATCCTGCGCAAATCCGACCTGTCGCTGGTGCTGGCCGAAACCAATAACGAGACGGAAAATCCACTCTGGCATGGCGAGGTTCATACGCTGAAGCGCTTCTACGAGATGGCCGAGAAGCCCGATACGCGCGACCTCATCTTTCTTTCGACGCACGAGCCCTGCTCCATGTGCCTTTCGGCCATAACCTGGGCCGGCTTCGACAATTTCTATTACTTTTTCAGCCACGAAGATTCGCGTGACAGCTTTGCGATCCCGCATGACCTCAAGATCCTGAAGGAAGTCTTCCGGCTGGAGCCGGGCGGCTATGCGCAGGACAATGCCTTCTGGCATTCGGCCTCGATCGCCGCGCTCGTCAGGGATGCCGACCCTGTGACCAAGGCGCGGCTCGCCGAACAAGATTCGCGCATCCGCGCCCGCTACCAGAGCCTTTCCGACAACTACCAGTCGGGCAAGGATGACAACGCCATTCCGCTGAACTGAGATCCATGGAACCTTCACGCGATATAAAACGCCTGCTCGATATCATGGCCGCACTTCGGCAGCCGGAAACCGGTTGCCCCTGGGACATCGTCCAGACCTTCGAGACGATCAAACCCTACACGATTGAGGAAGCCTATGAGGTTGCCGACGCCATCGAGCGCGGCGACATGCACGACCTTTGCGACGAACTGGGGGACCTGCTGCTGCAGGTGGTGTTCCATGCCCGGATGGCGGAGGAAGCCGGCGACTTTGCCTTCGGCGACGTCGTCGAAGCGGTCACCCGCAAGATGATCCGCCGGCATCCGCATGTCTTTGCGCGTTCCGATGCCGATACGCCTGAAGCGGTCAAGTTGCAGTGGGACGAGATCAAGCAGGCCGAAAAGGCTGAGCGGCAGGAAAAGCGCGCCAAGCGCGGCCTTCTTCCGGACTCCGCCGCAAGCCATCTCGGCTCGGTCCAACGCTCGTTTCCGGCACTGGTCGAGGCCCTAAAGCTGCAGGAACGGGCCGCCAAGGTCGGCTTCGACTGGTCGGAGCCCGAGCCTATTCTCGATAAGATTGAGGAAGAGATCGGCGAATTGCGTCAGGCGCTGCGCGAAAAGGACCGCGCCAAGGTCAGCGATGAACTGGGCGACGTGATTTTTGCGGTGGTCAATATTGGCCGTCATGTCGGGACCGATCCGGAAATGGCCCTTCGCGGCACCAACACCAAGTTCCGCCGCCGCTTCGCCCATATCGAGCGCGAACTCGGCGACGCCGGCGAGACGCTGGATGGCGCGACGCTCGAGCGGATGGAAGAGCTTTGGCAAGCGGCGAAGGCGATCGAGCGGCAACTCGGCTAAGGCAATCGGGAACGCATATATCCTATGCGTTCCCTCGCGCGAAAGCTGAGGTCAACAGTGAGCGAATCGGAGGAAGGCGCAGGCTTACCAGTCTTCCTCAACGGGCTTTGGCCCGTTTCCGAGGCGGCGTTCCAGATCGGCGGCCTCGTTTTCGGTCAGCCTGAGTTCAAGGCTCACACGCCCGTCCTCCAGGTCCTCACGGCCGTCGACGATGGCGTGCTGATAGACCCAGGGCAGAAGCTGCAGCTGATCGATGCCGAGCACGACGGTGCATTCGGTCAGCACGCCTGACAGGCGGCGACCAATTTCGCCGAGCAGCTCATCGACGCCCTCGCCGGTGATGGCGGAAACGGCGACCGTGTTGCCCGAGGTTGCCGCCTTGCTCTGCAGCGCCTCACGCGATTCGGCGTCGAGCCGGTCGATCTTGTTCCAGACCTCGATGAGCCGTTCGGAGGCTTCCTTCTCGTCGATGCCGAGATCGGCGAGAATGCGAAGCACATCGCTTGCCTGCGCCTGGTTGTCCGGGTCGGAGAGATCGCGCACATGCAGGATCAGGTCCGCTTCCAGCACCTCTTCAAGCGTCGCGCGGAATGCGGCGACCAAGTGCGTCGGCAGATCGGAAATGAACCCGACCGTGTCGGAGAGGATGACCATGCGGCCATGGGGCAGCTTCAAGCGCCGAAGGGTCGGATCCAGCGTCGCAAACAGCATGTCCTCGGCCAGAACGCCCGCCCCAGTCATGCGATTGAAAAGCGTGGACTTGCCAGCGTTGGTGTAGCCGACGAGAGCGACGATCGGATGCGGCACCTTCTTGCGCTTTGAACGGTGCAACTGCCGGGTCCGGCGGACCTGCTCCAATTCGCGCTCGAGCTTGACGATGCGGTCCTGCAGCAGGCGGCGGTCCGCTTCGATCTGGGTTTCACCCGGACCGCCCATGAAGCCGCCACCACCGCGCTGACGCTCAAGGTGCGTCCAGCTTCGGACCAGGCGGCCTTTCTGGTAATTGAGATGGGCGAGATCGACCTGCAGCGTGCCTTCCTTGGTGGAAGCGCGGCGACCGAAAATCTCCAGAATGAGGCCGGTCCGGTCGATGACCTTGGCGTTCCATTCTTTTTCGAGGTTGCGTTGCTGCACCGGCGTCAAGGGATGGTCGACGATGACGAGGCCAGCATCGAGATCAACGAGAATATGGCCGATTTCCTCGATCTTGCCGCTGCCGAGCAGCGTGCCTGGCTTGGGCTGCGACACCGGAACGATGACGCCATGCACGACTTCCAGATCGATCGCCATCGCCAGACCGGTCGCCTCTTCAAGGCGACTTTCGTCAGTACGCGTCGTTGTCGTCGAGAGGATCTCTGCGGACTGCCTTCCGGTCTTTTTCAAGACCGGAACGATGACGACCGCGCGCATGTCGTCGCGGAGCTTCTCGAGCTCCGGAATGATCGACGACGACTTTGAATCTCGCTTGGTAATGTGCCTAACGTCCCGTCAGGATGCAGCTTCTTCGTTCTCGAACATCTGCAGCGGCTGGCCGGGCATGATGGTCGAAATTGCGTGCTTGTAGACCAATTGCGAATGGCCATCGCGACGCAACAGGACGCAGAAATTATCAAAAGACGTCACGACGCCGGTGAGCTTGACACCGTTGATAAGAAAAATTGTCAATGAAATCTTTTGCTTGCGGACCGTGTTGAGAAAGAGATCCTGCAAGTTTTGAGAACGTTCCGCCATCGCGCCGCTTCTTTCTTATTTGCCGGCGTTTCGCGCCGGTGCATTTTTGTCGATATCTGCAATCAGAGGCGCCACAAGTACCTTCCCCGACACCTCTTTAAGTTTGGTATCAAATCAATGTCTTTTCCGCAACGCCGAAAAAGGCTTCACGAATATTCTGTGCTATGCTTCCCGGATGCCCATTGCCGATCGGTCTGCCGTCCACCGAAATGACCGGAAAGCAGATGCTGGTGGCAGCGGTAATGAAGACCTCGCGCGCCGCGAGCATTTCCTCGACTGAGAACGCTCTCTCCTCGACCTTGAGCCCAAGTGGCCCCGCCACATCCATCAAGGTGGTGCGGGTGATTCCCTTCAAGATTCCGTGCTCGGCCGGACGGGTGCGCAGGGTTCCGTCGCCATCGACGATCCAGACATTGGTCGCGGCGCCCTCCTTCACCGTGCCATCGGCGTCGACGAAAATTGCCTCCTGAGCACCCTCCTCCTGCGCCTTCTGGCGGGCGAGCACGTTGGGAAGGAGCCCGACGGACTTGATGTCCACCCGGTCCCAGCGGTTTTCCGGTACGGTGATCGCCGCGATCCCTTGCGTCGCCTTTTCGGCGATGGCCTCGGCATCGGTGCGCTTCGCCGTCACCACGATCGTCGGCATCGTCTCCTTGGCCGGAAACACATGGTCACGGCGCGCCACGCCGCGCGTGACCTGGATATAGAACAGACCATTCCGGACCCGGTTGCGCCGAACCACCTCTCGGATCACATGCACGAGCGCCGCCCGGCTCATCGGCCGGTCGATGCGCAGTTCACGAAGCGAACGGTCGAGGCGATCGAGATGCCGGCTGAGATCGACGATGTAACCATGGCGTATCTCACAAACTTCGTAGACGCCGTCCGCAAATTGATAACCGCGATCCTCGATATGGATGCCGGCGTCGGCATGCGGCACGTAGGCACCGTTGACATAGGCAATTCTCGGCATGGATCTCGGCCCTAAAAGTACTGGATGCTGACGCGGAAAAGCTGTTCGACGTGCCGTACGGCATCGGCGGTGGCAAAGAGCACAACACGGTCCTTCGCCTTGATCTTTGTATTGCCGTCCGGGCGAATAAACGTCTTGTCGCGATAGAGTGCACCGATGCGGATGCCTTCGGGAAGATCGAGGTCACGCAGGGCTCTGCCAACGAGCGGCGAGGTTTCCAACGCTTCGGCCTCGATCACCTCGGCCATACCCTTCTGCACCGCATACACGGAGCGAATGCGCCCCTTGCGGACGTGCTGCAGCACGCGCGAGATGGTCACGGCACGTGGGTTCACATAGGCGTCGACGCCAGCCGTGCCGGCAAAATCCTGATAGGACGGCTCGTTGATCAGCACGAGCGTCGACTTGGCGCCCAGCCGCTTCGCCATCATGCTGCCGAGGATGTTGATCTGGTCGTTGTTGGTCAGCGCCACCACGAGATCGGCATCCTGAACGTCAGCTTGTGCCAAAATCCGCTGATCCATCGCCGAACCGTTGAGCACAACGGTGTTGCTCAGCTTATCCGCCATCACCACTGCCCGGTCGCGATCGCTTTCGATCAGTTTCACCCGGGTCCGCGGCTGATGCTCCTCGATGGCCTTGGCAACGAAGTAGCCGACATTGCCGCCACCGAAGATGATGATGCGCCGCGCTTCCTGCTCCTCATGGCCGAAGAGCGCCAAGGTCCGGCGGGCGTGGTCCCGGTCGCAAACGACATAGGCGATATCGCCGGCCTGCAGCTGGTCATCCGAATGCGGCACCATGACCTTGCCGTTGCGGAAGATGCCGGTGACTGTTGCAAGCAGATCGGGGAACAGTTCGCTCAGCTGCTGCAGTGGCGTGCCGACGACCGGGCAATCTTCCAGGCACTCGAAGGCGACCATGGCGATGCGATCTTCGGCGAAACGCACGACATCGATCGCCCCCGGAAAGGATATGCGCCGCAGCACCAGCCGCCCAACCTCGACTTCGGGCGAGATGGTGACGTCGATCGGCACGTTCTCACGCGAGAACAGGTTCGAATACTCGGGCGCGAGATAGCTTTGCGCCCGGATGCGCGCGACCTTCGTCGGCACGTTGAAGATCGCATGGGCGACTTCACAGGCGACGATGTTGACCTCGTCGGAGAGCGTGACGGCAATCAGCATGTCGGCCTGGTCGGCGCCGGCCTTGGCCAGCACATCCGGATGCGCGCCGTGGCCGACATAGCCGCGCACGTCGAGGCTCTCGGTGATGTTGGCAATCAGCGTCGCCGAGGTATCGATCACCGATACGTCGTTATCTTCCTGCGCCAGCCGCTCGGCAATGCCGTACCCCACCTGGCCCGCACCACAAATGACTACCTTCATGTCGTACTTTCACCTGGGAGCGCTGCCGCGATGGCCGGAAAATGCCTCAGACGCCCAGCGACTTCAGCTTGCGATGCAGCGCCGACCGCTCCATTCCGACAAATTCCGCCGTACGGGAAATATTGCCCCCGAATCGGTTGATCTGCGCGATCAGATAATCACGCTCGAACATTTCGCGAGCCTCGCGCAACGGCAACGTCATGATGTGCTGGTCGCCCTGCGCGGAGATCTTCGGCAGCGTATCGCCCACCTCCGTCGGCAGCATGTCTGCGGAAATCGGCGTGTCCGGACCGTCGCTGCGGGCAAGAATCATCAGGCGCTCGATGTTGTTGCGAAGCTGGCGGATGTTGCCGGGCCAGTCGTGGGCCTGGAGCACGGCCAGGGCATCGTCGCCGATCTTGCGCGGACGAATGCCGGCCTGCTCGCTGACCTGGCGCATGAACATGTCGACGAGGAACGGAATATCCTCGCGCCGCTCGGCGAGCGCCGGCACGCGCACCGGAATGACGGCAAGCCGGTGGAACAGGTCTTCGCGGAACAGGCCCTCGGAGATCATGTTTTCGAGATTGTAGGCGGTCGAGGAGATGATCCGGACATCGACCTTGACGCGCTTGGTACCGCCGACACGCTCGAACTGCTGGTCGACGAGCACCCGCAGAATCTTGTTCTGCGTCTCGCGCGGCATCTCGCCGATTTCGTCGAGATAGAGGATGCCGCCATGGGCTTCCTCGAGCGCACCAGTGCGGCGTGGCTGTCCCGGCGTTCCCTCGGTTCCGAACAGCGCAATTTCCATGCGGTCCGGCGTGATCGCCGCCGCGTTCAGCGCCACGAAGGGACCGGTCGACCGCGTCGACTTGCGGTGGATCATCCGCGCGACCAGTTCCTTGCCCGATCCGGACGGCCCCTGGATCATGATGCGGCTGTTGGTCGGCGCGACCTTCTCGATCGTCTGACGAAGCTGCGACACGGCAACCGACGTCCCGATCAGTTCGACCGGATCGCCGGACTTCTTCTTCAGCTCCGAGACTTCACGCTTGAGCTTCGAGTTTTCCAGCGCCCGCTCGGCAATCAGGATCAGCCGGTCGGCCTTGAAGGGCTTCTCGATGAAATCGTAGGCGCCACGCTTGATGGCGTTGACGGCGGTCTCGATATTGCCGTGACCGGAAATCATGACGACGGGGAGGTCCGGATAGCGCCCCTTGATCTCATCGAGCAGCGCCAGGCCGTCGAGCCGGCTTCCCTGCATCCAGATATCGAGGAAGACCAGGCGCGGCACGCGATCGCTGATCGCCGCCAGCGCACTGTCGCTGTCGAAGGCGGTGCGGGTTTCGTGCCCTTCGTCAGAGAGGATACCCGACACGATCTCGCGGATATCTTCCTCATCGTCCACAACCAGAATATCAGCGGCCATCGCTCGCACCCTTATCCTTCAAACTGTCTTCGCCCCCGGTTTCTCCGGCAGGCGGCAGGACCACGCGGATCATCGCCCCGACACCGCCGTCAAAATCGGCTGGCGCGTCGTGCAACTCTAATTGTCCGCCATGGTCCTCAATGATCTTCTTGACGATGGCGAGTCCCAGGCCCGTGCCCTTCTCGCGCATCGTCATGTATGGCTCCAGAATCCTGTGCCGGTTCTCCGTCGGCAGCCCCTTGCCGTTGTCGATGATATCGACAACGAAGCGGCCCGTTGCCACGTCGGTTCGTGCTCGCGCGACGATCCTCGGATGGCCGCGCGCCGCATCGGCCGGCACCGCCTCGATCGATTCGACCGCGTTCTTGACGATGTTGCCGAAGGCCTGACCGAGCATGCGCCCGTCGAACAGGCCCTCGAGCGGCTCTTCGCCGAGGTCCCGCACAAAATCGATGTGATTGTTGCCCATCTCGCGCAGGAACATCGCATCCTTCAGGATCGTGCGGAGATCCGCCTTTTCCTTGGTCGGCTTCGGCATGCGCGCGAAAGCCGAGAACTCGTCGACCATGCGACCGATGTCTTCTACCTGGCGCACGATCGTATCGGTGCACTGGTCGAAGATAGCCTTGTCTTCCTGGTTGATCTGCTTGCCATAACGGCGCTTCAGACGTTCGGCGGAGAGCTGGATCGGCGTCAGCGGGTTCTTGATCTCGTGCGCGATGCGGCGCGCGACATCGGCCCAGGCGGTCAAGCGCTGAGCGATGACGAGGTCGGTGATGTCATCGATGGTGATGACGTAGGATTCGTTCGCTTCGCCACCCTCTTCGCGCGTCACCTGAACGTTCAGCGTCCGCTCGGTTCCGCTGCGCATGATATTGATCTGCTTGCGGTAGTCGTTGCGATGGCGGCTTTCGGCCTCCACCAGAACCTCTTCGACCTCCGGCGCTACCGTGCGCAGGTCCGCGCCGAGGAGTTCAGGCGCCGCCTTCTTCAGGAACTCTTCGGAAAACGAGTTGACGATGGTGATCTGTCGATCGCGCCCGACACCGATCACCGCCGCAGTCACGCCTGAAAGAACAGCCTCGATGAAACGACGGCGATGATCGACTTCGTCCTTGGCCTCCAGGATCTGTTCCTGCTGGCTGCGGATTTCCGAGACCATCTTGTTGAAGGTGCGCGACAGGTTACCAACGTCGCCGTCGACGGCACGGACCGGCACGACAACATCGAGATTGCCGGAGGCGACACTGTCGGCAGCGCCGATCAACTGGCGAATGGGCCGGACGATGCGGTCGGCAACCGCGATCGCGGTCCAGATCGCAGCCAGGAGAACGATGAGCGCAAACCCGATATAGAGAACACCGAAGGCGATCTGCGTGAAGGTTCGACCGGCCTCAAGCATCTTGTACTCGGCCGTGTTCTCTTCCATCAGCCGCAGCGAGCGCATCACTTCCGGATCGACATTGCGAACCGTGTAGAGATAGGTGCCCGGAATGTCGTCGAGCGGAATAACGGCCCCGACAAGGTTGGTGACCCCTGGCGGAATCAGTGTCGGTTGACCGGATACCGAGCTTTTCAGTGCGTCCGGCGGAATGGAGGGCAGCGGACGGTCCGTGGAGATGTTGGCCTGAATTATAGCGCTGCCATCAGCACGAACCAGGAATGCCCCAAGCATGCCGCGGCCGCGCGCCTGGCGGGTCATGAGTTCCGTGAAACCGGTGCGGTCGAGGCTATAGAGCTGCCGGTTGCGTTCGAGGTCGTTGGCCATCGACACCGTCTGACCCTGCAGATAGCTGGCATTCTCGAGCACATAGGCCTGGGCGACGTTGATCGACGAGCGGACGATCGCCTGCGTCCGCAGCGAAAACCAGCGATCGAGGCCGACGTCGAGCGTGATGCTGGCAAAAATCGCGACAAGAACCGCAGGCGTGATCGCCACGATCGAAAACAGCGCAACGATGCGCACGTGAAGGCGCGCGGCGGCGCGGCCTTTGCGTCGGGCGCGTAGCAGCCGCAGGATTTCGCGGGCGATCAGATAGATCAGGCCAACGACGAACAGGCTGTTGATGGCAGCGCAGGCGATGACGACATTTCGCTCGAGCCGTATCGGCGTCAATCCGAGAAGAACGAGCAGCGAGACAGTGGCGCAGATCAAGGCGCCGGTCGCCAGCATCAGCCCCGGCAGGGCAAAGGACGCGCGCCGGTCCTGCGCCGCGAGTCCCTCATCTGTGCCCAGCGGCAAGGCCATTGCGTCCACCATGAAAAGCGTTCCCCCAACCGGCGCCAGCCGGCGACGGCATCACTTGCTAGCATTCTCTGGTCAAAGGTTGACCTCGCCGCCCAAAGGGCTGCCGCGTTGCACCCCCAGTCAATCAATTGGGTCAAATCGATTGAACGAGACGGCAACGACACGCGATTCGGCGATCGTCACACGTTCAAGCAACGCATTGTGGCGAAAATGCAACGGTGGCCGTGTCCAAGTCAAGCGCTGCGTGAGCTGCGATAGACCGAAACACCGAGTTCGCGGATTTTCTTGCGCAGCGTGTTACGGTTGAGGCCGAGCAAATCGGCCGCCTTGATCTGGTTACCACGGGTTGCGGTGAGCGCCGCAAGGATCAGCGGATACTCCATTTCGGCAAGCACGCGATCGTAAAGGCCGGCCGGAGGCAAAGCTTCGCCGAAGCTTGCGAAATACTGGCGCATGTTTTCTTCGACGGCCTGCGAAATGGTGAGCGATCCGGGCCGCGCCGCGGTCTTTTCGATCGGGCTGTCCGGTATCTCGGAACGCAACTCGTTTTCGATGATCTCGCGGGTGATCACGTCCTGTGGATAAAGTGCCGTCAGGCGCCGCACCAGGTTTTCCAACTCGCGCACGTTGCCCGGCCATGCATGCGCCTTCATCAGTTCCAGCGCTTCATGATCGAAGCGCTTGACGTCGAGCCCTTCCTTTTCGGCCTGCTGGACGAAGTGACGAACGAGATCCGGAATATCCTCCGCGCGGTCACGCAGCGGGGGCAGACGCAGCGGCACGACGTTGAGGCGATAATAGAGGTCTTCGCGGAACAGGCCCTGATTGATCGATTGCTTCAGGTCCTTGTTGGTCGCCGCCACGATGCGCACGTCCGAACGGATCGGCGTGCGGCCGCCAACGGTCGTGTATTCGCCCTGCTGCAGCACGCGCAGCAGGCGGGTCTGTGCGTCCATCGGCATGTCGCCGATTTCATCGAGGAAAAGCGTGCCGCCCTCGGCCTGTTCGAAACGACCAGTCGAGCGCACCTGGGCACCGGTGAAGGCGCCCTTCTCGTGGCCGAAAAGCTCCGATTCGATAAGATCGCGCGGGATCGCCGCCATGTTGATCGCAACGAACGGACCGTTGCGTCGCTTGCCATAATCGTGCAGCGCGCGGGCGACGAGTTCCTTGCCGGTGCCGGACTCGCCGGTGATCATCAGGGTGAGGTCCGTCTGCATCAGGCGCGCCAGCACCCGGTAGATTTCCTGCATCGCCGCCGAACGACCAACCAGCGGCATACCGTCCTGGGTGTCGTCGTCGAGCTTGGCCGGCCGGCGCTTGGGCTCCGACAGCGCCCGGCCGATGATGCCGATCAATTCGGTCAGGTCGAAGGGCTTGGGCAGATAGTCGTAGGCACCCTTCTCCGAAGCCTTGATCGCCGTCATGAAGGTGTTCTGGGCACTCATGACCAGCACCGGCAGATCGGGGCGCGCCTTCTTGATGCGCGGCAGGAGATCGAAGGCATTCTCGTCGGGCATGACAACGTCGGTCACGACGAGATCGCCGTCGCCCGCTGCGATCCAGCGCCAGAGCGTCGCCGCATTGGAGGTGATGCGGACATCGTAGCCGGCGCGGCTCAGCGCCTGGTTCAGCACGGTGCGAATGGCGGCATCATCATCCGCAACGAGGATCGTGGCACCCGTCATGCAAGGCTTCCTTTTGTCATCGGCATGTCGTCTTCATCCGCTGCCTGGCCTTTGGAGGCCGGCATCAGGACACGGAAAGTGGTGCGGTTCTGCTGGCTGTCGCATTCGACGATGCCGCCATGGGCACCGATGATCTTGGCGACCAGCGCCAGCCCCAGGCCGGAACCGTTGGTCTTGGTGGTAATGAAAGGATCGAAGAGCAGCGGCAGCAGGTCGGACGGCACGCCCGGTCCATTGTCGTGCACGCAGAATTCCAGCGGCAGCGAGATCTTCTCGCGCGTCCCGGCTACCGACAGGCGTATACCCGGCCTGTAGGCCGTCGTCAGCACGATCTCGCCATCGCTGCGGTCGCCGATCGCTTCGGCCGCATTCTTGATCAGGTTCAGGAACACCTGAACCAGTTGGTCGCGGTTGGCATAAACGGGCGGCAGAGACGGATCGTAGTTCTCCGCAAACTTGATGTGTCGGGCAAAACCGGCCTTGGCGATCGCCTTCACATGGTCGAGCACCGAATGGATGTTCAGCGGCACGCGATCCACCGGGCGCTCGTCGGAAAACACCTCCATGCGATCGACCAGCGAGACGATGCGGTCGGTCTCATCGCAGATCAGACGTGTCAGCGCCCTGTCTTCGTCATTGGCGGAGGTTTCCAGCAGTTGGGCGGCACCGCGGATGCCCGAAAGCGGGTTCTTGATTTCGTGCGCCAGCATCGAGGCAAGCCCCGTCACCGAACGGGCAGCACCACGATGGGTAAGCTGCCGGTCGATCTTGTCGGCCATCGAGCGCTCCTGGAAGACGACGACGACCGAGCCTGGCTCGGAAAGGACCGGGGCGACATAGAGATCGACGAGCTTGTCGGCGCCGAGACGCGGCGAACTCAGGTCGACGCGGTACTCGTTGACCGGCGCCTTGCGCTCGCGCACCTGTTCGATCAGGGTCAAGAGCGGGCTGCCGAAGGGGATGAAGGCGCTGATGTTGTGGCGCGCCAGATGATTGGCGCTCGCGCCGAAAAACGATTCGGCTTCCCAGTTGGCAAACGCGACCAAACCATTGGCATCGACCAGAATCACCGGGTTCTGAATGGCGTTCAGAACCGCCATCGACAGACCGTTGGCGGCCGCATCGGGAATGCTCGGCTTCTCGGTCATGCGGCCATTCCTTCCGCGACCGCCTCGCCTTCCAGCTTGGCCGGAGCCGCATCGAGTATCGCGGCGCGTGCCCTGTCGCAGACGAAACGGGTATCAGTCGATGTCAGGATCGCTGCCTTTTCCGTGCCTGCGATATCAGGGGCAAAGCGGTCAAGGTACCAGGCGACATGTTTGCGCGCGTGCCGCACGGCGACGTCGACACCATAGAATTCGAGCATCATTTCGTAGTGCTCCGCAAAGATATCGGCGATCGCCGCCTGCGACGGGTGCTCAACGGCACCGGCAAGAAAGCCGACGTGCCACGGGCGCCCCTGCGACGAACGCCCGGCCATGACGGCATCAGCGCCCGACCGGCGGAGAATCTCTTCCGCGTCGGCGATCGTCTCCACGTCGCCATTGGCGACCAGGGGGACGGTAATGACCTCGCGAACCGGGCGAATGGCATCCCAATCCGCCTTGCCGTTGTAGAACTGCATGCGTGTACGGCCGTGCACGGTAATCGCCTTCACCCCGGCGTCTTCGGCGCGCTTGGCAATCAGCGGCGCGTTGATCGAGTTTTCGTCCCAGCCGAGCCGCATCTTCAACGTCACCGGCACTTCGACGGCATCGACTGTCGCCTCAACCAGCGACAGCGCGTGATCGGGATCGCGCATGAGTGCCGAGCCGGAGTAGCCACCCGTCACCTTCTTGGCCGGGCATCCCATGTTGATGTCGATGATATCGGCACCATTGTCTGCAGCTATCTTGGCGGCTTCCGCCATCCAATGGGCCTCACGGCCGGCAAGCTGAACGATATGCGGTTTGATGCCGGAGTTCTTGAGCCGCGCCCAAGATTCAGACGCGTTGCCGACCAACTCGCGGCTCGCAACCATCTCGGTCACGACAAAGCCGGCGCCATAGCGCCATGCAAGCCGCCGGAACGGCAGATCGGTAACGCCGGACATGGGGGCGAGCGCAACGCGATTGCGGAGTTCGATAGTCCCGATCCGGAGCGGAGACGAAAGAGCCGGAATTGGCAAATGCATATCTTTCAGGCACATGTTGTTCCTGCACTATTTTTAGACATTGTTCTCAGGCTTGCCAAGCGATTTCGGCGCCTTGCGCAAAATTCCCGGCTTACAGCGCCGCGCGTCTCTCAAGACGCGCTAAGGTCGCTGTAAGATTTTAGACCTGCCGCATAATTTTGCCCGTAGATCGATTCCGATCTAAGCAATTATGCAGTGCTGGCAAAGCACGACCCTTCGCGGTACATCACGGCGAAGATCGGCGAATGCGGGACCTCATACAGAAGATGCAGCCTCAAGAACAGCTAAAGTGCGGCGTGGTAATCGTTGCAGCCGGACGCGGCGAACGTGCCGGGCAATCCGCCGAGGGCCCGAAGCAGTATCGAACCATCGGCGATCGCCCCGTTATCGCCCATACGCTTGACACTTTCGCGACATGGCCGGGCGCCGGCCCGATCGTCGTCGTCATCCATCCGGACGACGAGGCCCTGTTCGATGCCGCACGCAAACGCTCAGTCGTCGGCGATGTGATCATCGTCCATGGTGGCGCGACCCGGCAGATCTCCGTGCTCGCCGGCCTCGAAGCCCTGGCTGAAACCGGCGCCGGTCATGTGATGATCCACGATGCGGTCCGTCCCTTTGCCGATCACGCACTACTCTCGCGCTGCGCAGCGGCGCTTGGTGGCGAGGTCAAAGCCGTGTTGCCGGCGGTCGCCGTCGCGGACACGCTGAAGCGCGCGTGCAAGGATGGCGTCGTACTGGAGACTGTGCCGCGCGACGGTCTCTATGGCGCGCAAACACCGCAGACCTTCGATCTTCCGGCCATTCTTGCTGCCCACCGGGATGCAGCCAAGAGCGGCCGCGCTGATTTTACTGACGATGCCTCGATCGCCGAATGGGCCGGCCTCAAGGTCGTCCTCGTCGAGGGCACGGTAGACAACGTCAAGCTGACATTGAAAAGGGACATCGCCATGGCCGACGAGAAGCTCAACCGGACCGCCCTGCCCGACGTACGCACGGGCAACGGTTACGACGTGCACCAGTTGATCGAGGGCGACGGCGTGACGCTCTGCGGCGTCTTCATTCCGCACACGAAGAGGCTCTCCGGCCATTCCGATGCCGATGTGGCGCTGCACGCGCTCACCGACGCGCTGCTTGCCACCTGTGGCGCCGGCGACATCGGCGACCATTTCCCGCCGTCCGACCCGCAATGGAAGGGCGCGCCGTCGCGCATCTTCCTGGAGCATGCGGCTCGCATCGTGCGCGAGCGCGGCGGCATCATCACCAATGCGGACGTTTCCCTGATCGCGGAGGCACCGAAGGTCGGCCCGCATCGGCTGACGATGCGCGAGAACCTTGCAGACATGCTCGGCATCTCGCTCGACCGCTGCTCGGTCAAGGCAACGACGAACGAACGCCTCGGCTTCGTGGGCCGCGATGAAGGCATTGCCGCCATCGCCACGGCGACCGTCGTCTATGGGAGCCTTTCGTAATGTGGCCCGCCGATATCGAAGTCAAAGCCGGTGAGATCATCGCCAAGTTCACGGCGCGGGACCTCAAAGTCGCCACCGCCGAATCCTGCACCGGCGGCCTGATCGCCGGGGCGCTGACCGAGATTTCCGGTTCGTCCGCGGTCGTCGATCGCGGTTTCGTCACCTACTCCAACGAAGCGAAGGTAGCGATGCTTGGCGTCGAGACCGCAACACTTGCGGCCCATGGCGCCGTTTCGCGGGAGACAGCAATTGAGATGGCGCGTGGCGCCCTCTCGCATTCGGCAGCGGATTTCGCCGTTGCCGTCACCGGCATTGCCGGTCCCAGCGGCGGTTCGGCTGAAAAGCCGGTCGGGCTCGTGCACCTTGCGGCATCCGGGCGAAACGGCGCGATGCTGCACCGGGAGATGCGCTATGGTGATATCGGCCGCAGCGGCATCCGGCTTGCGACCGTCCGCACCGCGCTCGACATGCTCATGGAAATCGCTCAGGCCGTATAGATGCTGTCGGCGCGCTTTTCGAAGGCGTCGGAGAACATGCGGAAGGCGCGGTCGAACATCGATCCCATCAACGCGCCGAGAATGCGGCTCTTGAACTCGTAGTCGATGTAGAAATGCACGATCGACTGCCCCTCGCCCGCGGGTTCGAAGCGCCAGCGGTTGTCGAGATATTTGAACGGCCCGTCGATGTATTTGACTTCGATCGCGCGCTCGGCCTTGTTCAACAGCACCTGCGTCGTGAAAGTCTCGCGGATCGCCTTGTAGCCGACGGTCATGTCGGCCAGCAGCAACACCTTGCCGTCGCGCTCCTTGCGCGTGCGCACCGTCAGTGCCTCGCAGAGCGGCAGGAATGCGGGATAGTGCTCGACATCGGCAACCAGATCGAACATCTGGTCCGCGGTATGCTTGACGACATGGTTGGTTTCAAAATGCGGCATGATCGAGAGCTAGTCGCCCCGCCTTATCTTCGCAAGTAGTAACGCCGTTTCCGCGTGCGATTTCAACACGAGAACCGGCAGGTTGGCATGGCCGGCCAGCTGCGCCTCGATCTCAACCGCATCCCTGCGCTCGAAGTTCCAGATGTAGCGAAGGAAATCGAGATCGACCTTCTCCGGACAATCATCGGCCATATCCGGGCGGGTCTTTTTCCAATGGGCGAACCAGCGCCAGAGCACACCGCGCAGCGAAACCCAGCGCGGCGGCCGCATCCAGATCACCACGTGTGTGCGTGGCAAGCGGAGCGGCAGCGTCTTCGGACTGGTACCATCCATGATCCAGCGTTCGCCAGCCGCAGCCTTCGAGATCAGGGCAAGCATTTCCTGCCTCGGCCGCAGCTTCCACCCCGGCAACCAGAAGAATTCCCGATCCATCGCCAGATGCGGCAAACCGAACTGCTCGGACAGTTGCCGGGAAAGCGTGCTCTTGCCGCTGCCGGAACAGCCTATTACCAGAATGCGTTGCGCGCTTTCGAGATGCGACACCGCCTCGTCCGTATCGCGGCATCGGCTCGCGTCCTCCAGAGACGGCCGTTAGGTGATTGAACGGGAGGATGCAAGCTTTGCGCGAGCAGCCCGATGTCGCTCCGACGCCCTCCCCAAAACAAAAACTCCGGCGCAAGCGCCGGAGCCGATCGTTTTTTGAGAACCTGTTTCCGTCTTACTCGGCAGCCTGCAGCTTCTTCTCACGCGCTGCCCTGAGGCGGGCGAAGTCGTCGCCGGCATGGTGCGACGAGCGCGTCAGCGGGCTCGAGGAGACCATGAGGAAGCCCTTGGTGTAGGCGACGGTCTCGTAGGACTTGAACTCCTCGGGGGTCACGAACTTCTCGACCTTGTGGTGCTTGCGCGTCGGCTGCAGGTACTGGCCGATCGTCAGGAAGTCGACATCCGCGGTGCGCAGGTCGTCCATCAGCTGCAGCACTTCGTTGCGCTCTTCGCCGAGGCCGACCATGATGCCGGACTTGGTGAACATCGTCGGATCCAGCTCCTTCACGCGCTGCAACAGGCGGACGGAGTGGAAGTAGCGCGCACCCGGACGGACCGTCAGATAGTTGCCGGGCACGGTTTCCATATTGTGGTTGAAGACGTCGGGCTTGGCGGCGACGACGCGCTCCAGTGCACCCGGCTTCTTCAGGAAGTCCGGCGTCAGGATCTCGATGGTCGTCGCCGGCGACGCTTCGCGGATCGCCCAGATCACCTTCTCGAAGTGCTCGGCGCCGCCATCTTCCAGGTCGTCACGGTCGACGGAGGTGATGACGACGTGGCTGAGGCCCATCTGCTTGACGGCCTTGGCAATGTTCGCCGGCTCTTCGAGATCGAGCGCATTCGGCTTGCCGGTCGCGACGTTGCAGAAGGCGCAGGCGCGGGTACAGATCTCGCCCATGATCATGAAGGTGGCGTGCTTCTTGTCCCAGCATTCGCCGATGTTCGGGCAGCCCGCTTCTTCGCAAACAGTGACGAGCTTGTGGCTCTTCACGATCGAACGCGTCTCCTGATATCCCTTGGACATCGGCGCCTTGACGCGGATCCACTCCGGCTTGCGCATGACTTCGGTGTCGGGCTTGTGGGCCTTTTCCGGGTGGCGGACGCGTTGCGCCCGGTCAGAGACGACATCGAATACCGTTACCATACTGTCTTCCTCGTCGCGGCGGGCCGGCATCAGGCCGGATGACCCATTTTCGCTCTATATAGACGGCCCGACGGGAAATGTCAGGCCGTCTCGCCCGACGGAAGCGCAAATGGCCCGGCAGGCTATCGTTTGACGGCGCGACCAACGGCAATCAGCAGGCAGGCGCCGATAAAGCCGATGACCAGATAGGCGACCCAGCCGGCAAAAGCCATGCCGAAGGCCGCCAGGATGAAATTCAGCACCACCGCGCCGATGATGCCGAGCAGTATGTTCATGAACAGACCCATCTCGCTGCTCATGAACCTCTCCGCGAGCCACCCGGCCAAACCGCCGATGATGATCGCAGCCAGAATGCCGACGCCGTTCACGCTCATTTTGATCTCCGTGCATTGAAAACGAGGCCATTCTCAATGCCGAAGCCTATCAAAAGTTCCGGCGAGGATACAGCGCCGCGCGTCTCGAAGGACGCGCAAAGGTCGCTGTAACCCTTTGAATGCCGTATAATTTTGTCCTTAAATCGATGTCGATCTAAGGAATTATACGGGGCTCTAGGCGTTGAGCGCGCGGCCGTAGGCGTCGAGCACGCTTTCCTTGATCGTCTCCGAAATCGTCGGATGCGGGAAGATCGTGTGCATCAGGTCTTCTTCTGTCGTCTCGAGGTTCATCGCGACGACGAAGCCCTGGATGAGCTCGGTGACTTCGGCCCCGACCATATGGGCGCCGAGCAGCTCACCGGTCTTCTTATCGAAGATGGTCTTGACGAGACCCTGGTCCTCGCCGAGCGCGATTGCCTTGCCGTTGGCAACGAAGGGGAAGCGGCCGACGCGGATCTCGCGGCCCAATTCCTTGGCCTTGGCTTCGGTGAGGCCGACGGAGGCGACCTGCGGATGGCAATAGGTGCAGCCCGGGATCTTCAGCTTGTCCATCGGGTGCACATTCGGCAGGCCGGCGATCTTTTCGACGCAGATCACGGCCTCGTGCTCGGCCTTGTGGGCGAGCATCGGCGGGCCGGCGACGTCACCGATGGCGTAGATGCCCGGCACGTTGGTCTTGCCGTAACCATCGATGGCGATGAAGCCGCGATCGGTCTTCACGCCGAGGGCCTCAAGACCGATATTTTCGACATTGGCCTGCACGCCGACGGCGGAGATCATCCGGTCCGCGGTGATCTTTTCGACCTTGCCGTCCTTCATCTCCACATGGGCTGTGATCGAGTTCGCGCCCTTCTCGACCTTCGTCACCTTGGCTTCGAGATGGATCTTCATGCCCTGCTTTTCGAACTGCTTCTTGGCAACGCCGGATATTTCGGCGTCCTCGACCGGCATCACGGTCGACATGACTTCGACAACCGTTACGTCAACGCCCATGGTGCGGTAGAACGAGGCGAACTCGATGCCGATCGCGCCCGAGCCCATGACCAGCAGCGACTTCGGCATTTCCTCAGGCTTCATCGCCTCGAAATAGGTCCAGATCAGCTTGCCATCGGGCTCGATGCCCGGAAGCGCGCGCGGCCGGGCGCCGGTCGCGATGATGATGTGCTTGGCGGTGTAGGTGCCCTCGCCCTTGGTGTTCTTCGGCAGCGGCGCCTGCGGCTGGACAACCGGCTTCGTCGATTTACCGACGACGATCTCGCCGGGCCTCGTCAGCTTCGCCTCGCCCCAGATCACGTCGACCTTGTTTTTCTTCATCAGGAAGCCGACGCCGCCGTTCATGCGTTCGGCAATGCCGCGTGAGCGTGCGACGATCGCCTTCAGGTCCGGCGTCACCGTGCCTTCGATCTTGACGCCATAGGCGCCCGGATGCTGGGCGTAGTGCAGAACTTCGGCGGAGCGCAGCAGCGCCTTGGTCGGAATGCAGCCCCAGTTGGAGCAGATGCCGGCCAGATGCTCGCGCTCGACGATCGCGGTCTTGAGACCCAACTGCGCCGCACGAATGGCGGCGATATAGCCCCCTGGACCCGAACCGATGACGATGACGTCGTAATTCTCAGCCATATGTTTCCTGCCTTTGTCTCAAGCGACCTTGCGGGTGAACAGCACCCAGTCGTGTTTCTTGCTTTCCTCAAAGAGCGGAACCGCCCCGGCGCGCGCTGCCTCGCCGAAACCGTTTGCTCTGTATAGTGCCTGGGCCCTGTCGTTGTGGCTTTCGGTGATCAGGCTCACCGGCGCCGATCCGGCGCGTTCGAATTCCTTTGCCAGGAGCGCGCTGCCGATTCCGCGGCGGCGCTGATGGCGATAGACGCCGAGGCTCTCGATGAACCAGTGACCGACGATCTGCCTCTGCAGTGCCAGCAAGGGTTCCAGAACCGGGTGCTTGGGAACGATCTCCAGCACTTCCGGACCGATCGAATAGCCGACCGCCAGACCGACAACTTCATCATCAACTTCAGCAACGAGAGCGTCGCGCCAGTTTCCAGGCCCGGGCTCTTCGCGCAGCTTGTTGCGGCCACGCTCGAAGGCCGTATCCGTCACCCCATGAAGAACGGCGCCGTACCAGAGCCAGGAGGCAAAGCCATGCGCGGCGACATCGACGAGGATGGCGAGCTCGGCCGCCTCGCGCTTTTCCGCCGGACGAATGGTGACGCCCCCCACCATCTCTAGACCCCAAGCATCATCCGCACGACCGGTTCGAGACCCCGGCCGATCGCACGCGTATTCTCCGCATCGAGATGCACACCATCGAGCGGCGTGGTCTGAGCGACCGATCCGGCGTCGAAAAAGCCGCAATCGAGTTCGTCGGCGAGATCGCGATAAAGCGGTGCCAGCATCGCCGACTGCTCGACGCCGCCGGCGTACATCGCGCCGAAGGCGGCATTGGCCGTTTCGCAGAGCATCGGCGGCGAGACGATCAGGATTTCCGGCCCACCCTCGTCTTCGACCGGCCAGTCATGCCGGCGCACGAGCGTGACGAGACGCTGGATGCCCTTCACGGCGCCGAAAGCGGTTCCGTGGATCACCGGCTTCATATCGTTGGCGCCGAGAAGAAGAATGATCAGATCGAGCGGCGCATGGCTGTGCAGCACCGTCGGCAGCACTTTTGCGCCGTTGCGGTCGCAATCGGCGAGATGGTCGTCATAGGCGGTCGTACGACCGTTCAGTCCCTCGGCGATGACCTGAACGTCCGAACCCAGCGCCTTCTGCAAGACGCTCGGCCAGCGATCGGCAAACGCGTGACGACCGCCATCCGCGGCATCGTAGCCCCAGGTCAGACTGTCGCCATAGCAGAGAACTGTTTTCATCGTCCGGGCCGCCTTCGACTGCGCGAAAAGGAACGGACCGGCCCGAAGGCCGGTCCCTATCCAACTCAGACCAGCATGCCCATCGGGTTTTCGATGTAGCGCTTGAAGGCTCCGAGCAGTTCGGCGCCGAGCGCGCCATCGACGCAGCGATGGTCGGTCGAGAGCGTAACGGTCATGACATTGGCGATGACCATCTGTTTGTTTTTGACGACGACGCGCTCCTCGCCCGCACCGACCGCGAGGATCGTGGCATGCGGCGGGTTGACGACGGCGGCGAAGTTCTTGACGCCCATCATGCCCATGTTGGAGACCGCCGTGGTGCCGCCCTGGTACTCCTCGGGCTTCAGCTTGCGGTCCTTGGCGCGCTGGCCGAGGTCCTTCATCTCGTTGGAGATGGCAGACAGGCTCTTCAGCTCCGCCTGGCGCACGATCGGGGTGATCAGGCCGCCCGGGATCGACACGGCAACGCCGACGTCAGCGTGCTTGTGCTTGACCATGTTGCTCTCGGTCCAGGAGACGTTCGCATTCGGAACGTCGCGCAGCGCAAGCGCCAGGGCCTTGATGACCATGTCGTTTACGGAGAGCTTGTAGACCGGCTTGCCGCCCTGCTCCGGAGCAGCGGCATTGAGCTGGGCGCGCAGTGCAAGAAGCGCGTCGAGCTCGCAGTCGAGCGACACGTAGAAGTGCGGGATCGTCTGCTTGGATTCGACCAGGCGCTTGGCGATCGTCTTGCGCATGCCGTCATGCGGTATGAGCTCGTAAGAGCCCGGCTCGAAGAGCTTGAGAACGGCATCGTCCGACGGGCCCTTGGCAAGCGGTGCGGCCGCGGGAGCGGCAGTGCCGGCAACCGGTGCGGTTGCAGGCTTCGCGGTGCCACCGGCAACGGCAGTCTCAACGTCCTTCTTGACGACGCGACCATGCGGGCCTGTGCCGGCGATTGCCGACAGGTCGATGCCGGCGTCCTTGGCCAGACGACGGGCGAGCGGCGAGGAGAAGACGCGAGCGCCTTCGGACTTCGCCGGCTGGGCTGCAACCGGAGCCGGAGCAGCGGCAGGAGCCGCAGCCGGAGCGCTCGGCGCTACCGGTGCCGGCGCTTCCGCCTTGGCCGCGGGAGCCGGTGCGGCTGCGCCGTTGCCACCCTTTGCAGCGGCAGCAACATCCTCGCCATCTGCGGCGAGAACGGCGATCAGCGCATTGACCTTGACGCCATCGGTGCCGGCGGGAACGACGATCTTGGCGACGGTGCCTTCGTCGACGGCTTCGACTTCCATCGTCGCCTTGTCGGTCTCGATCTCGGCAATCACGTCACCGGACTTGACCTTGTCGCCTTCCTTGACCAGCCACTTGGCCAGATTGCCTTCTTCCATCGTCGGAGAGAGGGCCGGCATTGTGATGTTGATAGGCATCGAAGAACCCTCCCCTTATTTGTAGCAAACGGCTTTCACCGCATCGACGACTTCAGCAACGTTCGGAAGCGCGAGCTTCTCGAGGTTCGCGGCGTAAGGCATCGGCACATCCTTGCCGGCGATCGTCAGGATCGGAGCGTCAAGGTAATCGAATGCCTGCTGCATGACGCGGGTCGCGATCTCGGTACCGACGGACGACTGCGGGTAGCCTTCTTCGACGGTGACGAGGCGACCGGTCTTCTTGACCGATTCGATGACCGTCGGCAGGTCCATCGGACGGATGGTACGCAGGTCGATAAGCTCGACGTCGATGCCCTGGGCTTCGAGTTCAGCAACCGCCTTGACCGCATAGGTCATACCGATGCCGAAGGAGACGATAGTTGCGTCCTTGCCGACCTTGTGGATGCGGGCCTTGCCGATCGGCAGCACGAAATCGTCAAGCTTCGGCACTTCAAAGGAGTGACCGTAGAGGATTTCGTTTTCGAGGAAGATGACCGGGTTCGGGTCGCGGATCGCGGCCTTCAGCAGACCCTTGGCGTCGGCTGCCGTATAGGGCATGACGACCTTGAGGCCGGGGATATGGCTGTACCAGGCGGCATAGCACTGCGAGTGCTGGGCAGCCACGCGGGCCGCGGCACCGCTCGGGCCGCGGAAGACGATCGGCGCGCCCATCTGGCCACCGGACATGTAGAGCGTCTTGGCAGCGGAGTTGATGATCTGGTCGATCGCCTGCATGGCGAAGTTGAAGGTCATGAACTCGACGATCGGGCGAAGACCGGTCATGGCAGCGCCGACGCCGACACCGGCAAAGCCATGCTCGGTGATCGGGGTGTCAATGACGCGACGCGAACCGAATTCCTGCAACAGGCCTTGGGTGATCTTGTAGGCGCCCTGGTACTCGGCGACTTCTTCGCCCATGACGAAAACGTCGTCGCTCAAGCGCATTTCTTCGGCCATGGCGTCGCGAAGCGCTTCGCGAACGGTCATCGTCACCATTTCGGTGCCGGCCGGGATTGCCGGATCGGCGGCAACTTCAACCTTCGGCTGGGCTGCAACCGGAGCCGGCGCGGACGCAGCCGGAGCCTCAGTGGCTGCCGCCTTCGGCGCTTCGGCCTTTGGAGCGGCGATATCGCCTGCCGCTTCGCCGTCCTGCAGCAACACGGCGATCGGCGTGTTGACCTTGACGCCCTCGGTGCCGGCGGCAATCAAGAGCTTGCCGATCGTGCCTTCGTCGACGGCTTCGACTTCCATCGTCGCCTTGTCCGTCTCGATTTCAGCGATGACGTCGCCGGAAGACACCTTGTCTCCCTCGTTCTTCAGCCATTTCGAGAGCGTGCCTTCCTCCATCGTCGGGGAAAGGGCGGGCATAAGAATTTCTACTGGCATGTTTGTCCCTCCCCGGATCAAAGCAGGATGTCGGTGTAGAGCTCGGATGCATCCGGCTCCGGATCAGCCTGGGCGAAATCGGCGCTGTCGGCGACGATGTCGCGGACGTCCTTGTCGACCTGCTTCAGCTCGTCCTCGCTCGCCCAGCCCTTTTCGGTCAGACGGGCTTTCACCTGCTCGATCGGGTCGTGTTCCGACCGCATCTTCTGCACTTCGTCCTTCGAGCGGTATTTCGCCGGGTCGGACATGGAGTGGCCACGATAACGGTAGGTCTGCATTTCGAGGATGATCGGGCCCTTGCCGGAACGGCAATACTCGACGGCCTCGTCGGCGGCCGCCTTGACGGCGCGAACGTCCATGCCGTCGACCTGGAAGCCCGGAATGTTGAAGGAAACGCCGCGCTGCGAAAAGTCGGTCTGGGCCGAGGCACGCGATACTGCCGTACCCATGGCGTAGCGGTTGTTCTCGATCACGTAGATCACCGGCAGCTTCCACAGCTGCGCCATGTTGAAGCTTTCGTAGACCTGACCCTGGTTGGCAGCGCCGTCACCGAAATAGGCGACGCTGACATTGTCGTTGCCGCGATAGCGGTTTGCGAATGCAAGGCCGGTACCGAGCGACACCTGGGCGCCGACGATGCCGTGACCGCCGTAGAAGTGCTTTTCCTTGGAGAACATGTGCATCGAGCCGCCCTTCCCCTTGGAAAGACCGCTGCGACGACCGGTAAGTTCGGCCATGACGCCACGAGCGCTCATGCCGCAGGCCAGCATGTGGCCATGGTCACGATAGGCGGTGATAACCTGATCACCGTCTTTCAGTGCCATCTGCATGCCGACGACAACAGCCTCCTGGCCGATGTAGAGGTGACAGAAGCCGCCGATGAAACCCATGCCATAGAGCTGGCCGGCCTTTTCCTCGAAACGCCGGATGAGCAGCATTTCGCGGTAAGCCTTCAGGTCATCTTCTTTGGTGAAATCGGCGATGGTGCCGCCGTTGAAGTCCTTCTTGGCCGGCTTTGCGGCGGCCTTACGGCTGGAGACGGACGCGGTTTTTCGCGGAGCCATTCATTCCTCCCAATGGTTAGCCTTTGGCGGTTACCATAGGGAAAGAAAAGCGCCACAGCAATGCCATATTTGCATGGCTCGCATTCCACGCAAACAATTGAATTTGCTTCACAAATTTCAATTAACTGAATTCAGGTTAATTTTCGGGGCGGTGAAAAATAACGATCTCGTCACTTCGCGACATGTTCAGCGCGAGGCGAGCTTTTTCATCCAGCATGTCCCGTTCCAGCGACCCATCACTCATCAGTTGGACCTCTTTTTCAAGGATCATCCGCTGCTTCGTGAGCTTATCCAGCCGCGCCTGCCGCTCGACGATCTGGCGATCGAATTGCTCCGTCGCCTTCAAGCCATAGCCGCCGTGGATGGAATGATAGCCGAAGTAAGAGAGAAAGGCGACCGCGATCAACGGCATAACCAGCCGGCCCAGTTTCCGTTTCTTATGATGCCGTGTCCACATCCATTCACGCCCTGATACGCATTACGGAAATGAGACTAGCGTCGATTGATTAACCGACCGTTGACCATGAATGGCAGGAAAACAGAAACCCGCCCACGTGGGAACGTGGGCGGGTTTCGTTTGTCAGCTACAGCGACCTTTGCGCGTCTGAAAAGACGCGCGGCGCTACAGGATCAGCCGCGCAGGATCGAACGGCCGGCGTACGTGGCCTGCAGGCCGAGCTGCTCTTCGATGCGGATCAGCTGGTTGTACTTGGCGAGCCGGTCCGAACGGGCGAGCGAACCGGTCTTGATCTGGCCGCAGTTGGTGGCAACCGCGAGATCGGCGATCGTGGCGTCTTCGGTTTCGCCCGAGCGGTGCGACATGACGGCGGTGTAGCGCGCCTTGTGCGCGGTCTCGACGGCGTCGAGTGTCTCCGAAAGCGAGCCGATCTGGTTGACCTTGACGAGGATCGAGTTGGCGACGCCCATCTTGATGCCGTCGCGCAGGCGCGCCGAGTTGGTGACAAACAGGTCGTCGCCGACGAGCTGGCACTTGTTGCCGATGAGGTCGGTCACGGCCTTCCAGCCGTCCCAGTCGTCTTCCGCCATGCCGTCTTCGATCGAGAAGATCGGGTACTTGGCAGCGAGTTCCGCCAGGTATTCAGCCATTGCGCCCGGCTCCAGCGTGCGGCCTTCGCCTTCGAGCACGTACTTGCCGTCTTTGAAGAATTCGGTCGCAGCGCAATCAAGCGCGACGAACATGTCTTCGCCCGGCTTGTAGCCGGCCTTCTCGATCGACTTCATGATGAAGTCGAGCGCTGCCGGAGCGGAAGCGAGGCCCGGAGCGAAGCCGCCTTCGTCACCGACATTGGTGTTGTGGCCGTCGGCTGCAAGCTGCTTCTTCAGCGTGTGGAACACTTCCGAGCCCATGCGGACCGCATCGCGCATCGTATCGGCACCAACCGGAACGATCATGAATTCCTGGAAGTCGATCGGATTGTCGGCATGGGCGCCGCCGTTGATGATGTTCATCATCGGAACCGGAAGCACGTGAGCGTTCGGGCCGCCGACGTAACGGTAGAGCGGCAGGCCGGCCGCTTCGGCCGCAGCCTTGGCGACCGCAAGCGACACGCCGAGGATGGCGTTGGCGCCGAGGCGCGACTTGTTCGACGTGCCGTCGAGTTCGATCATGGTCTTGTCGATCTGGATCTGGTTCTCGGCATCGAGACCGCCGATCGCTTCGAAGATCTCGCCATTGACGGCTTCTACGGCGCGCTCGACGCCCTTGCCGAGGTAGCGCGTACCACCATCGCGCAGCTCGACAGCCTCATGCGCACCGGTCGAGGCGCCCGACGGGACCGCCGCACGGCCGAAGCTTCCGTCTTCCAGGTACACGTCGACCTCGACGGTCGGGTTGCCGCGGCTGTCCAGAATTTCTCGGCCGATGATGTCGATGATTGCAGTCATGATCTCTTCCCTGCTTGAGGACGGTGGAATGGTCGGGGCCTGTCATACGCCAAGGCCTCGAAATTTCAATGGCGCGCAAGATGCAAAACCGTTCGCGCCATTGCGGTTCATGAAAATTTCACGAAGCGCCGCTGATGGCTCAGCCCTTGGCGATCGCGTCGAAGGCGAGCAGCTTTTCGAGCAGCCGCGGCATGTCTTTCAGGTGCACCATGTTCGGACCGTCCGACGGCGCGTTGTCCGGATCTTCGTGCGTCTCGACGAACACACCGGCGACACCGACCGCGACGGCGGCGCGCGCCAAGGTCTCGACGAATTCACGCTGGCCGCCCGAAGAGCCGCCCTGCCCGCCCGGCTGCTGCACGGAATGGGTCGCATCGAAAACGACGGGTGCGCCGAGCGAAGCCATGATCGGCAGCGAGCGCATGTCGGACACGAGCGTGTTGTAGCCGAAGGAGGCGCCGCGCTCGCAGAGCATGACATTCGGGTTGCCGCTCTCGGTGAATTTCGCCAGTACGTTCTTCATGTCCCAGGGGGCGAGGAACTGGCCCTTCTTGACGTTGATTGCCCGGCCGGTCTTGGCGGCCGCGACCAGGAGGTCCGTCTGGCGCGACAGGAACGCGGGGATCTGCAGGATGTCGACCGTCTCGGCGACGAGAGCGCACTGCTCTTCGGTGTGCACGTCGGTCAGGACCGGAAAGCCGAACTCCTTCTTGAGGTCGGCAAAGATTTCCATCGCCTTATCCAGGCCGATGCCGCGCTTGCCGGAGAGCGACGTGCGGTTCGCCTTGTCGAAGGAGGACTTGTAGACGAGGCCGAGATCGAGCTTCTTGCAGAGTTCCGAGAGCGCGCCCGCCATCATGAAGGCGTGCTCGCGGCTCTCCATCTGGCAGGGGCCGGCGATCAGCGACAGCTTCTCGGTTTGCGCGAAGGCGACCTCATGGCCGCCGTTGCCGACTACTACTCTGGCATTGGTTTTCATCATCAAGCTCCAAAAGCAAAGATCACCCCTTGCCCCGGCATTTCGGGAACAATGAGGCGCCCGCCCATTTCTGCAAATTCGATGTCGTTCTCAGCAAACAGTGCACGCGTCGCCTCGAGGTCGGCGACACGGAAGACGATGGCGCGACCACGCAGGCCGCGCTCGGCACCGCGCACGGAACGGCCGAAGAAGGCTTCCATGCCGGCGGCGTTCAGCACCGAGATCTTGGCGTTGGTGGCCGACACATCCATGCCGAAGGAGTGGGCCGCGACCTCGCGCTCATCGATCGCTTCCTGCAGCAGGTACTGGAAATCGGTGGGGTTGGTTTCCGACAGAACCACCTCGGCGATGCCGATCACGCCGTTTTCATGCTGCTCCAGCGCAGCCCGATCGGTGGGCAGCGCCCGGACACGCTGACAGTTGAAGAGAAAGAGATCCGGCGAGCGCAGGTCTGCCGCGAAGGCAAGGCGGAAGGAACCCAATCCCTCACGGCCATCCGGCAGCTTCATCGGCCGCGAGAACTCCAGCATGTCGCCACCGGAAATGCCGCGCGCCCGAAAGCGGATGTGATCGCTCGCCGCATCTTCGGTGCCGAGGACCAGCGCCGAGAGACCTTCAGGACCCTGGCGGAAGCGGAAGGCCTGGTCGCGCGCGACAAAGGCATTACCTTCGAGTGCAGCGGCTTCGCATTCCTCGCGGGAAGCAACGGCGAGCGGCTCAAGATAGGTGCCATCGGAAAAGAACACGCAGGCGTTTTCGGTACCGAAGGGATGGCGGGCATCCTCAGCGACGGTGAAGCCGAGATTAGATAGGCGGCGCCGTGCCTGCGTAAGCGTATCCACCGGCAGCACGAGGTGATCGAGCAGGCGGGTGGTTCGCTTGGAGAGGCTCATGGCGTTTTCCCTGATGGTTCGCCGCTGTTTGCAACTTTTGGCCGGCGAATGCAAGCGGGCTGGCGGCCACAGAGCCGATTGGCCGCTTGAGCCCAAACAAAGGCCGCAAACAGGAACCCTCCGCGCCGGGCCGCGCCCGCCGCAGAGTCATGCTTGCCAGATGGTGTCGGGCTGCCAGGGTCTCAGTAGTAGCCCGGAGCCGCCGTGGCGTTGGCCGTATTTCCCGCCCCGAGACCGGGGGCGAAGATTTGGGGCTGCGCGTAGGTCGTATTGGTCGAGGACGTGGTGGCACAGCCCGCAAGCCCCAGCACGACCGCCAACGGTACGAACAACGAAGCGATGAAGCGCATATCTATTGACCCTTTCCAGTTTCGCTGACGAACAGAAAAGAATGAAACCGGTGATTTGGCGAGTACGTAACAGTAACGCGACGTAACAAGGCGGCAAAGGGGGCCGGTATCCGCAACCGCAGCGTCGTGTCGACCGCCGCGGTTGTTCTCGTTCCGCCTATGCTTTTGGCCTGAACAGCACGTTCGGGCCAATCCCATCAAAGATGCAGATCGCTCTTAATGGCGCAGGTGGCAACAAAGGTCGGCACGAACCTGTCGATCAGGAAGCGTGGTACAGGTTGCCAGTCTTCGTGGAAGCCCGCCAGCACGAATCCGGCCCATAATTGACCATCGATCTGTTCGGCTAGGCTATGCCCGAACACCAGCGCCTCGCCGCGTTCGATCTTGGATTTTACCACACCGCAGCGAGATGCTCAGCCTCGGCAAAGGGCAGCGCGTAGGCCGGGCGAATGAGGCCGTCTTCCGCATAGCTCGGATTCCGGTCGCCAACGAAAACCACCGGATTGAAGAAGCTGGCGAGCAGTCGTTCGCCGGCCTTGAGCACGCGATGGCATTCCTGCCAAACCGGCTGGATATCCGGAACGTAGAGATTCGATATCGGGTGAAAAACGATATCGAAGGTGTCATTCCGAAAAGCCGAGAGATCGCGCATGTCTCCCTGCACGGCCGTCAGCGACAGACCCTCGCGTGCGGCAACGAGCCGGTCCAGCGCGAGTTGCCCCTCGGAGATATCGAAGACGGTGACCTCGGCACCGGCGGCCGCCAGAATGGGCGCCTGCTGGCCGCCGGCCGAAGCCAGGCACAGGATCTTCTTGCCGCGAACGTCCGGCAGCCACCCCTTCGGCAGATCGCCGGGTGTCAGCCGCGCCTGCCAATGCCCCTCACGGGCCGCGGCGATCATTTCCGGCGTTACCGACCGCGACCACTCGCAGTGCTGACTTGCCTGCCTGTCCCAGGCCTGGCGGTTGTGATCGATGATATCGAGACTGGATTTATCTTGCACGTTCGGTCCCTGGAAACTTGTCCAAATGTGACCGCTCACGATGGAGAAGAGATCGCAGGCGAGGAATGCCTCGGCGTCTGTCCGTCAACGCGGGTCGAGCAATGCCATCGTCCATCCCCTTCGCAAGCGAAGTTGAGGCGAATTCGGTTTTCACCGGGCATTACTGGCGCATTGGACGACGCTGCTCCTGTTGCACCCGCAAGCTAGCGGCTGGGTTGCAGGCGGTCAATGTCGGCGACGACGACTTCGCAGTCGATGGCCGTGGCGTGGCGTCGCATCGGTTTGCGTTCGGTCGCCTCTCAGCGGGAGCGAATATCCAGGGCTCCTGGTCCGTTATCACGTTGCGTGTGATTTCAACCGCTTGAGAAGCGGGCGCAATCGCGTAAGGTTGGTCGATTGCAGCCTGGGGTTACGCCGGGCGCAGGCTGAGGGGGCAGCGCTTGATCTTATTGTTGCAAGGCATGGAACACATCTGGGCCCGACCGGTACGCTCTGCAAAGCGCGCTGGTACGACGGCCTGTTTATCTGGACATGAGCCCACATGATCCGCGATCTGACGGCCAAGCTGGCTTCCATCGCCATCATGATGTTTGCGCGCGCGCTGACTGCGGCGCGCGCCATCTGGCATGAGACCGGCCTCCCACCAAAGCAGAGTATCTATTTCGCCAATCACTCCAGCCATGGCGACTTCGTGCTGGTCTGGGCGGTGTTGCCACCCTGGCTTCGGGAACATGCGCGGCCGGTTGCCGGAGCGGAATACTGGCTGAAATCGAAGCTCTCGGCCTTCATCGGTCGCGACGTGTTCGACGCCGTATTGATCGAGCGCGACGCGACGGCCCGCACCCAGGATCCGGTCGAGCAGATGACAGCCATCCTCAATGACGGCTCGTCGCTGATTCTCTTTCCCGAGGGAACACGCAACCAGACCGAGGCGCGGCTCCTGCCTTTCAAGAGCGGGCTCTACCACCTCGCCTGCAAGCGGCCGGACGTGGCGCTCGTGCCCGTCTGGATCAACAATCTCAACCGCGTGATGCCGAAGGGGGAGTTCGTGCCGATCCCGCTGATTTGTACCGTAAGTTTCGGCGAACCGATGCGCCTCAAAGCGCAGGAGACCAAGGACGAGTTCATCGCCCGTGCCGAGGCCGCCCTGCTCTCGCTCGCCCCCTCTTCGACGGAAGACAATGCATGAGCGCGGCGAGCCTGGATATGCTCAAACTGCTTCTCGGCGTCGGCGGCATTCTCGTCCTGGCGTCGAGCATCGGCTACGTGCTCAAGCAGAAGCTTTCACCGGACGGATCGAACGGCGCGATCGAGAACCTCAACGCCCGCATCAAGGCGTGGTGGGCGATGGTGGTGTTGATTGCCATCGCCTTCGTTGCTGGTCGGGTCGGCGTGCTGCTGCTCTTTGCCTTTTGTTCTTTCGCGGCGCTGCGTGAATTCATCACGCTCATCAACACCCGCCGCGGTGACCACTGGGCGATCGCCGCGGCCTTCTTCGTCGTGCTGCCGATCAATTATTTCCTGCTTTGGGCCGAGCAGTACGGCATCTATTCGATCTTCGTGCCGGTCTATGCCTTTCTGCTGATGCCGATCATCGCGGTTCTGCACGGCGACACGCGCGACTTCCTGCTCAGGATCTCGGAGGTGCAATGGGCGCTGATGATCTGTGTCTTCTGCGCCTCGCATGTGCCGGCGCTGCTGACCCTGCAGATCCCGGGCTATGAGGGACGCAACGTTCTCTTGATCGCCTTCCTGGTCATCGTCGTCCAATCGAGCGACGTGCTGCAATATGTCTGGGGCAAGCTATTCGGCAGGACCAAGATCGCCCCAACGCTTTCGCCCTCGAAGACGGTCGAGGGTTTTGTCGGCGGGGTCGCAAGCGCCACCCTGATCGGCGCCTCGCTCTGGTGGATCACACCGTTCACGCCCGCCCAGGCGGCGTTGATGTCCTTAATCATCACCCTGATGGGCTTCTTCGGAGGGCTCGTCATGTCGGCGATCAAGCGGGACCGCGGCGTCAAGGACTGGGGCCATCTGATCGAGGGCCATGGCGGGTTGATCGACCGGCTGGATTCCGTCGTCTTCTCGGCGCCGATCTTCTTCCATCTGACGCGCTATTGGTGGTCGCTGACATGACCGCGAAGCTGAAGGGACTGGCGGGCAGCGGCGTCGTGCACGTGGCATTCGCTTTTTTCGCCATGGGCGGCTGGGCGCTTTTCGCCAACCGCCATCACCCGATGCCCAAGCCGCTTCTTGCCGCCGTCATCCAGGGTACGCTCTCGGCGCTTCTGACCCTTTACCTCAAGACAGCGGTCGACGCGCTTTCCCGGCGGTTCCGTGGAACCAAGCGATTGTTCCTGCCGCCGCTCCTCGCCTGTCTCGGCTCGTCGGCGGCGCTCGTGGCAATCCACACGATGAGCGGCACGCCGGAGGTCCTGAGGACGATCGCGTTGCCGCTCGCGGTGTCGACCACCTACGCCGCCATCTACAACTATTCCATCAACCGAGGAGAGCCCGGGCATGACCGGTGACCGCAGGCCGCTCGCAAGCCGCAACACCCGCTGGGCCCAGGCGATCGCCCGCCGCCTGGCATCGATGAATGTCACACCCAACCGGATCTCGCAGGCAAGCATGCTGGCCGCCGCCTTTGCCGGGCTGGCCTTCTGGCTGACGGGCGAAACCCAGGATGGCGTGAGGGTTACGCTGTTCATCGCTGCCGCCCTCTTCTGCCAGTTGCGCCTGCTCTGCAATCTCTTCGACGGCATGGTCGCCGTCGAGGGCGGCAAGGGCGAAGCCGACGGTCCGTTCTGGAATGAGTTTCCGGATCGGGTCGCGGATGTCTTCATCTTCGTCGGCGCCGGATACGGGATTGGCGCCCCCGCCCTCGGTTTTGCCGCAGCCGCCTTCGCCGTGCTGACCGCCTATGTACGCGAACTCGGCCGCGCCAATGGCGCCCCGAGCGACTTCTCCGGCCCCATGGCCAAACAGCACCGCATGGCGACAATCACGCTGGCTGCGGTCCTCTCGGCCTTTGAAGGTCTTTGGCTCGGCGACGGTGAAATCCTCTGGGCGGCGCTGCTGTTGATCTCGATCGGCGCGGCCTTAACCGCCCTCCTGCGTGCCCGCCGCCAGATCGCCTGGCTCCGGCACAACGCCACCCCGAAAGGCTGATCGTTCCTTACCGCTACAACTGAACGACGCCCGCGCGATAACCCGCAGGCGCCCCTTGACGTTTCGTTGCATTAATTATTAGATTGATTAGTCGATTTATTAAACTTGAACACTCGACGGGGCGGAGCGGCGTTGCCTGCACCCACTGGCGATCGAGAGGTTCATTTGTCGCAAAAGACTTCTGTTTCAATCGGCTACGGCGCGATCCTCCACGCCTTCCGCTACGGAGAACACGAATGACCAACCCCGACCGCATCGACGATGTCGACGCACTGCGCGGCTTTGCACTGCTCGGAATCCTTCTCGTCAACACCATGGCCTTCGCCTCCGCCTTCTACGGACTGGAACTCGCGGACCCCGCCTTCACCGGCATTGCCGATCGCACCGTGCATCTTGTGATCGCGCTGTTCTTCGAGATGAAGTTCTACCTGCTGTTCTCATTTCTATTCGGCTACAGCTTCACCCTGCAGATGCGCTCGGCGGAAAAATCCGGCGAGGCCTTCGTGCCGCGGCTCTTGCGTCGGCAGGCCGGCCTCTGGCTGATCGGTGTCGCCCATGCGGTTCTGCTCTTCCATGGCGATATTCTCACCACCTATGCCGTGCTCGGCATTGTCCTCCTGATGCTGCGCAACCGCAGCGACGGTGCCCTCTTCCGCCTGGCGAAATGGCTGGTGATTCTCGTCGCCGTCGCCTGGGGTGTAATCGGCATTCTCGCCACGTTGGCCCCCATACCGCTCGATCAGCCCGCGATCCTCGCCGCGGCGAAGGCAACCGAACTTGCCTTTCAGGGCCATTGGCAAACAATCATCGGCCAGCACCTGACGGAACTTTCGACCATCTGGGTGATCGTTGGACTGCTGCAGGCGCCCTCGGCACTCGCGATGTTCGTACTCGGGCTCATCGCCGGGCGTCACAAGACGCTGGCGCGGCCGGAAGAAAACAAGGCGTTGTTCCAACGCCTGCTGCGCGCCGGCCTGTGGATCGGCCTGCCCGGCGCCATCGTCTATGCCTATGCCAGCGTCGAGATGATCGATTCGCCTGTCGCCATCATCGGGCTCTCGATCGGGCTGATTACCGGGCCGTTCCTGACGGGTGCCTATGTCGGCGGCGTGATGCTGTTCCTCGGAACGAAGGCCGGGCAGCGGTTGCGCAACTTACTGGCGCCTGCCGGCCGCATGGCGCTCTCCAACTACCTCGCGCAATCATTGATCGCCGCTCTGATCTTCCATGGCTACGGCCTTGGCCTCATCGGCCAGGCCACACCACTGACAACCGTGCTGATCGCCCTTGGTATCTACACGGCGCAGCTTTTCATCAGCCGCTGGTGGATGGCCCGTTTCGCCTACGGCCCGCTCGAATGGGTCTTGCGCTTCATCACCATCTGGCGGGCGCCGCAATGGCGCAAACCGGTCGGGGCGCGCTGACAACACCTCCGACTGACCGCGGGAGCAGTTCCGCACACCAGCGCGCATGAAAAAGGCCGGTCGCGAGACCGGCCTTTCCTGATCGATGCAAGCCCGGCTTAGACGAGACGGGACTGTTCCAGCGCCGCTTCGACGAAGCTCGCAAACAGCGGATGCGGATCGAGCGGGCGCGACTTCAGTTCCGGATGGTACTGAACGCCGATGAACCACGGATGATCCGGATATTCGACCGTTTCCGGCAGCACGCCGTCCGGCGACATGCCGGAGAAGACTAGGCCGCAAGCCTCAAGGCGGTCCTTGTAGTCGACATTGACTTCGTAGCGGTGGCGGTGGCGCTCGGAAATATCGGTCGAACCATAGATCTCGGCGATCTTAGTGCTGCCCTTGAGCGACGCGCGATAGGCGCCGAGGCGCATGGTGCCGCCGAGATTGCCGGAGGCCGAACGCTTCTCGAGTTCGTTGCCCTTCACCCACTCGGTCATCAGGCCGACAACCGGCTCCTTCGTCGGACCGAATTCGGTCGAGGAGGCCTTCTCGATGCCTGCGAGATTGCGTGCCGCTTCCACGACCGCCATCTGCATGCCGAAGCAGATGCCGAAATAGGGCACCTTGCGCTCGCGGGCAAAACGCGCCGCATTGATCTTGCCCTCGGAGCCGCGTTCACCGAAGCCGCCGGGAACGAGGATGCCGTGTACCTTCTCGAGATAGGGTGCCGGGTCTTCCTTCTCGAAGACTTCCGATTCGATCCACTCAAGCTTGACCTTCACCCGGTTGGCGATACCACCGTGATACAGCGCTTCGATCAGCGACTTGTAGGCGTCCTTGAGGCCGGTGTACTTGCCGACGATCGCGATCGTGACTTCGCCTTCCGGCGTGCGGATACGATCGGCAACGCGCTCCCAGGCTTCCATGCGCGGCTTCGGCGCCGGCTCGATGCCGAAGGCGGCCAGCACTTCGTTGTCGAGGCCTTCCTTGTGGTAGGCGATCGGAACGTCGTAGATCGAGGCAACGTCGAGCGCCTGGATAACGGCCGACTGGCGGACGTTGCAGAACAGCGAGAGCTTGCGACGCTCGGCTTCCGGAATTTCACGGTCGGCACGAACGAGCAGGATATCGGGATGAATGCCGAGCGCCTGCAGTTCCTTGACCGAATGCTGCGTCGGCTTGGTCTTCAGCTCGCCGGCCGCCGGAATATACGGCATCAGCGTCAGATGGACGTAGACGGCGGTGCCACGCGGCAGATCGTTGCCGAGCTGGCGGATCGCCTCCATGAACGGCATCGCTTCGATGTCGCCGACCGTGCCGCCGATTTCGCAGAGCACGAAATCATAGTCGTCGTTGCCTTCGGTAACGAAGCTCTTGATCTCGTTGGTAACGTGCGGGATCACCTGAACGGTTGCGCCGAGATAGTCGCCGCGCCGTTCCTTGTCGATGATGTTCTTGTAGATCCGGCCGGTGGTGATGTTGTCGGTCTTCGTCGCCGAACGCCCTGTGAAGCGTTCATAGTGGCCGAGATCGAGATCGGTCTCCGCACCATCATCGGTTACGAAAACCTCACCGTGCTGGGTCGGGCTCATGGTGCCCGGATCAACGTTGAGGTAGGGGTCGAGCTTGCGCAGTCTCACCCGGTAGCCACGCGCCTGCAGCAGTGCTCCGAGAGCCGCTGCAGCGATGCCTTTTCCGAGGGAGGAAACCACGCCGCCTGTGATGAATACATATCGCGCCATGGGAGTCACCGGATACCTTTTAACAAATGATTCCGCCACCGAAAAATTCATGTTCCAGAACTTTTCGTCTTGGGATGGAGGCAGACTTCACACAAAACAAAACCGGCGGATGAAACATCCGCCGGCGGGTTCTTCTGAATTGCGGCCTTATTGGCCGCTGGGAACTTGCGATCCCGAATTGTTGTTGGCGGGCGTCTCAGTCGTTGTGCCGCCTGCCGGAGCTTCGCCCGATGTTGCCGGCGCCGTCGAAGGGACACCGTTGCCAGTCGCAGCGCCGTTACCGGTTGCCGGGGCCGTTCCCGGCTGCTGCTGCGTGGCGCCACCGGCCGGAGCCTGGGTGTTGCCGCCACCGAGCGAATCGAGAACGCCGCCGCCGTTCGAGCTGGTGCCCGGGATACGGTCGAGGATGTCGGTCGCCTGCGGCTGATAGCGAGCGAGGATGCCCATCGCGAGCGCCAGAACGAAGAAGAGCGCGGCGAGGATCGCCGTCGTGCGGGTCAGCGCGTTGGCCGTGCCGCGGGCGGACATGAAGCCCGAGCCGCCGCCGATGCCGAGACCACCGCCTTCGGAACGCTGAATGAGAACGACGCCGATCAGGGCGACGACCACCATGAGATAGATGACGAGTAGTACGGTCTGCATCAGCTTCCAGTCCTGCCCTTGGGGCACACGAATCAAACCATGCGCAAACTCGGCCTGGCCGGGCGCAATTTTTCGCCTCTTTATACCAAGCCGTACGCCATTCCAAGCCCCTGCCCGGCAACCCGGGCGATCAGGCCGTCAATTCTTCATAAGCCCGGTAGATGGCGAGGAAGTCTTCGGCTTTCAAGCTCGCGCCGCCGATCAGTGCGCCGTCGACATTGGCGACGCCCATCAACTCCTTCGCATTGGAAGGCTTGACCGAGCCACCATAGAGGATACGCATCTTGGCTCCCGCGTCGGCAAAGCGCGAAACGAGTTCCTTGCGCATGAAGGCGTGCGCTTCCTCGACATCGGCTGCGGTCGGGGTCAGGCCCGTGCCGATCGCCCAGACGGGTTCGTAGGCGATGACGGTGTCTTCGGCGGTCGCCGCATCCGGCAAGCTCTCGGCGAGCTGGCGCCTCAGGACATCAAGGGTCTTGCCGGACTTGCGCTCGTCACCGGTTTCGCCGATGCAGACGATCGCCACGAGTTCGGCGGCGTGTGCGGCTTCCGTCTTCGCACGCACCAGCGCATCGCTTTCGGCATGATCGGTGCGGCGCTCGGAATGACCGACAATGACGTGGGTGCCGAAACAATCGGCGATCATTTCGGCGGAAACGTCGCCGGTGTGGGCGCCCGACTGCTTCTGATGGCAATCCTGCGCGCCGATCAGCAACGGGCTATCGTCGCAAAGCGCCGTCGCCACGTAGAGCAGGGTCGCAGGCGGGCAGATCAGCGTTTCGACCTTGGCGGAGAGTTCGCCCTTGACCCCTTCGGCCATCGCCTTGATCTGATCGAGCGAGGCGCGGGTTCCGTTCATCTTCCAGTTGCCGGCGACGAGCGGGCGGATATCGGGCGTCATGCAGTTTCCTCCGGATGCTTTTCTCCCGAAGCGGCCTAGCAAATGCGGCCGGCAAATAAAAGCGCTGACGGCGATTATTCCCGACGGCGGGGCTGGTTGCCTGCCCCGCCGCAAAGACACCTCATGCGGCGCGCGTCATCTCGACCACGGCAAACGGCAGCCCTTCGTCGTCGGTCGCCTTGCGTGCGGTTTCGACGAAACCGAGGCGGAGATAGAACGCGACCGCCGCCTGGTTGTCGGCATACACGCTTACATCCAGTCGCCCGAGCCGGGCGGTAGCATCCTCGACAAGCGCGCGACCGATACCGGCACCGCGAATGTCCGGATCCACGAACAGCCCGCCGATGAAATTCCCGATCAGCCCGATGAAGCCCACGACCTTCCCTTCGATTTCGGCGACCCAGTTGTCGGCCATCGGCAGGTAGGTGTCGCGCACCACCTGCTGCTGCTCGACAAGGCGCGTCTCGCCGAGAAACGGATGACCGAAGCGCGACGCCGCGAGCCAGATTGCCAACAGCCGCTCGCCCTCCTCGGGGCGCCAGGGCCGGATGGTGATGGGCTTGGCGCCAGCGACCGCCCGGCCCCTGCCCCCCGCTCCCTGCTTCCCTTGCGGCTGCAATGCCGCAATCGCATACATAAGCGGCAGGCTTGGCATGGTTGCAGGCGGCGCCATACGCCGGCCACCAAGGTCGCGCATGCCTTCGAAACCGATCCAGCCGTTGGAATAGGGATATTCCGTCAGACGCTCGATCCGGAGCCCGGCATCGATGAGCGCCTGGATCACATCCGCGATGCCCCAGTTGAACTCGAAAGATGGGTGGGGATTGCTAAAGCCCACCACACCCTCCTGGTAGCCTCCGGCCGCAAGACCGGCACCGGAATCCGCAACATAGTCGCCGACGCCCGCTTCGGCGACCGGTTCCTTCGGCGCGTAGTCATAGTGCGGCTCCCAGCTTGGGTCGAAGACCATCGCGAAGGGATGGAACTCGATGAAGGCGAAGCGCCCGCCGGGCTTGAGTACATCGGCGATACCGCGCGCCCAGACCCCGAGGTCCGACAGCCAGCAGATGGTGCCGTAGGACGCAAAGACGCGATCGAACCGCCGTTCGTCTGCGCGGGCACGCTCGAACCATTCGAACAGGTCGGACCGTTCGAATCTGGCCGCGATCCTGCATTCTTCGGAAAGCCGCGTGGCGAAGGCGATCGCCTCATCCGAGATGTCGACGCCGGTCACATTCGCGCCGAGGCGCGCAAGGCTCAGGCTGTCCTGGCCGGAGTTGCATTGGAGATGGAGGAGGTCCAGCCCGGCGATATCACCGAGCAGTTCGATTTCCTCTGGATAGAGCGTGGAGCCCCCGGCACGGAAAAAGGCCGCCTGGTCGCCCTTATGGCTGTTGTGCGCGACTGTCGCCGCATTCCAGGAGAGGCGATTGGCCTCGTGTAGATCGTTACTCATAGTCTACTCATGAAAATCGTGCGGCAGACACGGAGCCAGGGCCCCATGCTGCGCTGTTTTTAGAATTTCAGCACGGCCTCGAGCTCGTCGTCATAGTGCTCGCCCGTCGGCTCAAAGCCGAGCTCTCGATAAAATCCTTCGGGACTGCCGGGACCCTGTCCGTAACTCGTGTAGAGTTCGCGAAGACCGCGCGCCTTCAGATCACGAACGACAAGGGCAATCGCCTGCTTGCCAAAGCCCCTGCCCTGGAACGGGCGGGCAATCATGAAGCGCCAGAGATAGACGCCGGGGCAATCGATACCGTCGTCCCAGTCGGATCCTTCATGCAGCATGATGAAGCCGACCAGCGTCTCTTCGGCATAAACAGCGCGGAACCAGGCATTCTCGGAAAAATGCGCCTCGGCAATCGAGGTGCCGTTGTCCGCCACCATGCTGCGCTGTTCGTCGCTTAGCGTTTCGCTGAGCTCGCAGACGTCGCAGACGGTCAGGGCTGAAATGCGCCGGAGGGTAATTTCGGCATCAGACGGCAATACGGTCCCACCATTGGAAACTCCTAAGAAAAATCAAAATGTTAAAAAAGAGCCGGAACCAGAACGGTCGACTTCGGATCACCCGCTAAAGAGGCAAACGGCACGTATGATGAAATCATGGCGAGAAAACGCCTGACCGTTCGCGATAGCGAACGGCGCTAGACTCCGGTTCGCAGATGGTCCTGGCCCTACCCTAGAAACCCAAAGTCACTTTGGTCGGCCTGCTGACGGATGTGTACCGCCGTTCTCCAGGCCGGCAATCGCCGCGTGAACGTCCGCCTCCACGTCTTCGTCGAACTGCTCGAAGATCGCATCGCCGATCAAGCCGTGAACCTCGCGCAGGTAAGGGGCAGCCGCCTCGCCTTCGCCAAGAGCGAGGTAGGAGCGTGCGATCGAAAGCGACGAAAGCGGCTGGCGCCGCTCCAAGGTCCACTCGCGGGACAGCAGCGAGACGGCGATGCTCTCGCGGTACCGCCCGGCATCGCAAAGTGCCGCGCCGTAACCACTCTTGATCCAGTAATACATGTCCGTGAAAGCGAGGTGGGCATCGGCTATGTCGGATGCCAGACGCCAGGCATCGATCGCCTCGCCATATTTGCCTTCGGTTCCAAGGCGGATGCCCGTGCGAGCCAGATCATAAGCCTCCCGCTCATGCGGACTCATTGGTGTCGTTTTTTTCTTCGGTGTCGTTTTTTTCTTCGTCATCTACGCCAGCCCAACTGCTTCCAGGAACAACCCCTCCGTGTCCCCTTCCACCGCAAGTGGACCACAGCTTGCTGACGTCAACAAGATCGCAGTGCAATTTTACGGTATTATCGGCGAATAAAAGCATGAGCTCATGGGTCTCACCGCCGTAACCGAGTTGTAGCGGCCGGGCTGGCGACCACGGAGACGAACATGTTGCGCAACGACAAGGCCGGGTTCGGCTGGGTCACCATCATCCTTCACTGGACGATTGCGGCGATCATCCTTGCCTTGCTCGCCCTCGGCTTCATCATGCGCCGGGTTCCGATCGACCCAGTGCTGCAGTTTTCGCTGTACCAGTGGCACAAGTCGCTGGGTTTCACCGCGCTTGGCCTGGCGGTGGTGCGCGCCCTCTGGCACGTGGTCGAGCTTCATCCGAAGCCGCCGGAAGGCCTCAGCCCCCTTGAGCAGCGCGCAGGCAGCGTCACTCATATCGTGCTCATGGGGCTTGCGCTCGCTGTCCCGCTTGCCGGTTGGGCCGTCGCATCCACCTCGACGCTGAACATCCCAAGCTTTTACTTCAACTGGGTCGTCATACCGCATCTGCCGATGGCGAAATCGGCACCGGCTGAGAACCTCTGGACGCTCGTCCATATGACGCTCGCCTATCTGCTCCTCGTCTTTGTGACGCTTCACGTATTGGCCGCCCTCTACCACCACTTTGCGCGGCGGGACGACGTCCTCGTCCGCATGCTGCCAACCGGATCGCGACGCCATAAACGCTCCCAAACGGCGGGCGCGGATCCGGTCATCGCTGGAAGGAAGAAACCATGACACTGCGCTTGCAACCATCACCCAAGGCAATTGCACTCGCCTTGCTGGCGGCCATGTCCGTTAGTCCCTCGCTCGCTGTCGGCGCCGCGCCAGACCTTGCCGATGCGGCCGGAAACTACGGCATCACGCCCGCTTCCCGTATCCATTTCACGGTAGCACAAGCAGGCGGCGGAGGAATCGTCGGCGACTTCGGCAAATTTTCCGGCAGCTTCCGCATCGACCGAAATGATGTCGACCACTCGACCGTCGAGTTCACGCTCTACCCGGAAAGTGTGAAAACGGGAGAGAAGCGGACCGAGGATTTCCTGAAGTCCAGCGCCGTTTTCGACACCGCGAACTACAGCACCGTCACCTTCCGTTCGACGAATGTGAAGCAGACCGGCCCCGCTACGGCGGCGGTCGAAGGAACGTTGACCGCCCGCGGCACCTCGCGAAAGGAACGCTTCTCGGTGACGCTGCTTGACTGGAACCGCGGCTCGATCGCCTTCAACATCCGCGGCAACATCCACCGTTCGCCCTATGGCATGGATGTCGGCACGCCGATCTATTCCAACGTCGTCGAGTTCGACATGAACATCAAAGGGCAGAGGCGGTGAACGCCCCTGCCCCTTTATGAACGCAAGTCCTCGGCTCAGCCGATCTGGCTGCCGACGAAATCCTTGACGATGCGCACGATACCGCGGCCGAGCAGGTCGTCGAGCGCCGCGATGAACTGGTCGACATGAGCGCGCTCGCAGATCAGCGGCGGCTCGAGCCGGATGACGTTGCGATTGTATTCGGTAAAGGCCACCAGCACATCGTAGTCGCGTAGGAGCAGCGCGCCGATGAAGCCGGACAACGAACCCTTGAGTTTGTCGTCAAGCATGGAGACGACTGGGCGCAGCACCATCGGCAGCGTCTGGCTGAAGTCCTGGAACTCCAGGCCGACCATCAGCCCCTGGCCGCGAACGTCCTTGATGATCTTCGGGTATTTCTCCTTCAGCGCCTGCAGGCGATCGATGAGATAGTTGCCGCTGTCGGCGGCCCGGTCGATCAGGTGCTCGTCATAGAGCACGTTGATGCCTTCGATCGCCGTGACGCAGGCCTCGCCCATGCCGCCAAAGGTCGCCATGGCATGGATCATTGCGGTCTTCGACGTGCCGTAGGCCTTCATATAGACTTCGCGACGGGCGATCATCGCGCCGACGGCTGCCTTGCCGGCGCCGAGCGACTTGGCGAGCGCTGTCACGTCAGGCACGACACCATAGTGCTCGAACGCATAGAAGCGGCCGGAGCGACCATAACCGCACTGTACCTCGTCGGCGACCCAGAGCACGCCGTACTTGTCGCAGAGCGCACGAAGCTTCTGCCAATACTCGGCCGGCGCCTGGATGATGCCGCCGCCTCCCTGGATGGTTTCGAGCACGATGACACCGATTTCCGGATCGGACTTGAAGGCGTTTTCCACCGCGTCGATATCGGCGAAGGGAACGCGCACCGTATTGTCGGTGAGCTTGAAGTCGGCGCGATAGAGTTGGCCGTCGGTGATGGCGAGCACACCCTTGGTCTTGCCGTGGAAGGAATTCTCGGCATAGACGACCTTAGGCCGCTTCGGACCGGCCGCACGCTCGGCAAGCTTGACGGCAGCCTCCATCGCTTCCGAGCCGGACGAGCCGAGGAAGACCATGTCGAGGTCACCCGGCGAGCAGGCGGCGATGTTCTTGGCCAGCGCCGCCGCATATTGCGACATGAAGGCGATGGCGATCTCGTGACGCTTCTCGTCCTGGAACTTCTGCCGCGCTTCAAGGATGCGCGGATGGTTATGGCCGAAGGCCAGCGAGCCGAAGCCACCGAAGAAATCGAGGATCTTGCGGCCGTTCTCGTCGGTGTAGAACATGCCCTCGGCGCTTTCGATCTTCACCTTGTGGAAGCCAAGAAGCTTCATAAAGTGAAGCTGTCCGGGATTCAGATGCTCCTTGAAAGCCGTGGTGATGTCGCCGATCGACATGGCCTTTGCCTGTTCCACGGTGATCAGTTCGGGCTTTGTCACACCACCATCGAGCGAAGGGGCGGCAACGGCGATACGGTTCGGTATGTCCAACATGGTGTCTCCCCTCATTCGGCCGGCACGGCGACGGCGGCGGTGGCCGCGGCACCCATTTTCTTTGCCCGATATTCGTCATAGGCGGCGACCAGCATGTCGCCATCATTGTATTCCGCACGCCATCCGAGCTCGCGCTTCAGCTTGCCGGTCTCACGCACGCACATCTCGTCTGCGATCAGATACTGCTCCGGATCCATGATCGGCTTGTTGATCAGATCGAAGAAGGCCAGCGTCTGCTTGACCGCGAAGGCGGGGGTCGGCAGCAGGAACGATTTGGAACCGGCGTGCTCGATGAGATTGCCGAGCAGGTCGCGCACCGAGGGCGGATTGTCGGAGCCGAGATTGTAAGCTTCATTCGGCACGCCACCCTTCCAGGCAAGGCGTGCAGCTTCGGCGCAATCGAAGACCGAGATGAACTGATAGGGCACCTTGCCCGAGCCGATCATCGGCACCGGCAGGTTCATGTCGATCAGCTTGAACAGCTTCTCGAGAATGCCGAGACGACCGGGGCCGATGATCAGGCGCGGGCGGAAGATCGAAATGTTCATGCCCTGCTTGCGCCATTGCACCGCAAGCTGCTCGGTCGCCCATTTCGACTTGCCGTATTCGCCGAGCGGCTTTGCCGGATGGGTTTCGGTCTGCGGCGATTGCACCGTGTGGCCGTAGATCATGTCGGTGGTGAACTGCACCAGGCGCGATGCGCCGGCGGCGTCCATGGCCTTCATGATGTTTTCGGCGCCGTAATAGTTGACGGGCCAGAAGAATTCCCAGCGCTTCGAGCGGATCTGCAGCGGCGACAGCATCTTGGCCGCCATATTGTAGACCATGTCATCGGGACCGATGCCGACCTTCTGTACAGCCTTCAGGTCAGTGACGTCGCAATGGACGAAGCGGGCGCGGCCGTAATGCGGCAGGTCGGACTTGACGATATCGGCGATCACCACGTCCTCGCCGTCCTTGACTAGACGTTCCGCCAGGTGACGGCCAACAAAGCCGTCGCCACCAAAGATGATGTGTTTCATGACTTGCTCCCGAATTCTGCAGTGCTCACCCCGGCTGCATCCGCCGACTTGTCATCGGCGTGGGATGAGATGCCCGACTGGGCGATAAGAAGGGTTCCTGCGCAGATCAGCGCGATGCCGGCGATGCGCCAGGCATTGAGGTCCTCGCGGAAAACGAAATAGGCGAAGACCGCGACTGCGACGTAGGCGAGGCTCAGGAACGGATAAGCAAAGGAAAGCTCGACCTTCGACAGCACATAGAGATGCGACGCCATCGAAATGACGAAGGTCGCGAGGCCGGCAAAGACCCAGGGGTTGAAGACGATCTGGAACAGCCGGACGATCGCCGTTTCAGCGGTCATAGAAATCGGCCCGAGCGTCAGCATGCCCTGTTTCAGCATGAGCTGAGCGGCAGCGTTGGTAAGCACCGTAAAGAGAATGAATGGAATATATTTCATTGTTTTACTCCCAGTCCCGAAAATGTACTTACGGGCAAGAGACGGATTTTCCGTGAAGTTTGAAAGTTTATTTGAATAAAATTATCTGCATTCTCATTCTGGCAAAGCCAGAGCCGTGCGCTTCCAGAAGTTGGAAACGAGCGCTGGATCGCGCAACGCCTCGAGCCTCCTCCAGGAAGGGAAAGACATTTCAAAGACTTGCGGGCTCATGCGAGCATCCTTGTACGGATTGACCGCACCGCCTGCCTCCACCACGATGCTATCGAGCGCATCCAGCAGCTTTACTGTCCGTTCACCTTGATTGGCGAAGTCCAATGTCAAAGTAAAACCGGGTCGCGGGAAGGACAGAACGCCGCGCGAGCCGATATCGCCAAAACGCTTGAGAACCGTCAGGAACGACGCATGGCCGGCCTTGCGAGCCGTTTCCATGAGTTGCGCGGTGATCGCCGGTGCCCGCTCTGCCGGGTAGACGCTCTGGTGCTGATAGAGACCGCGTGGGCCGTAAAGCCTGTTCCAGGCGCCGATGGCATCCAGCGGATAGAAATAGGAGGTCCAGGGAACCGTCGTCACGGTTTCGCCAGGCTTTTCCTTGCGGAAGTAATATTCGTTGAAGGCCTTGAGCGTTGTCCGGTTCAGAAGATTGAAGGGCGGCGCGAAGGGCACCGAAAGCTTCAATCCCTTCGGGATATCGGGCAGTTCACAGGAGCCGTCGGCATGGTCGCCGGCCAGCAGTACGCCCCTGCCCGCGCGGGCTCCTACAGCGAGTTGGTCGATCCAGGCAACGGAATATTCGTGCTCGTCGTCGACCCGATCGACGAGGGCGAAGTATTGGTCGAGATTATCGAAGCGGATCGCATGCTGTTGCACGTGCGGCGACGGCACCTTCATCAGCCGCAGATCCACGGTCAGGATCAACCCCGTCAGGCCCATGCCGCCGATGGTCGCAGCGTAGAGTTCAGCGTTCTCTCCGGGCGAACAGGTCAATCGATCCCCGTTCGAGCGCAGAAGCGTGAAACCTGTCACGTGATTGCCGAAGGTGCCGCGCGCATGGTGGTTCTTGCCGTGCACGTCGTTGGCAAGTGCGCCGCCGACGGTCACGAAAGCCGTGCCGGGGGTGACCGGCAGGAAGAAGCGATGTTCGATCGCGCGTTCGAGCACCTCGCGCAACGTCACGCCGGCCTCGCAGGTCATCATGCCGGTGCCGGGATCGAAGGCGATGATCCGGCCATGCCGGCGGCTTTCGATCAGCGTGCCTCGGTCATTGTGGCAACTGTCGCCGTAGCTGCGGCCATTGCCGAAGGGCAAGTAGCCTTCCGCCTCCAGGCTGCCGAGGCGATCCTCATAGTCGTCAGGCGAAATGGCCGGCCGCGCGCGATTGTCGAGGCGGCCCCAGCTTTCATGGTCTTGCAAACTCATTGCGGCCCGATGGCTCCAAACAGTATGAACAGCGCGCCGATCAGCATGGTCAATTGGCTGCGCCAGTCACGCATGATGAAGACAACAGGGTCCTCATGCAGCATGCCGCGACGCGCGAGCATCCAGATGCGCAACAACATATAGAGCACCAGCGGGCAAAGCGGCCACAGCGCCCACGGCGTGGTGTACATTTCCTGGAGTTCCTTGCTGTGCACGTAGAGCGCAAGGACCAGAGCCGAGGTGAAAGCGGAAGCAACGCCAGCCTGCCCCACCATCTCGAAATCGACAGCGAGATAGCCGCGCCCCGGAACGTTGCCGCCATCCTTGTCGTCGAATTCGTGCAACTCGACATAGCGCTTCACCAGCGCCAGGCTGAGGAAGAAGAAGATGGCGAAGGAGACCAGCCAGAAGGAGAGTTCCGTGCCCGTGGCCGCGGCACCGGCAACAATGCGCGTGGTGTAGAGGCCGGCGAGCGTGAAGACGTCGACCAACAGCTTGCGCTTCAGCACGAAGGTATAGGCAGTCGTCGCGCAGGCATAGAACGCCAGCACACCGGCAAATTTCCATGGCAGCAACAGCGTCAGCGACAGCGATGCCAGGACGAGGCAGCCGGCAAGAATGAGCGCTGTTGGCACCGACATCTGGCCGCTGGCGAGCGGCCTGTGACGCTTCTTTGCATGGCGGCGATCATTGGCGAGGTCCGAAAGATCGTTGATGACATAGACCGCCGAGGCGAGGAAGCTGAAGGCGAAGAAGGCGACGATGACGCTCATGATCGCGTCGAAATGCAGCACCTCATGATTGAGGATCATCGGCACGCCGATGAGTACGTTTTTCGCCCATTGATGCACGCGGATGGACTTCAACGGCGCAAGCGCGCTCACCTTGCCGGTCTCCAGCCGTTCCGCGTCATGATTGCGGCGCCACTTCTCCGCCGCAGCATCCGGGGCGACCACGATCGCACGCCGCGCTACCTCGAAAACGGCGATATCGTCACGGCTGTTGCCCATATAGTCGAAGGCACCGTCGCCGAAACGATCGACCAACGCCTGGCGCTTGCGGCTGCTCGTCAGATTGAGCGCATCGGTCGAATGCATGACCGAGGAAAAAAGTCCGACATGATCGGCAACGTCTCTGGCGACCGACGGTGCAGCGCCGGTGACGAGCACCAGTTCGCGGCCCGCCTTTCTCTCCTCGGCGAGCCGATCGATGACGGCCTGCCGGTAGGGCCAGTCCTGAGCCTTGCGGCCGGAACGCAAGGCCACCTCATGCTTCAGCCGCGCCTTGCCCTTCGCCAACCAGAACAGCATGGGAAAGAGCATCAGCGGATTGCGCAAGAGAATGATCGCCGCACCTTCCCACAGCGTATCGGCGGCCAACAAAGTACCGTCCAGATCCACACACAGCGGAATGTGCCGTGTCTCGGTGCGCGCGTCCATGAATTCCATCCCAGCCATAATTGCCGGGCATGATGACGTCTTCAACTTTCCAGAGTGGAAACGCGGGCCACAATCTCGCCCGGAAACTGTCGGGCTGGTTAACAAATGTCAGCGGCGCGGACAAAGGTCAGCGGCGACCGATCCAGTTCAATGCATCGCGCCAGTCGGTCATGCGCACCGGGGTGCCGTGCGAGCCGGTTTCGAAGAGGACGAAGCGTGTCGGGTAGCCTTGGCCCTTCAGCGTGCGATAGAGCGCTTTCTGGCTCTCGGCCGGATAGACGCTGTCGCGGCTGCCATGGCTGAAGAACATGGGCAGCTTCGCCTTGTAGGCGGCGCTCTTGGTGAAATCGGGGTCGCTTACGCCACCCATGACCATCATGCCGCTGAGAGCCGCGACCGCGGAGGCATCGCGCGAAACGCCCCAGCAGATGAAGCTTCCCATCGAGGCGCAGGCCAGCACCACGGGGCGACCGCCTGAGTGCTCGGAAACCTGTTTGACCAGGCCGGCAATATCCGCAGCGCCTGCCGTGTCGAAGGAGCGGACGCTCGGCGCGTAGTAGACTCCGCCATTGGCGACGGCGAGGTTCTTCAGCCGATTGAAGTTACCGCCGAAGGAAAAATCGTTGGTGCCGAGCCGGCGATCACCGCCGCGGCCGTGGATGAAGATCACCGTGAAGGCAGCGCCGCGATCCGGACCGACACGGGTCACGTCAAGCAAGCGACCGCCAATGTCGAGCTTCTCATTGACTTGCTCGCTTTTCACGCCCAGCGAAACATAGGCGCGCTTCACCCGGCGTTCCGGAATTTCGTCCCGTTCGTTGATGTCGCGCAGTTCCTGATATTCCACCGTCAGGTCGTCGCCGCCATCATTTTGTTGCAGCACCTTGGCATAGGAGAAAAGCTCGTCCTTGAAGGGTTTCAATGTCTGCGCTTGAGCCGCGGAAGCGCCTGCGGCGAAGGCCGCAGCCAGAAAAAGCCGGCGAAACGGAAAAACAGTTGTGGACACGGCCAATGACGGGCTCCCTCTTTGGCCGGAAGCCTTGCCATCGCACGGACGCCAAAGCAACACTTGCTCCGTAACAGGGCCGCAAAGGCGGCATTTCACCTGCAAGCGATGCCAGCATTCTCCTTTTGTTCGCTCTTTCGGCGGGAGTCTGGCAGAATTCAGGTGATTCGACCGCCGGGGGATGGCGGCAAAGTCGAGGTCTTGCTATGGCCTCTCCCCAAGTGACAGGAACGATCCGAACGGCCCCATGGACGACAACAGCGACCTCTTCTCAATGCCCGAGCAACCGAAGCCCGTACAGCCGAGCGCCAAACCGGCTGTGCCAGTGGCACCAGTCGCGCGCGAAGAGCCGCGCCCTGCCCCGAAGGGTAGCGACGGCAGCGACTACGATGCTTCGGCGATCGAGGTGCTCGAAGGGCTGGAGCCAGTTCGTCGTCGTCCGGGCATGTATATCGGCGGCACCGACGAGAAGGCGCTGCACCACCTCTTCGCCGAAGTCATCGACAACTCGATGGACGAAGCGGTCGCCGGTCATGCAAATTTCATCGAAGTCCACCTCGATGCCGACGGCTTCCTGACGGTCACGGACAACGGCCGTGGTATCCCGGTCGAGAACCATCCGAAATTCCCGGGCAAGTCGACGCTCGAAGTCGTCATGACCATCCTCCATGCCGGCGGCAAGTTCGACGGCAAGGCCTATGAGACGTCGGGCGGTCTTCACGGTGTGGGCGTTTCCGTCGTCAATGCGCTCTCCGATGCGCTCGAGGTCGAGGTCGCACGCAACCGCAAGCTCTACCGGCAGCGCTTCTCCCGCGGTATTCCGCAGGGTGGGCTCGAGGAACTCGGCGACGTGCACAACCGCCGCGGCACGCGCGTTCGTTTCCATCCGGACCCGGATATTTTCGGTCCGCACGCGCATTTCGAGCCCGGACGGCTTTTCCGCATGGCGCGCTCGAAGGCCTATCTCTTCGGCGGCGTCGAAATCCGCTGGTCCTGCGATCCGTCGCTGCTGCAGGAAGGCTCGGAGATCCCGGACAAGGCCGTCTTCCACTTCCCGGGCGGCCTGAAGGATTATCTTGCCGCCACACTCGGCAAGGAATTCACCGTCACCCGCGAGATCTTCGCCGGCAAGTCGGAGAAGGCCAACGGCCACGGCTCGCTCGAATGGGCCGTCACCTGGTACGGCGGCGACCAGCAGGTCCATTCCTACTGCAACACCATCCCGACGCCCGAGGGCGGCACGCACGAAGCGGGCTTCCGCATCGCGCTGACCAAAGGCCTGAAAAACTATGCCGAACTGACGCAGAACAAGCGCGCGTCGATCGTCACCACCGACGACGTGATGATCTCGGCGGCGGGCATGCTGTCGGTCTTCATCCGCGAACCGGAATTCGTCGGCCAGACGAAGGACAAGCTCGCGACGGTCGAGGCACAGCGCATCGTCGAAAACGCGCTCCGCGACCCCTTCGATCACTACCTTGCCGACAATCCCGGAGAAGCCGCCAAGCTGCTCGACTGGGTGGTCGAGCGCGCCGAAGAGCGCGTCCGCCGGCGCAAGGAAAAGGAAGTCAACCGCAAGACGGCAGTGCGCAAGCTGCGCTTGCCGGGCAAGCTTGCGGACTGCTCGCAGAACACGGCCGAAGGCGCTGAACTCTTCATCGTCGAAGGGGACTCGGCTGGCGGATCGGCAAAGCAGGCGCGCAACCGCGCCAACCAGGCGATCCTGCCGCTTCGCGGCAAGATCCTCAACGTCGCGAGCGCAGGCCGCGAAAAGCTCAGCGCCAACCAGCAGATCACCGACCTCATTCAGGCACTCGGCTGCGGCACGCGTAGCAAGTACCGCGAAGAGGATTTGCGCTACGAACGCATCGTCGTCATGACCGACGCCGACGTCGACGGCGCGCATATCGCCTCGCTGCTCATCACCTTCTTCTATCAGGAGATGCCAGAGCTCATTCGCGGCGGTCACCTCTATCTCGCCGTACCGCCGCTCTACCGCATCAGCCAGGGCTCGAAGACGCTCTATGCCCGCGACGATGCGCACCGCGAAGAACTGATGCGAACCGAATTCGCCGGTCGCGGCAAGGTCGAGATCGGCCGGTTCAAAGGTCTTGGCGAGATGCTGCCCGCGCAGCTCAAGGAAACGACGATGGACCCGAAGTTCCGCACGTTGCTCAAGGTGGAGATCGACGAGATTGATTTCGAGGGCACGCGCGAGGCGGTGGACAATCTGATGGGGACGAAGGCCGACGCCCGCTTCCGCTTCATCCAGGAGCGCGCCGTGTTCGCCGAAAACCTGGATATCTGATTGGGCGATGGATGCGAAGGCGCATGACGTTCTTGCGCGCCGCACTCCCTGAGCAATCAATTTTGAGAACGGCGGCCCTCGCGCCGCCGTTTTGATTTTCAGCTCACGGGACCACTCGGCGTGGCGAGATCATGCCGCTTGGCGAACAGGCTTTTCCATGAACAGGCTGAGCGGATCCGGCTGATAGTCACCAAAGGGCGGACGCTCGATATAGCCGGCCGCCTTGTAAAGTCCGATCGCTTCGGGCTGATAGATGCCGGTTTCGAGGCGAATTGCCGTGTAGCCGAGTTCACCTGCGCGCGCTTCCAGTGCCTGCAACAGCAGCTTGCCGAGCCTCAGCCCCCTCGCCTCCGGATCGACGAACATACGCTTGATCTCAGCCGTACCGTCGCCGGCCTCTACCAGGGCGCAGCAACCGACGATGTTGTCGTCACGCCGCGCCACAAAGAAGGAAACCCCCGGCTGCTCCAGGCTCGAAAGGTCGACCATGTGGTTGCTTTCGGCGGGATAGAGCGAAGCGGCATAGGCGTCGGAGAGTTCCAGCAGACGCACGACCTGCGCTTGGCGTGGCTGCTCCAGGGCTATGGTTACGGCAGGCAATTGTTTCGTCCTTGTCGATTTTAACTGTTTGCGGCCGGACGTTAGTGCCACCCGTACCGCCAGCCAATACGTCAAATGACGCAGGCGCGCCCGGTGCTACCCTATCAATCCGGCTAACGGGCTGAAACAATTTGTTCCCTATCACCTGCAACGCCGCCCTATTTCGGGGAGAATCGCACAGGCATAGGTTGATCGCATCACAACCTCCAGGGACCGACAGGATCACCATGCAAGCGGCGCTGATTGTCATGACCATTCTCGGCTGCGACCACGATGTCAGCCAATGCCAGTACATCTCGACGGTCAACGGCACATGGCCGTCGATCGCCCAATGCGACACGGACTCGCAGGCGCAACTACCGAAGTTCTCGAACGCCAACTATCCGGTCGTCGTCGCGGTTTGCGAAACCTCCGGCCCCGCCCTTGCCGACCTCACCCCACCACCGGCCGGCTCGCAACAGAGCCAGATGCCGCCCTCGCAGGTGACGGAACCGGAGCCGGAACAAAACCTGCCGAAACGGACGCTGGCTTTCCTGTCCGGCGCCATGCCGGACCGGGAGAAGCTCAAGACCATCGTCACAAAGCCGGTGCACTACATCGAAGACGGCTATTCCTGGGTCGCTCGCCGCTTCACCAACTAGCGGGCACGCTCACACCAGACCAGTGCCGATCAGGCTTTCGGCGCTGGCCATCACCGCCTCCTCTGCGGTTCGCGGCTGCCAGCCCAGAACGCGACGCGCCTTCTCGTTGGAAATGCGGGAGTCGCGTCCCAACTCCCGGATGATCAGGCGCAAGCCGGCGTCAAAGGGAGCTGCCAAGCCTGCCAGCCAGTTCGGCAGAATGAACGTAGGCAGCTTGGCGGCATGCGCCGGAAACGCACGGCGCAGGACGGACGCGATGTCGGCAAGAGACAACGTCTCTCCAGCGATCAGAAACCGCTCGCCCGCCTCATCGGCAACGGTCATTGCCCTTAGATGGGCATCGGCGACGTCACGAACATCGACGACGGGTACGCTGAACTTCGGCAGAGCGGGATACCTGCCTTTCAGGAGGTTTCGAACCACAGCAACAGAGGTGCCGATCTCGCGCCCGAGCAGCGGCCCGAGGACCATGCCTGGATTGATGACCACCAACTCAAGCCCTTTTCCAGCCGCATAGTCCCATGCCGCGTGTTCCGCAAAGGTCTTCGAGCGATAGTAGGGCGTCGCCAGCGGCGATTGCGGATCGGTCCAGTCGTCCTCGGTGTATGGCGCACGACCGGCCCCGTAGATGACGGCAATCGAAGAGGTTAGAACGACGCGGCGAACGCCAGCCGACCGGGCGGCTTTCAGAACGCGCAGCGTGCCGTCCCGCGCTGGTCCGATCAGATCGACCTCGTCGGCAGGCAGACGCGCCGGAAACGGCGATGCGGTGTGCATGACATAGGAAACGCCAGTGAAGGCATCGGCCCAGCCTTTTTCCCCCAGCAGGTGCGCTTCAGCAAAACTGAGTTTGGCCGCTTCCGTGCCGCCGGCGGCGCGGATCGATCGTTCGATCTCCTCTGCGCGCGCCAGGTCCCGAACGGTGCCGCGTACGTCGTAGCCCCGCCGCAACAGGAGGAGCGCGACGTGACGCCCGACAAAGCCGCCTATGCCGGTTACAGCACGTCGGCCCTCACGTTCATGCGTCAGTTCCTCATTGACCGCGAACCCGCAATCATCGGGCCGCCGGCAGAATTGGGTGGAGACGTCGCGGATACAATCCGCCGCAATTGAAGTCAGGCGGCCTGCCGCGCCGCAAGTTCCGCATAATTGCGAGCCGACTGCCGCTCCTCGGCAAATGACAGGCGTTCGAGCAGGTCGATCATCGCGGTGTTGATCGCTGACGGGCGCTCATTCCGCAGCCGCGCGAGCAACGCTGTGGAGACGGAAGCCGTGCTGTCGTTTCCAGCTGAAGTGTCCTGGCGCCAGAGAAGCACGGCCGCAGCAAAGGTTTCGCTGACATCGTGGCCGAGGCCGGCGCTCTCAAACAGAGCACGGATCGAATGAACGCGACCGCCGGACAGGATGGAGCGCACGCGCTTCTCGCAAACGCCGGAGAGATCGACGATCGCGGCCGAGAAAAACTCCGCACGGCCGGTCACCAGCACGTGCAGCAGGAAGGCTGGGGTCAACCGGCCGGTCTCACGCAGATGCACCACGAGGCCCGGCAACTCCTCCACCGCCAGCGTGCCGGCCATGCCGACGGCGGCGATATCGCAGGCTTCCCGCGTGATCCGCTGGACACGGGCTTCGCCGATCGCCATCTGCACGAGGCCGAAGGCGGCCAGTGCCGCACCGACCTCTTCAACGAGCGCGTGGCGGGCATCGCTTGGCAGGTCCGGCCGAGCAAGCAACAGGTCGCGCACGGCCGCGAAGCAGCCGAGACGCTCGGCAATGCGTTTCAACGATCGGCGCGACAGGTTGGCGCCGGCGTTTTCCAGGAGGATCAGAATTTCTTCCTCACCGCCGATTTCGGCGATTGCAGCGCACACGGCACGGGAGACGAAGCTCCGCGCCGCGATCAGCGCACGCGTCTCGAGCGTTCCCCTGGCAGCAAGATCGACCAGGTCCTCGTCGCTCAAGACAGGCGAACGGGATATGACGACATAAGCAATTTCCGGCTGGTCTTCGGCAAGGCCGAGAATGATGCCGCGCGGAACGGACGAGCAGCCACAAAGCGCATCAGCGAGTGCACGCCGAACCTTCGGCGACGGATCGTCGAGCAGGAAGGTCATCGCCATCTCAGCGGCGCGGCGATCGAGGCCATTCATCTGCGCATCGACATAGGCGCGACCGAGCGCACTGGCGGCGCGGGTGCGTTCACCCGTTCTCGCCGTTTCCACCCAGCGAAGAAATGCTTGTATGATCACCTACGCCCCACTAGACCACGCCAATGCCACCGATGTTCAAACCCTAGCCGGCAAAGGTTTAAGATTGGTTCACCATGTCTGTTAACCGCTCCCAAACCATGAGGCCGCTGCTGATCGTTAATGGTACGGCTCCGGCCATGGACGTCGCTGTGCTCAATGCGCTCGCCGGTGTCATCATGGATATCGGTTGTGACACAGAAATAGTGCGCAGCATGGCGCGTTTGGCAGGCCGCAGCTTCGCCCTTCTTGCGCGCATCGAACCGCTGGAACGCTTCAGCGAAGACGCGTTGAAACGGCTGCTCGATAGCGGTGTCGACGGTATCGTGCTTTCCGGATGCCGCGGGCGCGCCGACATACAACGGCTCGACGTGATGTTGCGGGTTGCGGAAGCCGCCAACGGTACCGCGCCCAACCGTATTCGGATCTATGCGGAATACGGCGGCTCGCCGGGAGGCCTGTTATCGCCCAATCCGCTGACAGGTTCGTCGTCCCGCCTGGAAGCGCTGATCTTCAACGGTGCAGCGTTGGCCAAGTCCCTTGGCTGTCTGGAGCCGACCAGCGCTCCCCATCAACGCGTCGCAGCGCCGATCCTTGCCGGACGAGCATATGTGGTCCTGAGGGCGTGCGAAGCTGGTGTGCCCGCCTATGAGGTGCTACCTGCTGCCACCCCCGACGAAGCCGCGACACGGTGGGCGCATTCACTGAGCCGGGACAACGGCTTTGCCTCGGTCGTTTGCAACTCGATCGAACAGGCAACGATCGTAAGCAACACGTGACCTATCAGGCGCGCAAAGTCGCTGATCTCAGAGGGTCGGGCGTGTCATCTGGAAGACGTCGCCGCCGTCGCAATAGTCCATGTAGCCGAGACGGGCGAGCGGCCTGACCGTCGCCATGTCGAAGCGGCCATCGCGGATTGCTTCCTCGCGGATATGAATGCCGACGACCTGGCCGATGACGACATAGTTGTCGGACACTTCGCCATCCAGGCCCTTCGGTTGAAACATCTCCGTCATCCGGCACTCGAGCGCAGCAAAGGCCTCACCGACGAACGGCGCCTTCACCAGAGTGCCGTCGACTGGCGTGAGCCCGGCGATCTCGAATTCACTCTCACCGTGCGGCGCGGGAATTGACGTCTTGTTCACAGCCTCGGCAAGACTGCGGCTGGCGAAGCTCGCCGTGAACTCACCGGTTGCTTCGATGTTGCGGACCGAATCCTTGTAGCCGCTCGATGAGAACATCACGAGCTTCGGCCGATCACTGATGGCATTGAAGAAAGAATAGGGCGCGAGGTTATGCGAACCGTCGCGCCCACGCGTGCCGATCCAACCGATCGGCCGCGGCGAGACGATGGCCTTGAAGGGGTCATGCGGCAAGCCGTGACGATTCGAGGCCGTATCGTAGAACATCAGGCGCCCTCGCCAACCCAGGTGACGATCTCTTCAAGCTCGGGCCTCGGCCGCTCCGTCGGCGGCACCATCGCAGTGCCGATATGAATGAAGCCGGCTGGCTTCTCACCCGGCTTGACGCCCAGCAAGGGATAGGCGCGCTCGTCGAAGGCAAACCATTCGGTCAGCCAGTTGGAGGCGTAGCCAAGTGCGTTTGCGGCCATCAGCAGGTTGAGGCACACGGCACCGGCAGACATCTGTTGCTCCCATTCCGGAATCTTGAAGTGCGGCGCAGCCGTGCTGACCACGGCGACCACGACCGGCGCCCGCGTCAGCCGCGTTTCCTCGACCTTGATCATTTCTTCCGAGAGATCGGGCTTCACTGCGAGCGCCATCGCCTTCAGCTCGGCGCTGATGCGCGCCCGCTCCTCACCGCGGTAGACGATAAAGCGCCAGGGTGCGAGCTTGCCGTGGTCCGGGACGCGGGAGGCGAGCTTCAACATCTCCTCGACCTCGGCCTTGCTGGGGCCGGGTTCGCCCATCTGGAATGCGGGGATCGAGCGACGGGACGCGAGATAATCAACAAGCTTAATTTCGGTTTTCATGTCGGATGAATTCCACTAATTTGCCGCAGCATCGGCAGCCACGAAAATGCCATATCGGCGTCCCAAGTGGAGTCACTCAGTCAGGAAGTCAACTGCTCTCATGCGTGCATGCTCTCGTATTTTCCTCAGAACCGGACTCGCGATCCTTGTCGCCGGCGCTGCTGCAGGAAGCGTGCTTGCTGAGGATGCAACGCAGGCCTTCGAGAGCTTTCCTTCGATCGCCGGCTCGCGCAAGATGCCGAAGCTTACGGGCTTCAGCCCAATGACGACGGATCCGATCGCCGACGGTACCTTGAGGGATGTCAAGCTCGAAGCGCTGCTCACTGAGAAAGGCGCCCCCGTCGAGGCCGGCCTGACCTGGCGCGTGTTCAGCCCGATCCCCGGAAGCGACGGCAAGCTGCCGCTTCTTGCAACGTCGGAAGGTGGATCGACGGCGTTCAACGTCGTGCCGGGCGATTATTTCGTCAACGTTTCCTTCGGACGTGCGTCCGCGACACGCAAGATCCGCGTTCCCCAGGAAGGCACGCTCGAAAAGCAGGTTCTGGTCCTGGATGCGGGCGGCATCAAGCTGAACGCCGTCTCCGGCAGCGATGTGCGCATACCACCGGCCGAACTCAGCTTCTCCGTCTATTCTGCCGATACCAAGAGCGACGGCGAACGGGCGCTCATCATGTCGGATGTGAAGCCGAATACGGTGATCCGACTCGGTGCCGGAACCTATCATGTGACCTCGAGTTACGGTGCCACCAACGCCTCGACGGCCGCCGACATCCAGGTTGAAGCCGGCAAGCTGACGGAAGCGACCATCCAGCATCGCGCCGCCAAGCTGACGCTCAAGCTCGTCTCCGAGCCCGGCGGCGAGGCGATTGCCAACACCGCATGGACGATCCTGACGTCCGCGGGCGACACGGTGGACGAAGAAAACGGCGCCTTCCCGACGCTGGTTCTGCTCGAAGGCAGCTACTCCGCCGTCGCACGCTACAAGGACAAGATCTACGAACGCGACTTCACCGTGAAGGCCGGCGTCAACACGGATGTGGAAGTGCTGCTCAGCAGCGGCGGCAACGACGCGAGTACCAATCCGGGCGCAATCTCCGACGCGGCCGACTAGGATCTTCTTCCAGCATCAACCAACTGACGCTACGTCAGCCTACCCGTCTCATGAACCGCCGGCGCGGCGGCGCCATGGAGAAGACCGCTTCATAGATGCGGGCCAGCAAATCCTTGCGATCGCCACAGGCACCGAGGTCCTCCGGCGTCAGCACACGGCCGATGCGCGCTGCGATCGTCGTGCCGGACAGACGGCGGAACTCGCGGATCAGCAGCGACAGCCTCAACGTCAGTGAAATCTTGCTCGCCAGGTGGAAAAAGGGACCGTTCTGTCCCTCGAAGTAGATCGGGATGACGCTCGCCCGCGCAGCCTGGATCAGCTTCGCCGGAAAGATCTTCCAGGGCAGGTCCTCGGCGCGGCCGAAACCCTTCGGCGCGGTCGCCACACCGCCGGCGGGAAAGATCACGATCGTCACACCTTCCTTCAGCAGGCGCAGCGCCTCATGGCGTGTCGCCATGTTGACCGCGAGCGCCTCCTTCGTCTCCTCGAACGACACCGGCAAGGAATAGGGCGCCATTTCTGGCACCTTCAGCAGTTCGTTGTTGATGAGCACACGGAACGGGCGGCCGAGCTGTTCGGCAAGCGCCAGCACAGCGATGCCGTCGCCGATGCCGAAGGGATGATTGGCGATGATGACGATCGGCGTGTCGGGCAAGTGCCGCGGCGGCCACTCACCCTGGGTTCGCAACTTCACATCGATGAGCTGCAGCATCTCGCCGAAGACCCGATCGCTCTTGCCGACGATGTCGGACCGCCAGCGCGTGTAAAGCTTTGCGTAGCGATTGCGACCCGACAGACCTTCGATGGAGCGAATGAACCAGCGCTTCAGGCGCCGGTCGTTTTCATTGGCGTAGGACAGCTCTTTGAACTGCACGGACATCTCCGATGGATATGATCTTATCCGGATATTCCGCTAATATGACAGTTTGCTGACAAAGCAAGTGCCCGGGGGTTCAACCCCGGGCTTTCTTTTCCGCCTTGCGCTTGAGATCCGGCGCCATCGCCTCGAAGGCGAGCGAGGAAATTGCCTCGTCGAGCGACATCGCGGTCTGGGCCTGGGAGCCGAGACGGCGGATGTTGACCGAACGCTCTTCGGCTTCGCGCTTGCCGCAAACGACGATGACCGGAACCTTGGTCACCGAATGTTCGCGGACCTTGTAGTTGATCTTCTCGTTGCGGAAGTCGGTCTCGACGGTGAGGCCGGCGTCACGCAGGAGCTCGGCAACCTCGCGACCATAGTCGTCGGCTTCCGAGGTGATCGTTGCGACCACCACTTGCAGCGGCGAAACCCAAAGCGGCATGTGGCCGGCGAAGTTCTCGATCAAGATCCCGAGGAAGCGCTCCATCGAACCGCAGATGGCGCGGTGGATCATCACCGGCTGGCGCTTTTCCGATTCCTTGTCGATATAGAAGGCACCGAACCGCTCTGGCAGGTTGAAGTCGACCTGGGTCGTGCCGCACTGCCATTCGCGGCCGATCGCGTCCTTCAGCGTGTATTCGAACTTCGGACCGTAGAAAGCGCCCTCGCCCGGCAGGATGCCAGTCTTGATGCGGCCTTCCGACTGCGCCTCGATCGTCTTCAACACGTCCATCATCACGCTTTCGGCGCGATCCCACAGCTCGTCGGAGCCGACGCGCTTGTCCGGACGGGTGGAGAGTTTGACCACCACTTCCTTGAAGCCGAAGTCCTCGTAGACCGAGAGGATGAGGTCGTTGATGCGCAGGCATTCAGCCGCCATCTGCTCGTCGGTGCAGAAGACGTGGGCATCGTCCTGGGTAAAGCCGCGCACGCGCATCAGGCCGTGTAGAGCACCGGAGGGCTCGTAGCGGTGAACGTTGCCGAATTCGGCCAGGCGAACCGGAAGCTCGCGGTAGGACTTCAGGCCATGCTTGAAGATCTGGATATGGCCCGGGCAGTTCATCGGCTTCAGCGCGAAGACGCGATCGTCGTCGGTTTCATCGCCGGCAACCGTCACCTTGAACATGTTGTCGCGGTACCAACCCCAGTGACCCGAGGTTTCCCACAGCGACTTGTCGAGCACCTGCGGCGCATTGACTTCCTGGTAGGTGTTCGCAAGCCGACGGCGCATATAGGCCGTCAGCGTCTGGAACATGCGCCAGCCCTTGCCGTGCCAGAAGACGACGCCCGGACCCTCTTCCTGGAAATGGAACAGGTCCATTTCGCGGCCAAGGCGGCGGTGATCGCGCTTCTCGGCCTCGGCGAGCACGTGGAGATACTGGTCCAGCTCTTCCTGGGTGTGCCAGGCGGTGCCGTAGATGCGGGTCAGCATCGCGTTGTTGCTGTCGCCACGCCAATAGGCGCCGGCCACCTTCATCAGCTTGAAGGCGGTGCCGATTTGACCGGTCGAGGCCATGTGCGGACCGCGGCAAAGATCGAACCAGTCGCCCTGGTAATAGATCTTGAGATCCTGTCCCTCGGGGATCGCATCGACGAGCTCGACCTTGTAGGCCTCGCCCTTGTCGGCAAAGACCTGCCGTGCCTTTTCGCGCGACCAGACTTCCTTGGTGAAAGGCTTGTTGCGGGCGATGATCTCCTTCATCCGCTTTTCGATGAGCGGCAGATCATCCGGCGTGAAGGGCTCGTTGCGGGCGAAGTCGTAGTAGAAGCCATTGTCGATGACCGGACCGATAGTCACCTGCGTTCCCGGCCACAGTTCCTGCACGGCCTCGGCCATCACGTGTGCGGCATCGTGACGGATAAGCTCAAGCGAACGCTTGTCGTCGCGCACGACGATCTCGAGCCGGCCATTGGTCACCGGATCGGACAGGTCGCGCAGCTCGTCGTCGAGCGCAATCGCGACCGCCTTCTTGGCGAGCGATTTCGAAATCGATTCTGCCACGTCGCGGCCGGTCGTGCCGAAAGGATATTCGCGCACCGAGCCATCTGGAAATGTAAGGGAAACAGGATTCGACATGATGATCTCCTATCCAGTCCCGCCAACGAATGCGGGTGGTATGGTTGACCGGAAACGACCGGTGAATTGACGATACAGCGTCGCATCCGTCAGACGCGCAAAGGTCGCTGTAGTGCTTTGGATTGCCGCATGTTTTGCCCTAGGCCGAGACGACCCAGGAAAACACGCCGTAGCCTGATAAAGGGTTTTCGAAAGTGAGTAAAGGCGAAGGCTGCGACAGAGCCTAGCCGCGCAGCATCTCGGCGAGCCCCTTGACGGTGTTCCAGTTGCGAAACGTCCCGATGCCCAAACGCTTGGTCGTCATTGCACCCAGCAGTTTCGATTTGCTGGCCTTGCCGGGAAAATGCACCCAGAGATCGCCGTCAACGATTGCCAGACGTTCCCCAGCGACGCAGTAACGCTGAAGTCCTTCGAGCGCGGGTTCGGTGAGCGGGTCGCGCATCACGCGGACATGCACGCGCGTGGCATCCTCTTCGCCTTCGTCGTGAAATGGATTGGATGCCGCGAGCTTCAGCCAACCGGCACCGGAACGAACAATGATGTCGACATGCCGACCGAATGTCTCGGAGAAGGCCTTCTCAAGCGGCGATTCTAAGTCGCCGATGGACGTTTGTCCGGTCTCGAACACGAGATTGCCTGTCGCAACCAGGGTTCGCGGCGAGCGATAGCCGAGGCCTTCGGCCATCTCTCTGAGATCGACCATCACGACACGTCGCCCGGCACCAAGAACAATGCTGTAAAGCAAGGCAACGTAGCTGTTCATCCACCCTCCCTTCAGGCTCGCCAGAAATCGGCAGCGCCTGCCGGAAGCCGGGCAAGAACCCGGTCGAGCTTCACCTCATCGAGGTTGCGACGCAAGGCGCCAGCCACGTCGGCAATGGCGCTGTCGGGGGAAATATTGTGATCCGGCCGCAGCGACTGCACCTCGCGGGTCATGGCGATGCGGCCCGAAAACGGGACCCTCGGCTCTTCGAGGTCCCATTCGGCCACGAAAATCGCGCGCAGCACCGGCGGCAAGACATCCGCGAACAGGATGGCATCCTCCAGCTCCAGCCGCCGCCGAAACGTCTGCAGCACGGCCTGCACCATCGTGTAGGCCTGGTTCGTCGTCTGCAGCCCGGCAAGGTCGCGCGCGTCGACGATGAAACGCTCGAAATCCTCGGAGGCCTGACGGTATTCCATCGGCATGGTCATGGTGGTCATCCAGCCTTCGGCCGCGGCCGCCAGTAGCGCCACGGCGTGTACCAGGTCAGGCGAGGTTCAAGCCATTCCGGAACCGGATCGAAGCCGTGCGTTCCGCCCGGACCGCAGCGCGCCACGCGAAACAGCGTCATCCACCCTCCGGCCCAGAAGCCATGGCGGGCGATTGCCTCATAGCCGTATTCCGAACAGGTCGGCAGGTGCCGGCACGAATTGCCGATGAAGCTCGAAAGCGTGAGCTGATAGATACGGATCAGCGCCATCCCGATCAGCCGCCCCGGCGTCTTGCGAAACGGACCATCCCAGTTTCGGCCACGCACTGCAGGCTTCGCACCGTTGTCCGGCGTATGCCGACAATTCGGTTCGCCGCACATGTCAGACGGCCGCGAGCAGTCGCTTGGCCTCGATCTGCTCGATGGCATCGACGACGGCATCAAAGGTCAGCATCGTCGACGCGTGACGCGCCTTGTAATCCTTCACCGGACGCAGGAAGCGCATATCCTCGAAGCGCCCGGATGGGCCCTCGCCGTCCGCCTTCAACATGGCCAGCATGTCCGCGCGCGCCTGTCGGATTTCTTCCGCGCCGGCGCCGACGACATGGCGCGCCATGATCGAGGACGAGGCTTGGCCAAGCGCGCAGGCCTTCACGTCATGGGCAAAATCGGTGACCACGTCGCCGTCCATCTTCAGCCAGATATGCACTTTCGAACCACAGAGCTTCGAGTGCGCGGTCGCGTCCGCGTCGGCGTCGGCAATCGTTCCGATGCGCGGAATATTGCCGGCAAATTCGAGAATTCGGCTGTTGTAGATGTCATCCATCATTTGACGCGATCCGGCTGATTTTTCGCGGTTTTGAGTGATCGACGCATGATTTTCTCCGGTAGGCAGGAAAAAAGCACGACGCGACACGCTCCGCCTCTTTCATCTCTGTGGCACCATACTATATGCTATGTCGTGTTGGGGCGACAGTTCCGCAAGAGGAACAATGTCGCCTGTTGTTTGGGAAACCGTGCCGGAAGGTCCAGTGCACTGCTAAGCCAGGACCGGAAAGCCCCGGAGCCCGCCAACGGAACCCAAGCCTGCAGGGTTAGGCGAATGGCCAGTGGCGAGTTGTCCGAAAGATAAAACGTCAAGCAATCCCGTATTGCTAAAAGAGGCCATTATGGACGCCATAGTGAAGAATTTTCCCGTGCTCGACGATGCGAGCGGCCGCCCGACCCAGAAGGAGGCCGAGGAAGCCGTGCGCGTTCTCCTGCGCTGGGCCGGTGAAGATCCGGAACGCGAAGGGCTGCTGGACACGCCGGCGCGCGTCGCCAAGTCCTACCGCGAGCTTTTCAGCGGCTATGATCTCGCTGCCGAAGACGTACTCGGACGGACCTTCGAGGAAGTCGCCGGTTACGACGACATGGTGCTCGTCAAGGACATCCCGTTCTATTCGCATTGCGAGCATCACATGGTGCCGATCATCGGCAAAGCGCATGTCGCCTATCTGCCGAATGGCCGCGTGCTCGGCCTTTCCAAGATCGCCCGGGTGGTCGATATCTATGGCCGCCGGCTGCAGACGCAGGAATCGATGACGGCGCAGATCGCCAAGGCGATCGACGAAACGCTTGCCCCGCGCGGCGTCGCGGTGATGATCGAAGCCGAACATATGTGCATGGCGATGCGTGGCGTGCAGAAGCAAGGCTCGACAACGCTCACCACCACATTTACGGGTACGTTCCAGACGGAACCGGCTGAACAGGCCCGGTTCATGACGATGCTCAGGGGCTTTAAGTAAGGCTCCGACAGACGGAGCCTTTCCATGACGCTCACCTTCGACGCTCCCTCCTCCAACAAGGCTGAACTGGAAACCGGTCCGGCCTTCACCCCGCGCTTCGATGAAAAGGGGCTGATCACGGCTGTCGTCACGGATGCGCGGGACGGTGAGCTTTTGATGGTCGCCCACATGAACGCCGAGGCCCTGGCTTTGACGATCGAGACGGGTGTCGCGCACTATTACAGCCGTTCGCGCAAGAGCCTCTGGAAGAAGGGCGAAAGCTCCGGCAACCTGCAGACGGTCAAGGAGATCCGCACCGATTGCGACCAGGATGCGATCTGGTTGAAAGTGTCCGTCGCCGGTCACGACGCCACCTGCCATACCGGCCGCCGGTCCTGCTTCTACCGCACGGTCGGCGCCGAAAACGGCAAGGCCATGGTCGAAATCACCGACGACCATAGGCACTTCGACCCCGCAGAAATCTATGATAAAAATTAAGCATCGCGCATCTTTTTGGTGCGGGCACATGCTATATTTATCTTTTGGAAACCAAGCGAGCGCCTAATCCTTTGGCAAGGATGCGGCGCTACGAAGGAACGGCAACGTTCCCGGCTGTATTGCAAACTGTATCCAATGTTTATCGATCCTGCCGCAATCGGCGACGGGATCGGTGATATACCTAAGAACGGTGCCAGTCTTTCAGCAATGGACAGGACGAGGCCGGCACCTGCGCCGGCTTGGCGGAGCCTCCCCAGGACGCGTGCAAGAAATTGCGTTCCTTCAGGATCGAATCCGATCCCTGAAAGTTAAGTCAGTCGTGAATTACCACAGCGACCTTCGCGCATCTTCATCGACGTGTCGCGCTGCGGAGTATTCGGCGGTGTTGGAGGTGCCGGATGTTGAATTGGACTTTTACGCGTAGCAACCAGATTGCAGATCTGTCCGGCCCGGACGGCACATCGATTTCAACAACACCACCAGAACCTGCGACACCTCCGCAGAGACCGAAGATCGCAATTGCCCTTGGGGGCGGCGCCGCGCGCGGCTGGGCCCATATCGGCGTGCTGCGAGCGCTCGACGAAGAAGGCATCGAAGTTGGCATGATTGCGGGCACCTCGATCGGCGCGCTCGTCGGCGGTTGCTATCTTGCCGGCAAGCTCGACGAACTCGAGACCTTCGCACGCTCCCTCACCGTCCGGCGGATTGCGGGACTGCTCGATTTCGCTATTGGCGGCGGCGGTCTCTTTGGCGGACTGAGGCTGACCAAGCGCATGCAGGAGCATCTGCAGGGACTTAGCATCGAAAGCCTCGACAGGCCATTCATTGCCGTTGCGACCGAAGTGCATAGTGGGCATGAGGTTTGGCTCGAAAAAGGATCGCTCATCACCGCGATCCGCGCTTCCTACGCCTTGCCCGGCATCTTCGAGCCGATCAAGGCGAACGGACGCACGCTCATCGACGGCGCGCTCGTCAACCCCGTCCCGGTCTCTGTCTGCCGCGCTCACGAGCAGCAGCTCGTCGTCGCCGTGAACCTCAACTACGAGCTCTATGGCCGCTCAGCCGTCGTCAAACACAGCGCCGGCATGGGGACGCCGGATGCCCCGGCGCAGGAAAAGGAAGCGACCCTTCACTCCCGCCTCGGCATGACCGGCGTGATGGTTCAGGCCTTCAACATCATCCAGGATCGTATTTCCCGTGCTCGTCTTGCCGGCGACCCTCCGGACCTGGCTTTGCACCCCAAGCTCAACGATATCGGCCTATCGGAGTTTCACCGTGCAGGTGAGGCGATCGACCGAGGCTACCACGAAGCGAAGGCCAAGCTCGTGGAGATCCGCCGGATGCAGGACGCCCTCGTGCGCTGACGAGCGATCTTCCGTCGATCTGTTGCGGGTTATCCGCGCAGCGATTGTGCGCGGGGTCGTTGTCCCATTACGGGGAATGCGTCGCGAACCGCAAGCAGGCCGCATCGCGCCATAAGACCTTGCCGCCCGATCGCTACAGCGCCGCGCGCCTTATCAGACACGCAAAGGTCGCTGCAGCACTTTGATTTTCTGCATGTCTTTGTCCTTAAATCGAGGTCGATTTAAGGAGACATGCAGTAGGCACGAACAGGGCAAAGTACCTGAGGTGGATAAGGGGGCGGCGCAGGCTGCCTTCCCATTTAGCCGGCGATATAGGCCTTGATCTGCTCGGTCTCGTGCTCGATCGCACGGATGTGGTGTTTGATCACGTCGCCGATCGAAACAATGCCGGCGAGCTGGCCATTTTTTTCGACCGGCAGGTGGCGGGCCCTGAGCTTGCTCATCATTTCCATCAGGGCCTGAACGGACATTTCCTCGGTGCAGCAGTAGACATTTTGCCACATGACGGCCGCGACCGACCTTTCGAGACAGGTCGCTCCCTGCTTGGCGATCGCTGCGACGATGTCGCGCTCGGTGAGGATGCCTGCGATCTGATCATCCGCATCGACGATGATGACCGCACCGATATGATTGTCACGCAAGAGAATGGCAGCCTGTTGGACTGTCATCTGCGGGCCGACCGTTACGACGTTGCGACCCTTTTCATCGAGTATTGCTTTTACTGACATGCGCACATCTCCCGTTGCGACAACTCCGGGTCGGCAGGGCAAGGTCCAGCCGTCTCTCGTGCGGTACGGTCGGGCGATGGAACCTGTACCCTGGCCGCTTATGATCGCCTGCCCGCGTGCTCCTCAGACGCGGACGGGCTTTCTATACCCGGCCTTCACGGGCCGCCTAGCCTTTCGACAATCGGCGACCGTAACAAATGGTGCGCCAGCGCTCCGGGGAAATCAAGCGCTCACAAGCGCCGTCCGCCGATCTTTCGACGTCGTCAGTCGCGGGGGTCAAAAAGGCCGAAGAGAAGGAAGCCGAAGAGGAAGCCGCCGATATGCGCTTCCCAGGCGATGCTACCCGCCCCCCCAGGCGTGAACATGCCGAGCCCGATCAGAAAGTTGGTGAGGAACCAGATCCCGGCGAACATCACGACAGAGCGATTTGCCAGCGCCTCACTGACGGGCAGCCGCCGGTTGAGATGGGCAAATTGCCGGCTGATCCGCCCGCTTGGCGAAAAGACGAAGCGCGCCGCCGCGCCCATGAAACCGGAAACGACGCCCGAGGCACCGACGACCACGATCATCTCGCCCCAGTGAAATGCCGTGTGCAGCGCAACTGCGGCCGCAGCCGAAAGGCACCAGAATACCGCAAGCCGTCCCATGCCGATGCGGCGCACGACCGGCGCACCGAAAGCGACCATCCAGAAGATATTGAAGATCAGGTGCTCCCAGCTGCCATGCAGGAACGAATAGGTAATGGGGCTCCAGAGCCAGGCGAGCCCCTGCTCGGCCAGGGGATGATCGTAGCGCGCCGGCAGAAAGGCGAAGTTGAAGATGATCTCCTGATCGATCGCAGGCGGCAGAACATAGGTGCGCAAGGCATGAATGGCGATCAGAAACAGCAGAATGCCGGTAAGTCCGGCCGGCAGATTGAAGGCAGGCTCACGTGACGGACTGGCGGCGCTGTCCCGGTCCGTCTCCGGTGGCGTTGCCGTCTGATCTCGTTCCATGGTTGCTGCTTTCTCCATCGATTGGCCCGTTCGATCGCATTCGATCGAGGCGATGGCATGACATCGCGGGATTCGGACCGGACTGGGGCGACCAGCCATAAGCAAACAAAAAAAGACCGTCCAGTAAAAACTGAACGGTCGCCAAGCTCAGATCCGAGCTCCAGTTCAAGTGCCGAAGCCAACGCTTCGTGAAGTCATGTCTTTCAGTGCCAGTCGCAGTGCTCCAGCGCAATCGAAACCATTCGTTAACCTTAATTTCGAGCTGGCATGCTTTTCGCTCCATTGATCTCAAGACCGCAATGATCGGCCAAACATGTGCCAGACCGGCACAAGCGGGCCGCAGAAATGGAATGAACGCAAGATGCGCAGCAAGACGACCATGGAGCTTTTCCGATACTGGAACACCATTCGCGGCAAGCGCGACCTTCCCTGTCGGGACGAACTCGAGCCGGGGGACATCCGCGCACTGTTGCCCAACCTGTTTATTCTCGAGCGTGATCGCAACGGCATCTCGTTTCGTCTTGGGGGAACCCATGTCTGCGCACTCTTCGGCCTTGAACTGCGCGGGCGACAATTCGGCATGCTGTGGCTGAACTCGCAGGCTGCCAAGACGCAGCGCATCGCCGGCCAGGTGATGACGCACCGGGTGCCTGTGATGCTGTCCGCCAAAGGGCGCACAGCCGATGCACGCGAGGTCGAGGTCGAAATGCTGCTGTTGCCGCTCGCCTCAACCGAGGGTGCAAGCGACCGAATCCTTGGCGCGCTCTCGCCACTTTCCCGCCCGTACTGGTTGCATGCGACATCGGTGGAAGGCCTCGACGTCACCGGCATGAAAATCCTCGACCCCGACCGCACAGCCGTGTTTCGCGAAGAGCCGGCGGTGGAACACGTCTCCCCGCGTGCAGAATCCCGCGCTGGCGAAGGGTTTTTGGGAGAGTCCCGTCGTGTCGGACATCTTCGCATTCTGGAGGGCGGACGACGCGAATGATCGCCGCTGCTGTCCCGGGTTGGCCACGCGGACCAACCGCAGGACGAACATTCTATTAACCCGAACGTTCTAAACTCTGCCTGCCAAAATACGTCATGCAGAGTCACCATGTTCTCATTCCAGCACGCTCAGAATACCGCTCCGAAGCCGCATCACGAAGGTGCGTTCCAGCGCGTTTCCGTGAACCTTGCTGGACGGCTGATGCTGGCCAATCGCGACGAATATGATTGCACCGCCGTCGACATGTCGCCGGGTGACGTGCTGCTTTCCTCCCCGGCACGGCCGCGGGCGGGTGAGCGCATCATCGCCTATATCGACCATGTCGGCCGCCTTGAAGGCACCGTGTCGCGCATCGCCGACGATGCCTTCGTGATTCAGCTCAACGCCACCGAACGCAAGCGCGAGAAGTTGGCTGCGCAGCTCACCTGGATCGCCAACAAACACGAACTCGGTCTGCCCGAGGATCGGCGCCACGACCGCCTTGCGCCGCGCAAGACGTCAACCGAGCTGACGCTGGACACCGGCGAAAAATTCCCTTGCCGCATCATCGACCTCTCGCTCTCCGGCGCGGCCGTCGATATCGAGAACCGCCCGCCGATCGGCACCCCGGTCCTGCTCGGCAACATGAAGGGCAAGATCGTTCGCCATTTCCAGGAAGGCTGCGCCATCGAGTTCTCGGGCGTACAGTCGCGCGAAGCATTGACGGAATTCCTCTAAGGGCGTGTCCGCGCGACCCTCACTGGCCTACCCCGATCAAGATCGTTGCCTTGTCACCCCGATCGCGCACCAGCCCCCTGAGGCTCCGCGCCACTTCTTACGCGTGATTGCGGGCCGCCCCGATATGCGCAACGACAGACCAGCCAATCGCTGGCCCGATCCTGCGGCACGAAACCAACCTTGGCTTTCACAGTAGACCTGCCCCACGGGCCGCGACGACGCTGTCCGCGCGGACTGGGCGACCGGCATCGCCTCGCTGACGACGACTGCTTCATTTCGGAACATCTCGATCCGACCGCGACTTCTGACCGCAAATATTTTTTCGAACAAATTCAAGGCGCGACGCTTATTTGAAGTCGAAAAGCGACGACAAGATCGACGTCATCCGCCCCTGGCGCGACGCATCGCGACCGCGATTTTCCGGCAGCCACTGCTCCTGTCGCTCTGCGGATCGGCATAGGTCTATTGATTACAATCGCTTACATCGTCAAGGAAACATGAATGGAAGATCGCCGCGTCGAGAAATCGATAAAATTTGACTCAAATTCGATTTAAATAAAAATCAAATTCTATTCTTGTTTTATTCTTATACGACTTTCATTTGTACTTGTTTTTAGTTCGCAAGTTCGCGAGCGATAAAAACGTCTGTGCCATTGTCGAACCACAACGGGGAGACAATCATGCTCAAGACAATCACCAAGATGATCGCGGTTGCGGTCCTTTTCACCGGCGGTCTGATCGAAACGGCGCTGGCGCTTCCGGCCAACATGGTCGTCACCGGTGCAACCAACCCGCCGATCGGTCACTACGAGTTCTGCAAGATCTATCCGTCGGAGTGCACCTCCAACGGTAAGGACCGCGGCCCGATGATGCTGACGCGCGAAGGCTGGCAGAAGATTCTCGAGGTCAACTACGACGTCAATCAGGCGGTCACCCCGATGACCGACATGGAAATTCATGGCGTCGAGGAGAAGTGGTCCTATCCGGACACGGTTGGCGACTGTGAAGACTATGTCCTCTTGAAGCGCCGCAAACTGATCGAGAACGGTTTCTCTCCGTCGGACCTCCTGATCACCGTCGTTCTGCAACCGAACGGTGATGGCCATGCCGTTCTCACCGTGCGCACTGACCGTGGCGACTTCATTCTCGACAACATGCGCAACAAGGTGCTGCTGTGGTCGGACACCGAATACACCTACCTCAAGCGCCAATCGACCGAACACTCCGGTCGCTGGGTCAAGCTCCAGGACGGCCGCACCGTCGCCGTCGGCAGCGTACGGACGCAGTAAGCACAGAAGACATCGGAGGCGGCGCGCCTTTCGCAGCAGCCTCCACCATTCCAGGGCACCGGTCATAAACATCCCCGTCCAGACCGAGCCTCGGCCGGTTCCGCGTCCCTCGGAACCGGCCGTTTTTATGACCGGCATTCCCGGCGCTAAACCGTGTCGCGATCTTTCTTTAAGTTTTTGATGTTTCGCAGCTCGAGGGGGAATTCACAGAAAATTAACCATCCTCGACCAGCGTCGGGCAAGCGACGTCGTCCATCCTACGATGCGCGGGAATGCGTGAGCCGAACAACGGACCGCCGGGGTTCGGCCATCGCGACGGGACAGCCCAACGATGAGCAGCTCTTCAAACGACATTCACGAACCGGAGCTCCGACCGCTGCTGTCGCCCGGCTTCGTCTACCGGGTGATGGCAGCGGTCGCGGTGCTTGCGGCGCTGACCGCTGCCATCTCATTTGCAGGGCGCTGGTTCGGCGAAAACCTCGCCCTTGCCGGCCACACCGCGAGCAACGAGCTTTTCGACATCTTCATCGGCCAGGATCACTTGCGCCTGCCGGCCAACATGATCCGCTTCGAGGCACAACGCGCCACCTCGATCGTCGAGCGCGTCGATCTCTACCTGACCTGGCCGGGGCTCGAAGGTTACAGCGCCCGGAGCCGGGCACTCTTCAACAATGTTGACGCACCCGAAAGCCTCCTTTTCCTGCAGATTTCCCAAAGCACGATGTCGCGCGACATGTCCGGGCGGCTGGAGCCGATCTATTCGCAGGTCTTCGACGGCGCGCCCACGGCTGGCCCGGCCGGGCTGACGGAGCACGCAGTCAAGCCGACATCCAGCTATGCGGGCGAAGTGTTCTTTACCGCTGAGACGAGCACCCAGGCGCCCTACGTGGTGCGCTGCCTCGGCCCACAATCCATCTCGACCAGCGCCGATTGCCAGCGCGACATTCACGCCGGAAAGGACCTCGCCGTGCTCTACAGATTCTCCAACAAACTGCTGCCGCAGTGGCGCGAAATCGACCAAGCGATCACCGCCTTCGTCAAAAACCGTCTCGTGCCCTGATTTCGTCTAACTGGTGTGGTGCAGGCAGCCTGCCGCACCATTGCGCTACACCGGCATCGCCCTTGTACAAATGCGTTCGATTCCGGAAACCAATCATTCATCATAAACCGATTGGTAACGCTATGCCGATACTGTCTCGAGAACGGTCGTTCCCGGAGGCGGCGTCCGGACAACCCCATGACATGAGAATAAAGAGTAGCGTAGTGTCCCAATCCGGTTTTTTTGATCTCGCGAAGCGCCCGTTCGGTGCTCTTTCAAAGATGGTAGGACGGGTCGTCCTTGCGGGCGCCATTGCATCGGCCGCCTTTGCCGCACCGGCCTTCGCCGCCTCGAACTATGCCAATCCGAAATATTCGGGCATCGTCGTCGATGCCAAGACCGGCAAGATTCTTTACGGCGAGGATGCCGACGAACTGCGCTATCCCGCGTCTCTCACCAAGATGATGACGCTCTATCTGACCTTCGAAGCGCTCGAAGCCGGTCGGATCACGAAGTCCACCTCCATCCCCTTTTCGAAAAACGCTTCCGCCGAGCCGCCATCGAAGCTTGGTGTGCGTGCCGGACAGTCGATCACCGTCGAACAGGCGATCCTTTCGCTCGTCACCCGCTCGGCCAACGATGCGTCGACGGCGCTCGGTGAATATCTCGGCGGTTCGGAGCAGCGTTTTGCCCGCATGATGACGAACAAGGCCCGGGCGCTCGGCATGACGCGCACGACCTATCGCAATGCCAACGGCCTGCCCGACCCGGAACAGCGCACGACCGCGCGCGACCAGGCCCGTCTTGGCCTCGCGCTTCGCCAGCATTTTCCGCAGTATTACGATTACTTCTCCACCCGCAGCTTCCGTTTCGGCAAGCAGACGATCGGCAATCACAACCGCCTGCTCGGCAATGTCCGCGGCGTGGATGGCATCAAGACCGGTTACACCCGCGCGTCGGGCTTCAATCTCGTGACCTCGGCTCAGCTCGAGGGTCGCAGCATCGTCGCCGTCGTCATGGGCGGCAGCTCCGGCGCCAGCCGTGATGCGCAGATGCGCCGGCTCGTCGCCAAGTACATGCCGTCGGCATCGCGGCGTGGCGACGGCAATCTGATTGCCGAGACCAAGCCTACTCCCGTTCCGGCTGAAGAGACCCAGGTTGCAGAGGCGGCTCCCGTTGCGGATACGCCTGTCGTCGCGGCCGCGGCCAGCGGTCACGACCTGCCCAACACCGGACCGGTTCCTGGCATCCGCTATAACGGCGAAAGCGCGAGCAGCGTACAGATGGCCTATGCCGGCAACAAGCGCGCGTCGGACAACCCCGTTCTTTCCCCGAAGATCGTTCCCAACACGCTCGACGCACAGAGCCTGAAACTCCGTCAGCCTGTCGCCGCCGGCATGGTTGACACCCAGATCACCAATTCCGTTCCGAAGAAGGCCGACGCGGTTGCGAAGGCCGAACCGGCCGAAGCCGCAAAAGCCGAACCGATGCCGGCGCAGCCGCAGGGCTGGGTCATCCAGATCGGCGCAACGCCGGACAAGGATCAGGCCATGACCCTTCTCGGCAACGCCAAGGACAAGGGCGGCAAGGCACTTCGCGATGCAAAACCCTTCACTGTCGCTTTCGGCCAGGTCTATCGCGCCCGTTTCGGCGGCTTCGACGACCAGAATGCAGCGGTCAATGCCTGCAAGGCCCTGAAGAAGAAAGGCATCTCCTGCTGGGCGAGCCAGCAGTAAGGTCAAAAGATTTGGCGGCCGGATGTGTTTGTTTTCCGGCCTCCTTCCTCGGATTTGTACAGCGTAACGAGGTTAATCATGGCGATGAACGAAAACGTTCCGGGTGTCACCCCGCTGCCGGGACGGCGCGCCAAGCCGTCGCGCATCAACCTGCATCCCCTGCACGAGGCGGCCATGCGCATTGCCGATCTCGGGCTGAACCGATCGAAGGCGAAGACGCGCGATCTGGTCGGGATGCTCCTGACGCACGGCGCCCGCGCCTGGCGGTCGACGCAGCCGCGTGCCGGCATTCATCTTCACGTGACGGGGCCGAACCGGCGCCATCCCCTGAAAATGCGGATCACCTGAACGTTCATGAAATTCCGAAAGGCGGCCTGTGCCGCCTTTTTTCTTGTTGCGACACCGCCGCAACCATGCGCGTGCCAGCATCGCAACCTGCCCTGTGATGGGTCGTCAGGTCATCCATATTGAAGATTAGAGAAGTCCGAGTTCCGCCAATTCGCGGCGCAGCTCGAGCGGCATCTCGGCACCGCCACCGGAAAGCGACGCAAGGTCGCGCGGCGCATCCTTGTCGGTGAGATAGCGCCAGCCCTGGAAGGCACGCCGCGGCTGCAACTCCGTCTCGACCACTTCAGGGCCAAGCAGCAGATTGCAGCGGCCGATACCCTCGCCATCCGTGAAGGTTTCGATACCGATCAAGGACTGTCGCGCCTGCACGGTCCCCTTGATCACCCAGTAGAGCGAACCGCCGCTCAGCAGTTCCTCCACCCGTTTCGGCACCATGCGGGTCGTGTGGAAGGAATGGGGCTCGAGGCCAGCGGCCATGGCGGCCATAGCCTTGCGCGAAACCCATTCGCGCAGGTCCTCGATCGATTCCGCTCCGACGCAGAGCTTTATGAGATGCAGAGACATAGCTGTTTTGAACACCCGTCCGGCCGTTGCGGTCAAGCGGCCAGACGCTGTTCATCCACAATCACCGTGGCGGCTCAACATTCGACGACGTTGACCGCGAGACCGCCGGTCGATGTTTCCTTGTACTTCTCGTTCATGTCGACGCCGGTTTGGCGCATCGTCTCGATGCAGGCATCGAGCGGCACAAAATGCTTACCGTCGCCCTTGAGCGCCAGCGAGGCTGCCGTCACCGCCTTGACCGCACCGAGCGCGTTGCGCTCGATGCACGGAACCTGAACCAGGCCGGCGACCGGATCACAGGTCATGCCGAGGTGGTGCTCGAGTGCGATCTCGGCGGCATTTTCGATCTGCTCGGGCGTACCGCCCATGACGGCAGCAAGGCCGGCAGCGGCCATGGCGGACGCTGAGCCGACCTCACCCTGACAGCCGACCTCGGCACCGGAGATCGAGGCGTTGTGCTTGATGATGCCACCGATTGCGGCAGCCGTCAGCAGATAGTCGCGGATGCCCTCCTGATCCGCGTCGTCATGGAAATGCATGTAGTAGCGGATAGTGGCGGGGACGACGCCTGCTGCACCGTTGGTCGGCGACGTGACGACGCGGCCGCCGGCGGCATTCTCTTCATTGACCGCCATCGCGTAGACGCTCAGCCAGTCGTTGGCGAGCAGCGGGTTGGTCTTGTTGGAGCGCCATTCTTCCTGCAGCTTGTCGTGGATCGAGCGTGCGCGGCGGCGGACCTTCAAGCCACCGGGCATGATGCCCTCCTGGCTCAGCCCACGGTCGATACAGTTGCTCATCGCGCCCCAGATGCGGTCGAGCCCGGCATTCAGCTCATCCGGCGACATGGTCGCTTCTTCGTTCGCCCGTTTCATCTGGGCGATCGTCATCCCGGAGCGGGCCGCCATGTCCAGCATCTCCTGGGCCGACGAGAACGGGAATGGCACCTTGACGCCGGCCGCCTTGTTCTTCGAGGCACGCATCGCCTCGAGTTCCGTATCGGTCACGACGAAGCCGCCGCCGATCGAATAATAGATCCGCTTCAGCAGCAGCCGGCCGTCGCGGTCGAACGCGGAGAAGGACATGCCGTTGGCATGGCCGGGCAGCGGCACCTTCTTGTCGAAGACCAGGTCCGTCTTCGGCTGGAATTCATAGGACGGATGTCCCGGCGGCGAAATGCGGCCGCTGCGCTCGACCTCGTCGATCAAGCCGTCCATGCGATCAGGATCGACCAGGTCGGGGCGTTCGCCGACGAGACCAAGGACAACCGCCCTGCCCGTGCCGTGGCCGATACCGGTATGGGCCAGCGAACCGTGCAGGCTGACCTTGATCGCCGCAACGGCAGCATGGGACGGGCGCGGCCAGTCGTCGGAAAGAATGAGTTCGAGAAAGCGGTTGGCGGCCGACATCGGCCCCATCGTATGCGAGCTCGAAGGCCCGATACCGATCTTGAACACGTCGAAGACGGAAAGAAACATAAGTTTGCCTGCCCCGGAGACTGACTCGCGGCGCACCGGCATGATTGCCCGAGCACCGCATTCACGATTGCCTCGATATCACGCTTCACGGTCTGTGCGAACCGGCGCGCTATCCTCATATTTACTGCGCGATTTTATCCTCAGATCGGCACCGATTTAAGGAAATCCGCAACAAATATAGGAACGAAGCCTAAGCGATCCCATAGCAGACGGTCAGGCGGTCAACCGACATTCGATCCCATCCGTGCGACATTGTCATCCCGCAAAGGCTCCGGGGTGTCGAGATTGGCTGCCTGGAATCAAAAACGGCGCGGCTTTTGGGAAGCCGCGCCGTCAATCAGTGGTCTTTTCTAGATACCAGATATCAAAGGCCGCCGAAAAGATAAGCAAGAACAAGAACGCCAGCGAAACCAGCCACGGCGCGTGCAGTTACGCCCCAGCAAGATTTCTGAATTGTATTGTCCATGATGTCTCCGAAAACACTCTCAACGGCCGCGAGCAGCACATTGGGTGCCCGCGTCTGGGGCCTTGCATATTGAAGAAAGTGTTACTGCGCAATGGGGAAATGTGGCGGAAAGGTGTCAGGCCCTCGCCGCTCAGTACACTAAGCTGGTGAAAACCGCGCAATTGGCCGGCGGGAGCGGAGAAAAATTCCGCCGCAATTTCATCACAGTAGTTGACGCGCCGTCGATTCCCGCGCCGCCGCGCCCACCTTGCATTTTCCAAAAGCCATGCCAAAAACACGTGTATGACCTTCGAAGATTACATAGCGCTTGTCGTGTTTATCCTGCTTTGGGCGGGTTTCAGCTGGGCGACCGACGGCACGCGCGGCTTCAAGCGGGTGAGTCTCACCCGCCTCATGAACGAGCATCGTGGCCGCTGGATCCGCAATTCGCTCAACCGCGATCTGAAGATGATCGATACGCAGATCATCGCGGGGCTGCAGGCCGGCACCGCCTTCTTTGCCTCGACGACGATCTTCGCCCTCGGTGGCTGCTTCGCTCTGCTCGGCGCAACCGAACAGGTGCAAGTGATCTTCGCGGACATGCCCTATGTCTTCCATGGCGGTCGGACCGCGTTCGAGCTGAAGGTCGGTGGCCTCACCTGTCTCTTCGGCTATTCCTTCTTCAAGTTCGGCTGGTCCTACCGGTTGTTCAACTATTGCTCGATCCTGATGGGCGGCATTCCAATGACCGCCGACATGCAACGCGACCTGCAGGCGGCGGAGAAGGCAGCCGAACGGGCGATCCGCATGAACGTGCTGGCCGCCAAGCACTTCAACGCCGGGCTTCGGGCGATTTTCCTGTCGATCGGATATCTCGGCTGGTTCATCAGCCCCTATGTCTTCGTCGGGCTCACCGTCTTCGTCATCTTTGTGCTGACCCGCAGGCAGTTCTTCTCGGAGGCACGCGCGGCGCTGCTGCCGGACGCAACGCCCTGACTGCACGCGCGCCCATCGCGCTGAACGGAAACAGATCAGGCCTGACCACTTCCACCATCAGCCAACGACGCGTGTTTGGCACAAGCCAAACATGTCACTCTTCTTCACGCCCACAGGATGGCGAATGCCCATGTCCGACAGCAATGTGACTTCACCGACGACACAGATACCGGCTCAATCTGCCGCACGGGGGCGGCTCGCCTTCATCGACGTCGCGCGCGGCGTGGCACTGCTCGCCATGGCTACCTATCATTTCGTCTGGGACCTCGAGTTCTTCGGCTACGTTGCCGCGGGAACCGCCGGCACCGGCGGCTGGAAGATCTTTGCCCGGCTCATCGCCAGCAGCTTCCTCTTTCTCGCCGGGTACAGCCTTGTGCTCGGACAATGGCCGAAGCTTCGCCTCGACGCGTTCATGCGGCGCTTTGCCAAAATCGCCGGTGCGGCAGCGCTGATCACAATCGCGACCTATTTCGCGTTCCCGGACACCTTCATCTTCTTCGGCATCCTGCATGCGATCGCCGCGGCAAGCGTGATCGGCCTTGTCTTCCTGCGGCTTCCCGCCGTCGTTTCCCTTGTTGCGGCAGCAGCAGCCATCGCGGCACCCTTCTATTTGCGCTCGCCGGCCTTCGATGCACCCTGGCTCTGGTGGGTCGGACTGTCGGAAACCTTGCCGCGCTCCAACGACTATGTGCCGCTGCTGCCGTGGCTCGGGCCTTTCCTCTTCGGCCTTGCCGCAGCCAAGCTCTTCCATGCGCGGCTCGTCGCGGTCCTCGCAAGCCGTCCGTCTACAGGTGGCAAGGGCAAACTGTGGATGAGCCCGCTCGTCTTCGGCGGCCGTCACAGTCTGGCCATATACCTCATTCACCAGCCCGTGCTCATCGGACTGGTCTATCTCTTCTCGCTGATTTCACCGCCAACATTGCCGGATCCCAAGCAAGCCTACCGCAGCAATTGCGTCGCGGCCTGCAACCAGGGGAACCCGGCCGTGCCGTGCGAGGCCTTCTGCGGCTGTACGCTCGACCTTCTGGTACAACAGAACCTGTTCGACAGCCTGAACAGGGGAGAGATCAACGTCAGCACCGATGAACGCATTGCGCGAATCGCGCGACAGTGCACAATGGACGTGCAATCAGGGGACTAGGACATGAATGCCTATCGTGCCAAGCCGCTGAATTTCCCGTGGCCCGCCCTGCTCTACGGCGTCGCCACGCTCGCGGCCCTTGTTCTGGCGCGATATTCCCCCATCCCCGTCGCACACGGACACAGCTGGTTTCCCTGGATCAGCGGCGGCACACTGATCATCGTCGCCATCTGGCTGGATCTCTGGGCACTCAAGACCTTGCTCGACCGGCACACGGCCGTCATGCCCTACCGGTCGGCGACCTGCCTCGTCACCTACGGCCCCTTCCGCTTCACACGCAACCCGATCTATCTCGGCTACACCCTGATGATGGTCGGCTTCGGCCTGGCGACGCTCAATCCTTGGTTCTTCATCACGGCGATCGCAGCGGTGATGCTGACGACCGTCTTTGCCATTCGCAACGAAGAGCGGCATCTGCTGTCGCGCTTCGGCTTCGAGTTCGAGCGTTATTGCCGGCACACCAGCCGCTGGATCTGACCAAAAGACCGCACAGCCCAAAACCAAAAAGGGCAGCGCGGACGCCACCCTTCGAAACTTTCGCTTTTAAGAATACGCCCGCCTGCTCAGGTACCGACGCCGATCTCCGCGAGACGCGTCAGGCAAGCCTCCTCGACATTGTCGAGCTCTGCCAGCGTGTCTTCGATATCCTTGCGCTTCTGCCGAAGCTCCTCGCGCTTTTCCTCGACACGGTTCATCAAGAGCCGAAGCTGGCCCATCTCGCCGGGTGGATCCTTGTAGACCTGGATGATTTCGCGGATTTCGGCAATCGTGAAGCCGATGCGCCGGCCACGCAGAATTTCCTGGATCAGCCGCCGATCCGCAGGCCGGAACAGGCGCGTGCGTCCACGGCGTTCAGGATGAATGAGGCCCTCGTCCTCATAGAACCGCAGCGTTCGGGTGGAAATGCCGAATTCCCGCGTCAATTCGGTGATGCTATAATATTTATTCACGCTGCCATTCCATGATTTACTGCATCGTTCCTAAAATCGGTATCGATTTAAGGTCAAAATTATGCAGCAGGTCAAAGTGTTACAGCGATCTCAGCGTGTCATGGAAGACGCGCGCGCTGTAATGCGTATACACTATCGTTGACCTTGACGTAAAAGTCAAACAACGGCGTTCACCTCACGTGACGTGAAACCACCACGTGGCGATGCCGAGAAAACTGAAGAAACCGGTGATGTCGGTGATGGCCGTCACGAAAACGGCGGAAGACACGGCCGGATCGGCACCGAAGCGGTCCAGGCAGAGCGGAACGAGGATGCCGCCAAGTGCTGCGGCCATCATATTGATCAGCATGGCCGTGGCGATGATACCGCCGATGTTCGGGTCCTGAAACCAGAGACCGGCGAGCAGGCCGATCAGCGTGCCGAAGATCATGCCGTTCAACAGCCCGACCCCGGCTTCGCGCCGGATAATGCGCGGCGCGTTGTGAATGTCGAGGCCGCGGGTCGCAAGCGCGCGGACGGTAACGGTCATGGTCTGCGAACCGGCATTGCCGCCCATGCCGGCGACAATCGGCATCAGAATGGCGAGCGCGACGATCTGCTGAATGGTCGCATCGAAAAGCCCGATGACCGAGGCGGACATGCACGCCGTCATCGAATTGATGAACAGCCACGGCACGCGTGAGCGCGATGCCTCGGCAACCGAGTCCGAGAGCTCTTCATCGCCGACACCGCTCAAGCGCAAGAGGTCTTCTTCCGCTTCTTCTTGAATGACGTCGACGACGTCATCGATGGTGAGCACTCCGACCAGCCTTCCGTTGTCATCGACGACCGCGGCGGAGAGAAGGTCGTATTGCTCAAACAGTTGCGCTGCCTCTTCCTGGTCCATCTCGGCCGGAATCGCATGACTCGTGTCGTGCATGATCGCATCGACCTTGACCGAGCGCTTGGTCCGTAGAATGCGGTCGAGGTCCATGGCACCGAGCAGCTTGAAGGTCGGGTCGATGACAAAGATCTGCGTGAAGCTCTCGGGCAGGTCCTCGTCTTCGCGCATGTAGTCGATCGTCTGGCCAACGGTCCAGAATGGCGGCACCGCCACGAACTCGGTCTGCATGCGCCGGCCGGCGGTGCTCTCCGGATAATCGAGCGAGCGGCGAAGGCGAACCCGTTCCGTAAAGGGAAGCTTCGCCAGGATCTCGTCCTGATCTTCCTGGTCGAGGTCCTCGAGAATGTAGACGGCGTCGTCCGAGTCCATTTCGCCGATAGCCTCGGCGATCTGCTCGTTCGGCAGATGCTCGACGATATCGAGACGGATGGCCTCGTCGACCTCCGTCAGCGCCGAAAGGTCGAATTCCTTGCCGAGCAGTGAGACCAGCGCCAGGCGCTGGTCAGGCTGGATCGCTTCAAGCAGGTCGCCGAGTTCCGACGAATGCAGGCCGGCGACGTGCTGGCGCAGATAGATCGTATCGCGATCGGCGATCGCGGCCCCGACATGCATGAGGAAATCGGAACGGACCGAACCGTCGTCGGCATAGATGTCCGAGCCGTCAAAGGTCTTGACGTCTTCGATACCGCTGTCGTCGTCGCCGATATTGCTCATGGGCGCCCTCGAAACGATTGCTGCTTTCCGGTGCTCCATCATACGGGCCGGAAAGAATGCGTCACTGACGGTTGGTGCCCCTCTTCCGCTGCCGTGCTCCGGAAGTTGGGTCCTACAGCCCTGCTAGCGCAAAGCCCCGCCGAGGTCCACAGCACAGATACCACCCTGTGCGCGGCGATAACAGATTTATTCAAGCTGTTGCAAATACATGAGAAACCGGCTGCATCGCGACAGTGTCGACATCGATCGCGCGATCGGCTAGCACTTCTCTTCGTTCCCTGGAACCGGAATCGATTTCAGAGGACGAAACAGCAGCCCAAGGTTTACGCCGCCTCTTGCGCTCCTCAACGGGACGTACGGCGCCGCAAACGCTGCAGCCGAGGAACATCTGATGGCGATCCGTCCCATTGTCCGTTTTCCCAGTCCCTTGCTGAGCCAGAAGGCGGACACCGTTACCCGCTTTGATGCGGCGCTCGAGGCCCTTGCGGACGACCTTCTGGACACGATGCGAGCGGCACCGGGCATCGGTATCACCGCTCCGCATGTCGGCGTGCTGCAAAGGGTGACGGTGATCGAGCTCGACCGGGAGAGCGGCGTCAGGATTTACATCAATCCAGAGATTGTCTGGAACTCCGCCGAAGTCATGAAACATTCTGAAGGCAGTGTATCGATGCCTGGGGTTTCGGAGGACATCGAGCGACCGCAGACCGTCCGTGTTCGCTATCAAACCCTTTCAGGCGAAGAGGTCGAAGAGGAAGCCGAAGGGCTGATGGCCATTTGCCTGCAACACGAGATCGACCAGCTCGACGGTATTTTCTGGACCCAACGCCTCTCGCGCCTGAAACGCGATCGGGCGATCAAGAAATTCGAAAAGCTGACAAGGGAACAAACGCGCGTCTAGGACTTCCCGCCGACAGCATCAAATGCCTCCCAGTTCACCAAGGATCGAACAATGAAGCCAACATATCTTGCAGTCATCGGCCTCCTGGCCCTCGCCGGTTGCAACAGTGCCCAACAGAGTCTTGAGCCCCTGCCCGAGAGCCTGACCTACGGCGAAAACGCCAGCAAAAGAAAGACGCAGGCCGCTCCCGGCACCATGGTTCAGCACCGTTTCATGTATGAAGGGCAGATGGTCTACGAAACCTATGAGGTTCAGCCCGATCACAGCTTCAAGCTTATCCGCCGCCGCATGGACCAGAGCGGACCGCAAGGCAACAGCTGACGACGTGGACGCAGGGCGGGGCAAGCGCGCGGCGCGCGGTGCAAGCGACCCAGGCTTGGCGTGTGCAATCAAATGTTTCGGCCGACTACCTTGGAAAGGCGGAGTAGACCGCCGTTTCGAAGTCAAGGTAGCCCCCGATCGAGGCCGGGTCGACGAAGGGCAATATCTGCGTCGCCCAGAGGCCGCCGAGACCATTTTGGCGGTCTATCCAGTAATAGAGGTTTGCAAGCCCAGCCCAGGCCAGCGCGCCGGCCGGTCGGCCTGTCGGCGCGGCTTCATCATTGATCATGAAGCTAAGCCCCCAGGATTTCGGCATTCCGGGGAAAAATTCGACGTCGTGCGAAAGGCTCGGTATCACCCCGGGAAGCTTTTTGATCTTCTTTTCTCCGAGGCCATTCTTTTCCGCCATTTCGACGGTTTCGGGTTTCAGCACGCGGCCGCCGGGTGCCACCCCGTCGTTGAGCCACATGCGAATAAATTTTGAGTAATCGGTAGCTGTCGAGTAGAGGCCATGCCCACCCATTTGGACCTCGGGTTCCTGGGGGAACCGGAAATCGGGCACCGGCTGCAATCGCCCTGCATCGTCCCGCTGATGCAGCGTGACCACGCGTGAGGCCATCGCTGGGGTCAATGCAAAACCGGTATCGTCCATGCCGAGCGGCTGAAGGATTCGCTCGGTCATCACCTCGCCCAATCGCTTACCGGCTATGCCCTCCACCACCTGTCCGGCCCAGTCCAGGTTGCTTCCATATTCCCAGTCGTCGCCTGGGTCGAACAGCAATGGGGTGCGGATGGACGCATAGGAGCTCGTGATCACGCTCGGCTGCCCATGCTGCCGGGCCAACCTGGCGTAGGTCTCATTGAAGAAGTCGTATCCAAAGCCAGCCGTATGCAAAAGCAGCATGCGCGTCGTGATATCCCGCTTGGGCGGGCGGAGCTTCGGGTTCCCGGAGGAATCAAAGCCATCGATCACCTGCAGCTTGCCGATCTCGGGAGCGTATCGCCTGGCTGGAGCATCGAGATCGAGCCTGCCCTCTTCGACCAGTTGCAGGCAGGCAGTGCCGGTGATCGCTTTCGTCATCGAGAAGAGCCCGAAGACGCTGTCGGCGGTCATGTCCGCATCGCCACCCAATGCTCGCTTTCCGGCTGCACCGGTGTAGATATCGCCCCGTCTATCTGTGGCAATCGCGACGACGCCGGGCACGCAATCCGCGGCGCTGACGACGGTATTGAGGATTGCATCGGCAACAGCCCTGAGATCGCCGCCCAAAGGAACCTCCCAAGCAAACAGGCTTCGTCATTGGTGCAGGTCGCCCAGCCACCGCCGCGCCCAGAAAACTGCTCCAGCCCGGCCCTCGTTCTGGAATACCGCGCCAAGGTTAGCACCAAATAACATTCCAAGCCATTTCGCCTGCAACGTGGCGGTGCTCGTTCACTCTTTTTCCGCGGCGGCAAGCGCTATGCACGCCGAAGTGCGGTCTGAACATGTGTTGAGGTTTGCGGGCTTGCAGCTTCGGCCCGAGGCTGAGCCGCGCGGTGGGCTCAAGACCTAAGCGTTGGAGATAAAAACGAAAAAACCGGCCGAAGCCGGTTTTGGTGCGGTCGAGAAGACTCGAACTTCCACGGGTTGCCCCACAGCGACCTCAACGCTGCGCGTCTACCAATTCCGCCACGACCGCATCGTGGTAGATGCCGACCTGCGCCGGCGGGGGTGCATGTAGCAAAAGCCCCCGCAGTGCACAAGAGATGGCTGTGCACAATTCGGGCGATCATGACAGAACTCAGCGGCCCGTCGCATTGCGAGCGAACCGGCCAGGTCGCCTTTCCGCGCATCAAGCGCGCGCACCTCGGCCACCGCGCCGAGACCGATTGTTGGGCGCGGGATCCCGTTCGTCTTCGGCCATTCGCCAGCAAAGAGAGCGCGCTCCTTCCCACCGTGCCAAACGCCTACGCTTGATTGGAAACGTCCAGAAAAGGGATGTGTCAGCGACGCGATTCCGCGCAGCTCGCCGTGTTCGCTAGGCAGGATAAAAACAAAAAACCCGGCCAAAGCCGGGTTTTTTTGGTGCGGTCGAGAAGACTCGAACTTCCACGGGTTGCCCCACAGCGACCTCAACGCTGCGCGTCTACCAATTCCGCCACGACCGCATCGTGGTAGGTGTCGACCTGCGTCGACGGGGCTGCATGTAGCAAAAGCCCCTGGGGGGCACAAGGGGATGAAGACAGAAATTTGACGGGAAATGAAACTATTTCAACAGCCCGCTGGGGAAGCGTTGGAAACGCTGGACTCTTGTCACGCGCCATCCCATTTACAAGCTCTGAAAACAGGAATGCAGACCGAATGCAGCGTGAGAATCTGAGCCAGACCATGTTCGCCCCCCCGGAATCACCCCCGGTTCGCTGGCGGGTTGCCTCTGATCTGGTGGATTATCCACAGGCAGTCGAACTGATGGAACAGGAAGCTGCCGCGATCGCCGCCGGCACCGCGGACGAACTCGTCTGGCTGGTCGAACATCCGCCGCTATACACAGCCGGTACCAGCGCCGATGTTGCTGATCTGGTGATGCCGGATCGCTTTCCGGTGTTCTCGACGGGTCGCGGCGGTGAATACACCTATCACGGGCCGGGCCAGCGCGTCGTTTACGTTATGCTCGACCTCAAGCGCCGAAAGCAGGACGTGCGCGCCTTCGTCGCTGCGCTGGAAAGCGTCGTGATCTCCACGCTCGATTCGATGAATGTGAGAGGTGAGCGCCGCGAAGATCGGGTCGGCGTCTGGGTTCGCCGCCCGGAAAAGCCCGCCCTGCCCGATGGTTCGGTGGCGGAAGACAAGATTGCCGCGATCGGCATTCGCCTGCGCAAATGGGTAAGCTTCCACGGCTTCGCACTGAACGTCGATCCGGATCTCGACCATTTCGGCGGCATCGTGCCCTGCGGTATTCGCGGCTACGGCGTAACAAGCCTCGTCGACCTCGGCCTGCCGGTGATGATGCCGGATGTCGATATCCGGCTGCGCGAGGCCTTCGAGACGGTGTTCGGCCCGACAAAGACCGACGGCGCCTGAACCCATTCAGCTTGCCGCTCGACGTCCCGCCTGCCGCTCGCGCCAGATAATAAAGAGGCCCGAGCCGACGATGATGGCGATGCCAAGCCATTTGGAGAGCGACGGGAAGTCTCCGAAGATGAGATAGCCGAGCGCCGTCGCCGTGACGATCTCGAAATAGTGGAATGGCGCCAACAAGGAGACAGGTGCCGCCCGGAAGGCTTTGACGACCAGCAGATGGCCGTAACCGGAGAGCGCGCCGAGGATAACCACCAGCGTCCAGCCAAGCGCCGATTTGGGCAAGGACGGCACGAAGTCGGGGCTGCCCATGCCGTTGCCGACCAGGATCACCAGCGCCATCATCAATGTGCCGCCGATGCCAGCGATGGTCTGCATCGTCAGCGGCGAGTCACCCGTACCGACCGCGCGATTGAGAAGCAGATAGCAGGCAAACACGAAGGCGCAGGCCACCGGCAGCAAAGCCGTCACGCCGAAAGCCGCGAAACTCGGCTGGATGACGATCATCGCCCCACCGAAGCCGACGATGATGGCAAGCCAGCGTCGCCAGCCGACTCTTTCCTTCAGGAACACCGCCGAAAGGCAGGTCAGGATGAAGGGCTCGACGAAATAGATGGCAAAGGTATCGGCCAGCGGCATGTACTTCACGGAAATGAAGAAGAACAGGGCCGCGGTCGCCAGCAGCACGCCGCGCAGCAGATTGGCCCAGGGTCGCTTCGGCTTCAGCGCCCGCAGGCCGCCGGCGCCAAGCAGCATCGGCAGCGTCGCCACCAGCTGGAAGAAGAACCGGTAGAAGGTCACCTGGCCGGGCGACATGCCTTCGTAAACAGCCATATACTTCGCGATCACGTCCATGCCGGGCAGGATGACCATCGCAAAGAGCATGATGGCGACACCTTGCATCACGGTATCGGCAGGCTCGGCAGCCGCAGTTCGGGCGTCGGTCATGGGGCAAGCTCCGGTTGGCCGCCGCACATTAGAGCCTAGGCTACGGTTTTCAACGGCCGAGGATACTCCGGAGGCCGAACTATCCGCGCCTTAGCCGCAATTGACGGTGTTTTTGGCGCTTCGGGGTGGTCCCTCGCTGGCCGAATGCCTATAAGCTCAGGACCATCTTCCGCCCCGGAAGTCAAAAGCGGCTTCCTGCCGTCTCTCCGGGACCTTTGAACGTAACCGTGGCAAAGGAGATATCCATGCGCTTGTCCACCGAAACGATGATTGCCCGCCTGCGCGACACCAGCGACGGTGATACGCTGGGAGGACGCATCTGGAGGGCGCGCGACGCCGCCAACATCAGCACCAAGGACCTGGCAGACCAACTCGGAGTCCGCGCTGAAACGGTCGCCGCCTGGGAGCGCGACCGCGCCGAACCCCGGACGAACCGGCTCTTCATGCTTGCCGGCGTGCTGGGCGTTACCCCGGCCTGGCTGATCGCCGGCCTCGGCAAGGCGCCGGATTCGGACGCGGTCGATGACGAGCGCGACGGCCTTCGCGAGCAGCTTGCCCTGGTCAAGAAGCTGCACGAACAGACCGGCAAGGCCATCGCCGCACTTGAGATGGAACTCAATCGCGTTCAACAGAACATTCGTTAGCTTATTGTCGATTCCAACGGGCCGCCGCCCTGGCGGCCCGAAACCATTTTTGTCCTAGGGAGAAAATAGATGGATGTACGTGCCGCCATTGCCGTTCAGGCAGGCAAGCCGCTCGAGGTCATGACGGTTCAACTCGAAGGCCCAAAGGCCGGCGAAGTGCTGATCGAGGTCAAGGCCACCGGCATCTGCCACACGGACGACTTCACGCTGTCCGGCGCCGATCCGGAAGGCCTGTTCCCGGCCATCCTCGGCCATGAGGGCGCCGGCATCGTCGTCGACGTCGGCCCGGGCGTCACCTCGGTGAAGAAGGGCGATCACGTCATTCCGCTCTACACGCCCGAGTGCCGCTCCTGCCCGTCGTGCCTGTCGCGCAAGACCAATCTCTGCACCGCGATCCGCTCGACCCAGGGCCAGGGCCTGATGCCCGACGGCACCTCGCGCTTCTCGATCGGCAAGGACAAGATCCATCACTACATGGGCTGCTCGACCTTCGCCAACTACACGGTGCTGCCGGAGATCGCCGTTGCCAAGGTCAACCCGGACGCGCCGTTCGACAAGATCTGCTACATCGGCTGCGGCGTCACCACCGGCATCGGTGCGGTCATCAACACGGCCAAGGTCGAGATGGGCGCGACCGCGATCGTCTTCGGTCTCGGCGGCATCGGCCTCAACGTCATCCAGGGCCTGCGTCTTGCCGGCGCCGACATGATCATCGGCGTCGACCTCAACAACGACAAGAAGGCCTGGGGCGAACGCTTCGGCATGACCCACTTCGTCAATCCGAAGGAGGTCGGCGACGACATCGTTCCCTACCTCGTCAACATGACCAAGCGTGGTGCCGACCAGATCGGCGGCGCCGACTACACCTTCGACTGCACCGGCAACACCAAGGTGATGCGCCAGGCGCTCGAGGCCTCGCATCGCGGCTGGGGCAAGTCGGTCGTCATCGGCGTCGCCGGCGC